>JAGBDS010000014.1 GCA_017937405.1 Oscillibacter sp.
CCCTCCTTCACGAATGATGACTCCCTGCGCCGGATGCTGTATCTGGCCTCACAGCGCATCGTGAAGCACTGGCACGCCAGATACCAGAACTGGGATCTGGTGCTCAGCCAGCTGGAGATCATGTTCGCCGACCGAGCCGTTGGCTGATTCCCTTGTCCTAGTATGCCATGGCGGCCAGCCCGGCATTCACGCCGTGCCGGCGCGCATACCGCTCTGACCGCCATGGCTTTCGATAATCAAGGGATTCAGGCCAGAATCTGCCCTGCTTTTCAGCACCATTCTTGACTTTGTCGAAAATCGCTTACACAAAATTTTACGCCCGGCCCTAAAGGGGGCTTATTTACTTGCCATCTTTTACTGGCTGACCCGTAAACGGGTCAACATATTCTTTTATCGTCAGTTGGTCTTCCGATAAATCTTCCTGCAGCTGATTTCTGATGTATTGCTCGATTGCACGCCGATTTCGCCCCACTGTACTCACATAGTACCCTCTGCACCAAAAATACCGGTTTCCATATTTGTACTTCATGTTGGCATACTTCTCAAATATCATCAGGCTACGCTTTCCCTTCAGATATCCCACTATCTTTGGTTTCTTTGCGTGGTTGGCAGACCTTCGCTATTTTACCAAAGGAGGATACTTTTTTCTCCGCATAGCTAAAGCTTTTTAGTACCACCGGCACAGCCGGTGGTATTTTTTATACAATAAGGAAAAGGAACGGCGTGAGCCGTTCCTTTTTTGCGCTACCAGCTTTTCTGCTCTTTGGAGCAGTCATGCTGTCCTTTGCGCTCCTCCACCATGTTTACAAACCACTCTACCATGGCCGGGTCCTGATGGGAGAAGAAGACGCTCTGCTTCTGGTCCAGAGCGGCAATAGCTTCCATGTCCTCCGGTGTCAGGACAAAATCGAACACGTCCAGGTTTTCCCGCATCCGCTCAATGTGAGTGGATTTGGGGATAATGGCGATGCCCCTCTGGATATGCCAACGCAAGATCACCTGTGCCGCCGTTTTTCCGTATTTGGCGCCGATTTGGGTGAGCACCGGATTTGTGAACAGGCCGCCCCGGCCTTCAGCGAAGGGGGCCCAGGCTTCCATTTGGATGCCGTATTTCTCCAGCCATTGCTTGGCCTCGGACTGCTGGTGGAGAGGATGGACCTCTACCTGATTGACCATGGGACGGATACGGGCAAAGGAGGCGATGTCCACCATCCGGTCCGGATAGAAGTTAGAAATACCGATGGCCCGGAGCTTTCCGACGTCGTACAGGTCCTCCAGCGCCCGATAGGCACCGTAATAATCCGCAAAGGGCTGGTGCAGAAGCACCAGGTCCAGATAATCGGTCCGCAGCTTTTGCATGGATTCCAATACGGCTGCTTTCGTCTGCTCATAGCCGTAATGCTCAAGCCAGACTTTGGTCGTCAAAAATATTTCCTCTCTGGGAATACCTGATTTTTGGACCGCACTGCCCACCTGCTCTTCGTTAAAGTAGCTTTGGGCTGTATCCAGGGCGCGGTATCCCACCTGTAAAGCATCCAGGACGCAGCGTTCGCAAATATCCTGCGGTACCTGATAAACACCATAGCCCAGAACGGGCATTTTGACTCCATTGCGCAATGTTACATATTCCATGGTGGTTCCTCCAGTTTCATGAAGTGTGGTTCTGACCACGTTCTTGCCAAGCGGACACAACTGTGGTATGCTTTCACTGTACAACCCGGTTGTAACAACCGGTCAATACCCTTTTTAAATTTTATTTGGAGAAATGGGGGTAGACGGTGCTGTATTCCATGAAAGAGGTTTGCCGAAAGACAGGGATGACTTACGAAGCACTGAAATTTTACTGCAACCAGGGACTGGTGCCAAACGTGAAGCGGGATGCCAACAATTATCGGTTATTTGATGACCGGGATGTGGCGTGGATCGAGAGTCTGGGGTGTTTGAAGCGCTGCGGGATGAGTATACAGGAGATGAAGCACTATGTCGGCCTGTGTGAACAGGGACAGTCCTCCATTTCCGAAAGAAAAGTGCTTCTGGACCGGAAACGGGAACAGCTGATGGAACATATACGGGAGCTGGAGGAGGCTGTCCGCTATATCGACTGGAAACAGGGCTTTTACGATGATGTGCTCTCCGGTAGGACGCCCTATGAGAGCAATCTGCTTCCTGAAAAGTGAGCGCCTGTAAACAGGATTGGGGAAGCTCTGTGGGGTTTTTCGGAAAATCTCGTTTACCCCCTATGCAAAAGCGGAAAAATACGCTAAAATATAAATGTTAAAGTCTACGAAAAAAGACGGAGGTTTTTGATATGGCAAAGCCTGTTTATAAACGCGTCTTGCTGAAGATCAGCGGCGAGGCGCTGGCTGGCGGCAAGGGTTCCGGCCTGGATTTTGAAATGATCGGCAGCGTCTGCGATGTCATCAAGGAATGCCTGGAAATGGGCGTTCAGGTGGGCCTGGTCGTCGGTGGCGGTAATTTCTGGCGCGGTGCCAAGAACAGCGGCGGCAAGATGGAGCGCACCCGGGCCGACCACATGGGCATGCTGGCGACGGTGATGAACTGCTTGGCGGTGGCCGATGTGTGCGAGCAGAAGGGTATCCCTGTCCGGGTCCAGACTGCCATCGAAATGCGGGCCATTGCCGAGCCTTACATCCGCGGTCGGGCCATCCGGCACCTGGAGGAGGGCCGTGTGGTCATCTTCGGCGCGGGCACCGGCAATCCCTACTTCTCCACCGACACCGCGGCGGTGCTGCGGGCGGCGGAGATCAACGCCGACGTCATCCTGCTGGCCAAGAATGTGGACGGCGTTTACAGCGCCGACCCGGTGAAGGACCCCACCGCCGTCAAGTACGACACCATCAGCTACGACGATGTGCTGGCCCAGCATCTGATGGTCATGGATACCACGGCTACCTCTCTGTCCATGGATAACCACATCCCCGTGCTGCTGTTTGCTCTGAAGGACCCCCGGAATATCATCCGCGCCCTGTGCGGTGAGAATGTGGGCACCATCGTGAAAGAATAAGACTGCGCGTATGCGCCTCCCCATAACAGAATGAATGTGAAAGGAAGGACCCTATTATGTTGAAGGACGAGTACAAAGTTTACGAGGAAAAGATGAAGAAGAGCATCGACTCCGTGGCCGCGGACTTTGCCTCCGTGCGCGCGGGCCGTGCCAACGCCGCCGTGCTGGACCGTATTATGGTCGACTACTACGGCAGCCCCACTCCCATCCAGCAGATCGCGGCCATTTCCTCTCCTGATCCCCGGGCGCTGGTCATCTCTCCATGGGACGGCAAGGCCCTGAAATCCATTGAGAAGGCCATCCAGAACTCCGACCTGGGCATTAATCCCCAGAACGACGGCCGCTGCATCCGGTTGACCTTCCCCCAGTTGACGGAGGAGCGCCGTAAGGAGCTGGTGAAGCAGATCCATAAGTATGCCGAGGGCGGCAAGGTGGCTGTCCGTAATATTCGCCGGGACGCTATGGACAACTTCAAGAAGCAGGAGAAGAAGTCTGAGATCACCGAGGATGAGCTGAAGCAGGTGGAGAAGGACCTCCAGAAGCTGACCGACGACAGCTGCAAGAAGCTGGATGAACTGCTGGCGAAAAAAGAGAAGGAATTGATGGCGGTCTGATGGCAAATGTATTGAAAACCACCGATAAGGCGGGGCAGGGGAAAAACCTGCCTCGCCACATCGCTATTATCATGGACGGCAATGGCCGCTGGGCCACAAAGCGGGGACTTCCCCGGACTGCCGGCCACAAGGCGGGTGCTGAGACCTTCCGCCGCATCGCCACTTATTGTAAAAATATCGGCGTCCAGTACCTGACGGTGTATGCTTTTTCCACGGAGAATTGGAAGCGCTCCGCCGACGAGGTGGGAGCTATCATGGCTCTGCTGAAAAAGTATCTGCTGGAAGCGGTGGATACCATGGAACGGGACCACATCCGGCTCCATTTCTTTGGAGACATGGCGCCTATTGACCCGGAGCTGCGGGCTTTGGCACGGGAGACGGACGAGATCACGGAGCATCTTGCCAAGGATGACTTTCAGGCCAACGTCTGCCTGAACTACGGCGGACGGGACGAGATCCTGCGGGCGGTGCGGCAGTTTGCCGCCGACTGCGCGGCAGGAGAGAAGAAGCCGGAAGACCTGGACGACGCTATGTTCTCCGGGTATCTGGATTCCCGGGGCATCCCGGACCCGGAGCTGATCATCCGGCCCAGCGGGGAGCTGCGGCTTTCCAACTTCCTACTGTGGCAGTGCGCCTATTCGGAATTTTATTTTACCGACGTGCTGTGGCCGGACTTCGATGAGGCCGAGCTGGACAAGGCTATCGCGGCTTATCAGGGACGGGACCGTCGGTTTGGGGGCGTGAAGAGATGAGTTCTTTACAGTCCAGAGTGCTGGTGTCCGTTATCGGCGTGCCGGTGCTGGTTTGGGTGGTGCTGTGGGCGCCGTCCATCGTGATGCTGATCGCACTGTGCCTGCTGGCGGGCATCGGCGCAATGGAACTGCAAAAGTGCGTCAGCGGCGTGAAGCGCAGCGAACTGGTGGGCATCAGCGCCATCTGCGCTGTGTTCACCGTGGAATGGTACTACGACCGTCCGGCGCATATGGCATTTCTGTTTGTCTTAGAAGCGCTGATTTTCTTTGGCTATGCTATCTTAAAGGCTGGGGAAGTAAAGTTTGCCCAAATCATGGCGGGCCTGTTCGGCAGCATTGCCATCGGCTATTCCTTTGCGGCCTTCCTTCGCATGGAATCGTCCGGCATCCACCGGGCTTATCTGCTGCTGCCCTTTATCCTCAGCTTTGCCTGCGACACCTTTGCCTACTTCGCGGGCCGGGCCTTTGGCAAGCACAAGCTGGCCCCCAAGGTCAGCCCGAAAAAGACCATCGAGGGTTCCATTGGCGGCATGGCGGGCAACGTGGTATGCGGTCTGCTGTTCGCCTTCGTCATGGACCGCTGGTTCGGCGGCAGCACCGGTTATGGCGCCATGGCACTGTTGGCGTTGCTGTGCAGCATTGTGGCCCAGGTAGGCGACCTGAGTTTCTCCCTTATCAAGCGGGAGTTCGGTATCAAGGACTATGGACATTTATTCCTGGAGCACGGCGGCGTGCTGGACCGGTTTGACAGCGTGCTGTTCGTGACCCCGGTCATTGAGATCATTTTGAACCTGGTGAAATAATAGACTATGAGTAAAACGATTTCGATTTTAGGCTCCACCGGTTCCATTGGCCGCCAGACGTTGGACGTGGCGGAGCAGATGGGACTGCAGGTGGCGGCCCTGACCGCCCATGCCAACGTGGAGCGCATGGAGGAGCAGGTGCGGCAGTTCAAACCGCGCCTTGCCGTTTTGACCGACGAGGCGGCGGCAAAGGACCTGACTGTCCGTCTGGCGGACACGGAGACGAAGGTCATCGGCGGGTTCGACGGCCTGATGGAGGCCGCCGTGATTTCGGAAGCAGACACCGTGGTCACCGCCGTGGTGGGCATGGTTGGCCTGCGGCCCACGCTGGCCGCCATCGGGGAGAAAAAGCGCATCGCCCTGGCCAACAAGGAGACGCTGGTCTGCGCGGGAGAACTGGTCATGGACGCAGCGGATGCTGCCGGGGCGGAGATCGTTCCGGTGGATTCCGAGCATTCCGCCATTTTCCAGTGCGTGCAGGGCTGTTCCGACCGCCGGGAGATCAAGCGGCTGATTTTGACCTGCTCCGGCGGGCCTTTTTATGGCATGACTTATGATGAAGTGGGTAAAATGACAAAGGCGGACGCTTTAAAACACCCCAACTGGAAGATGGGCCCCAAGATCACCGTGGACTGCGCCACGCTGATGAACAAGGGCCTGGAGGTCATTGAGGCCATGCGGCTCTACCGCCTGCCCTTGGAGCAGGTGGATGTGGTCATCCACCGCCAGTCCATCGTCCACTCTCTGGTGGAGTACCACGACGGCGCGGTGCTTGCCCAGCTGGGGACCCCGGATATGCGCCTGCCTATCCGGTATGCCATGACGTACCCGGAGCGGGGGATGAACCCTGCTGAGCCGTTGGATCTTTTGACCTGCCCGCCCCTGACCTTCGCAGCCCCGGACCGGGATGCTTTCCCGTGCCTGCGGCTTGCCGAGGAGGCCGCCACCGAGGGCGGCAGCGCCTGCGCCATTCTGAACGGCGCCAATGAGGAGGCCGTCCGGCTGTTCCTGGCGGATAAAATCGGCTTCCACGACATTCCCCGCCTGGTGGCCGAAGCCCGGGCAAAGGTGCCTGTGGTGCATCGCCCCACGCTGGAGGAGATTTTGGAGGCGGACCGGGCGGCACGGCAGGTCGTTCTCGGAGATTGAGTTTTTAGGAGCTATCGCATGAAACCTGTATTTATCCTGGCGGCAATTCTGATTTTCGGCGTTCTGATCGCCGTCCATGAGCTGGGTCACTTCCTGGCTGCCAAGCTCTGCGGCGTGAAGGTCAATGAGTTTTCCATCGGTATGGGTCCTTTGCTTTGGCATAGGCAGAGGGGGGAGACCGAGTATTCCCTCCGGGCGCTGCCCATCGGCGGCTTCTGCGCCATGGAGGGAGAGGATGAGGATACCGGCGACAGCCGTTCTTTTGTCCGTCAGGGCTTCTGGAAAAAGTTCATCATTCTGGCCGCCGGGTCGGTGATGAATTTTATCACCGGCGTGGTGATTCTGCTGGTGCTGTATGCCGGCGCCACAGGCTTTTACACGGATAAGCTGGTGGGCTTTGCCCCGGAATTTGCCCTTCAGGGCGAGGACGGATTGATGGAAGGCGACATTTTCTATAAAATCGACGGCTACCGCACCTATCTGCGGGGTGACGCGTCCTTATTCCTCAGCTATCACAAGGGCGACACCATCGACCTGGAGGTCATCCGGGACGGGGAGAAGATCGTGCTGAAGGATTTCCCCATGGCCCGGCAGACCTATTCCGACAGCAGCGGGACGCCCTACAACGGCTTTGGCATCTATGTGGGTGTGGAACTTCAGGAGGCCACTTTGGGGGCTAAGCTGAAATACACCTGGAATACGGCTCTGGACTTTGTTCAGTTGGTGGTGTTCAGCCTGAAGCAGCTGTTTACCGGCGGCGCGTCCATGGAGGACCTCAGCGGTCCAGTGGGGATCGTTTCCACCATGACCGAGGTGGGCGCATCGGCGGCTACTGTCCGGGACGCCTGGAGCCAGATTTTCTATTTTGCGGCGCTGCTGGCGGTGAATCTGTCCGTCATGAATATGCTGCCCGTTCCGGCGCTGGACGGCGGCCGTATTTTCTTCCTGCTGGTGGATGCCGTGTCCCTGCTGCTGTTCAAACGGCGGGTGCCGGAGAAGTACCAGGCGGCAGTGAACGCCGCGGGCTTTGTGGTGCTGATGGGCTTCATGCTGCTGGTGACGTTCCAGGATGTGTTCAAGCTGTTTCGATAGGGAGGACGTTTTATGACAAAGCAATTATTCGTGGGGAAGGTCCCCGTGGGCGGCGGCGCCCCGGTGTCCATCCAATCCATGTGCAATACAAAGACCGACGATGTAGCCGCTACCGTGGCCCAGATCAAGGAGCTGGAGGCCGCCGGGTGTGAGATCATCCGGGTGGCCATCCCGGACCAGGCGGCGGCGGAGTCAGTCGATAAGATCAAGGAGCAGATCAATATTCCGCTGATCGCTGATATTCATTTCAACTACAAATACGCCCTGGAGTGCGCAGAGCGGGGCATCGACGCCATCCGCATCAACCCCGGCAACATCGGTGCTGAGGAAAATGTGAAGGCCGTGGCGGATATGTGTAACCGAAAGCACATCCCTATCCGCATCGGCGTCAACGGCGGCTCACTGGAGAAGGAACTGCGGGCGAAGTACGGCGGCGTCACGGCCGAGGCTCTGGTGGAGAGCGCCATGGGCCACGTACATCTGCTGAACAAGTTCGACTTTGACGATATTTGTATTTCCGTCAAGTGCTCCGATGTGCCCCTGACCATGAAGGCCTACACCCTGCTGAGCCAGCGGACGGACTATCCGCTGCATCTGGGTGTCACTGAGGCGGGCACGCCTTCCATGGGTATGGTGAAGTCTGCCATGGGTATCGGCGGCCTCCTTTGCATGGGCATCGGTGACACTATTCGGGTGACGCTGACCGCCGACCCGGTGGAGGAAATTTATGCCGCCCACAAGATTTTGAAAGCCGCCGGACTGCGGAAGGAGGGCGTGAACCTCATCGCCTGTCCCACCTGCGGCCGCACCCGCATCGACCTCATCCCTATCGCGGAAGAAGTGGAACGGCGGCTGGCGAATTGCCACAAAAACATCACGGTGGCCGTGATGGGCTGTGCCGTCAATGGCCCCGGAGAGGCCTCTGCCGCCGACATCGGCATTGCCGGAGGCAAGGGTGAGGGCCTGTTGTTCCGAAAAGGAGAAGTCCTTTACAAAGTACCGCAGGAGCAGCTTGTGGATGCTTTAATGGCGGAAATTGAGAAGTTGTGAGAGAAGACTGGACTGCGGCGCGGGCAGCGCCGCAGTTCTGCGGTAAACGAGACGTTCCGGGAGGAGACCATGTCCAGAAACATCCCATTTTTTGAAATGTTCGCGGAGCTGCAGCTCTCAGGAGAGCTGCGGCTGAAGCTGGCCGGGGCGGAGCTGACTGGCGCCTCTATCGATCAGGCCGCCATGACCATCCGGCTGCTGTTGATGGTGAGGACCGCGCTGTCAGAGGAGGATCTGCAAAGCGTGAAAGAAGCCATCCGGGCGGTGTACGGCTTTACCAGCGTGGATATTGATGCGACCTGCAAAGCTCCGGCAGGACCTGCAAAGTCCGCGCCTGTGCAGGCGGCGCCTACCGACAGTAAGGGCGGCAAGCCTGCGCTAGGGAAGGTACTGATGGGAAATCCCATCAAGGCCCGGCCCAGCCCCATGAAGGAATTGAATTTGAAAATGGGCACTGCCACGGTCAGCGGCAAGGTGTTCACCTTCGAGTGCCGGGAGACCCGGCGGCCCGGTATGTGGCGGCTGAGCTTTGACATGACGGACTATACCAACTCCGTCACGGTTCAGAAGAATCTGACCACCAAGGAGGCCCAGGGTTTGGAGAGCGCTATCAAGCCCGGCATGTGGCTGTGCGTCCAGGGCAAGATGGAGCCTACCTGGGACGGCAAGGACATCCAGCTCAACCCCTATCACATCAACATCATTGAGCACGAGGAGCGGAAGGATACCGCTCCGGTGAAGCGGGTAGAGCTGCACCTCCACACCCGCATGAGCAACATGGACGCCCTGACGGACACCAAGGAGGTCATCCAGCAGGCTATCCGCTGGGGCCATCCCGCCATCGCCATTACCGACCACGGCGTGGCCCAGTCCTTCCCGGACGCATGGCACGCCGCGGGGGATAAAATCAAAATCCTTTACGGCGTGGAGGGCTATTTTATCAACAACATCGACGACCGGGTGGTGGTCCACGGCACCCAGGACTGCAGTCTGGACGACGAAATCGTCTGCTTCGACATTGAGACCACTGGATTGAAAGTAGACCGGGAGGCCATCACGGAGATCGGCGCGGTGGTGCTGAAAAACGGTGAGATCGCGGAGCGGTTTCAGACCTTCGTCAATCCCAACCGCCGCCTGACGCCGGAAATCATCGGCCTGACTGGTATCACCGACGAGATGCTGAAAGACGCACCTTCCTTGAAGGACGCCCTGACCGACTTTTTGGAGTTTGTGAACGGCCGTCCCCTGGCGGCTCATAACGCCGAGTTCGATATCGGCTTCATCCGGGCTGGCTGCAAGCAGGTGGGACTGGAGTTCCGTCCTACCTATGTGGACTCCTTGATTTTAGCCCAGAATCTGCTGCCGGACCTGCATAAATACAAGCTGGACATTGTGGCGGAGCACCTGGACTTGCCTGCCTTTAACCACCACCGGGCCAGCGACGACGCTGCCACCGTGGGCTATATGCTGATCCCGTTCTGGAAGATGCTCCATGAGCGGGGCATCCATACCCTCCAGGCGGTGAACCCGGAGATGGAGAAGCTGCGGCCTTTGGGCAGCAAGTCCAACCGTTTCCCCAAGCACATCATCCTCATTGCCCGGAATAAGACGGGCCTGAAAAACCTGTACCAGATGATCTCCGCCTCCAACCTGAAATACTTCAAGCGTGTGCCCACCATCCCCAAGAGCTTGCTGAAGGAGCACCGGGAGGGCATCATTGTGGGTGCTGCCTGCGAGGCGGGCGAGCTTTTCCGGGCCATCGTGGACCACAAGGACTGGGACGAGCTGAAGCGCATCGCGGATTTCTACGATTATCTGGAGATCCAGCCCCTGTGTAACAACCGCTTTATGCTGCGCAACGGCGACGTGCAGTCGGAGGAGGACCTGCGGGAGTTCAACCGCACCGTGGTCAGGCTGGGCGAGGAGCTGGGCAAGCCTGTCTGCGCCACCGGCGATGTCCATTTCCGGGAGCCGGAGGACGAGGTGTACCGCCACATCCTGCTGGCGTCTAAGAAATTCCCGGACGCCAACGAGTCTCTGCCTATCTATTTCAAGACCACCGACGAGATGCTGGAGGAGTTCAGCTATCTGGGGAAAGAGAAGGCCTACGAGGTGGTGGTGGAGAACACCCGGCTGGTGGCCGACCAGGTGGAGACCTTCGAGCTGCTGCCCAGCGAGCTGTTCCCGCCCCGGCTGGAAAACTCTGAGGAGGATCTGAACCGCCTGGTGTGGGAGAAGGTCCACCGGCTTTACGGCGAAGACCCGCCTCAGCTTATCGTGGACCGCCTGAATGTGGAGCTGGGCGGCATTTTGGGTAAGTACGACGTGGTGTATATGTCCGCCCAGAAGCTGGTGCAGCGGTCCTTGGAAAACGGCTATCTGGTGGGTTCCCGAGGGTCTGTTGGTTCATCCTTGGTGGCCTACATGTCCGGCATCACGGAGGTCAACTCCCTGCCGCCCCACTACCGCTGCCCCAACTGCAAAAACAGTGAATTCATCCTGGACGGCAGCTACGGCTGCGGCGCGGACATGCCGGACAAGGTGTGCCCCGTCTGCGGCACGCAGTATATCAAGGACGGCTTCGACATCCCCTTTGAGACCTTCCTGGGTTATGGCGGCGGCAAGGTGCCTGATATCGACCTGAACTTTTCCGGCGAGTACCAGGCCAAGGCCCACCGCCACGCCATTGAGATGTTCGGAGAGACCCAGGTGTTCCGGGCGGGCACCATCGGTACCCTGGCGGAAAAGACCGCATTTGGCTTCGTAAAGAAGTATTTGGAGGAAAACGGAATCACCGCCGGCAGGGCAGAGGAGAACCGGCTCACCCTGGGCTGCGTGGGCGTCCGCCGCACCACGGGCCAGCACCCCGGCGGCCTGGTGGTCGTCCCTGACGACAAGGACATGGAGGATTTCTGTCCCGTCCAGCACCCGGCGGACGATGACGGCTCCGACACCATCACCACTCATTTTGAATACCACTCCATGGAGGCCAATATCCTGAAGCTGGACATGCTGGGACACGATGACCCCACCATGGTCCGCATGATGCAGGACCTGACCGGCGTGGACCCCCATGAGATTCCGCTGGATGACCCGGACACCATGTCCATTTTTACCTCCAGCAAGGTGCTGGGTTATGAGAATGACGAGATTCTGGGCCCCACTGGGGCTGTGGCGATCCCGGAGTTCAACACCCGGTTTACCCGGCAGATGCTGATCGACACCCAGCCCAAGGACTTCAACACCCTGGTGCGGCTGTCCGGCTTCTCCCACGGTACCGATGTGTGGATGGGCAACGCACGGGAGCTGATCGTCAGCGGTACGGCCAGCGTTCTGGAGACTGTGGGCTGCCGTGACGACATTATGCTGTATCTGATCTCCAAGGGGTTGGACCCCAAAATGTCCTTCAAGATCATGGAGAAAGTCCGAAAGGGCAAGGTGAAGAAGGGCGGCTTCGACGAGGGCTGGGTAGAAGCCATGCGGGACCACGAGGTTCCCGAGTGGTACATTGACTCCCTGGCGAAGATCGGCTACCTGTTTCCCAAGGCCCACGCCGTGGCCTACGTCATGATGGCTTTCCGCATTGCCTGGTACAAGGTCCATGAGCCCCTGGCGTTCTACGCCACGTTCTTCTCTGTCCGGGCCAAGGCCTTTGACGCGGAATACTGCTGCGCCGGCAAGGACGCGGTGAAGCGGAAAATCAGGGAGATCGAGAATAATAAAGATGCCACTGCCGTGGAGCAGAACCTGCTGACCACGCTGGAGGTCTGCTACGAGTTCTACCTCCGGGGCTTCCACTTCGACACCATCAACATCTATGAGTCCGACGCTACCAAGTTCAAGGTGACGGAGAACGGCCTGCTGCCGCCGTTCGTTACCGTCCACGGTCTGGGTGAGTCGGCGGCCATCGACACGGTGGAGAAGCGAAAAGGGAAGACCTTTATCTCTATTGAGGAGTTTGCCATGTGCTGCAACAAGCTGTCCAAGACCCATATTGAGCAGCTGAAGGCGCTGGGAGCCTTCGCGGGCATGGCGGAGACCAGCCAGATCACGCTGTTCTGATGCGCCGCTAGGAAGTTTTTCTTGTTTTTTGAAGCCGGTGTGGTAAGATAAAAAGTGTAAAATCGACCGGATGGCCGAGGATTTTAAAATGGAGGAATGACATATGCTGAACGCTAAAGTAAAAGAGCTGTTGAACCAGCAGGTGAACAAGGAGTTCTACTCCGCTTATCTGTATCTGGACTTCTCCAACTACTTTGAGGCCCGGGGACTGGACGGCTTTGCCAACTGGTACAAGATTCAGGCCCAGGAGGAGCGGGACCATGCCCTGCTGTTCTATCAGTATCTGCACAACAACAACGAGGCTGTGACCCTGGACGCCATCGCTAAGCCTGACAAGGTGCTGGACAGCGATATGACGGTCCTGAAGGCCGGTCTGGAGCATGAGGAGTATGTGACCTCCCTCATCAACGACATCTACGCCGCCGCTTATGAGGTGAAGGACTTCCGCACCATGCAGTTCCTGGATTGGTTCGTGAAGGAGCAGGGCGAGGAGGAGACCAACGCCAATGACTTGATCTCCAAGATGGAGCTGTTCGGTTCCGACCCTAAAAGCCTGTACATGCTCAACAGCGAGCTGGCTGCCCGTGTGTACAGCGCCCCGTCTCTGGTACTGTAAGAACGTACATAAAAAGGACACCGCCGACGGCGCAATGTCATTAAGATAAACGCAGCGAGTTACAACAGGCAAAAGTGACAGGACCGGGC
>JAGBDS010000069.1 GCA_017937405.1 Oscillibacter sp.
GACACCTTGCCGATGGGGCAGTGGATGATGTTGGTCTTGTCCAGACGGTACTCGATCTTACCGGCCTTGACTTCCTTCACGGCCTTGGCAACATCGGGGGTCACGGTACCGGCCTTGGGAGAGGGCATCAAGCCCTTGGGGCCCAGGACCTTACCGAGGCGGCCGACGACGCCCATCATGTCGGGGCTGGCGACGACCACGTCGAACTCGAACCAGTTTTCCTTCTGGATCTTCTCAACCAGATCCATATCGCCAACATAGTCGGCGCCGGCCTCGCGGGCAGCGTCGGCCTTGTCGCCCTTGGCGAACACCAGCACGCGGACAGTCTTGCCGGTGCCGTGGGGCAGCACGATGGCGCCACGGACCTGCTGGTCAGCGTGACGGGAGTCAACGCCCAGCTTCACGTGCAGCTCGACGGTCTCGTCGAACTTGGCGCTGGCGGTCTTGCAGATGAGAGCCAGGCCATCAGCAGCCTCGTACAGGGTGTTCTTGTCGATCTGCTTGGCGCTCTCCTGATATTTCTTGCCTCTAAACAATGTTACTTCCTCCTCATAGTGGTTCTTCGGACTCTAAGTTCCTCCCACTGTATGGAGCGGCTTTGTCAGCCGCTCGGCTGATTGTTGTGAATGTCAGTCGCCGACCACGACGCCCATGGAACGGGCGGTACCGGCGATCATGCTCATGGCAGCTTCCAGGCTGGCAGCGTTCAGGTCCTTCATCTTGATCTCAGCGATCTTCTGGACGGAAGCCTTGGAAATGGTGGCCACCTTGGTCTTGTTGGGGACACCGGAGCCGGACTCGATGTTGCACTCCTTCTTGATCAGGACAGCCGCGGGGGGAGTCTTGGTGATGAAGGAGAAGGAACGGTCGGCGTACACGGTGATGACGACGGGGATGATCATGCCCATGTCGTTCTTGGTGCGCTCGTTGAACTCCTTGGTGAACGCGGCGATGTTAACGCCGTGCTGGCCCAGAGCGGGGCCAACGGGGGGAGCGGGAGTCGCCTTGCCTGCGGGGATCTGCAGCTTTACATAACCAGTAATCTTCTGTGCCACGGAGTAGCACCTCCTAAAATATAAATGTGGTAGCGGACTTCTGAGCGTCCGTCCTTGGCGGGGCCTTTCAGCCCCTCCCACTTGCACCCTGAGGATGCTTTTTTCAGTTCTGGACCTCGACTTGGTCCAATTCCAGGTCCACCGGGGTCTCGCGGCCGAACATGGAGACCATCACGCTGACGCGGTTCTTCTCGGGTTCGATCTCCTCGACGACGCCGGTAAAGCTGGCCAGGGGGCCGTCCACGATTTTCACATGGTCGCCCACATTGTACCTGACCACGATCTCGTGCTTTTCCATGCCCATGGCAAGCACCTCTTCCTCCGTCAGGGGAATGGGCTTGTTGGCGGAACCGACGAAGCCGGTAACGCCGCGGACATTCCGCACCAGATGCCAGGTATCATCCGTCATGACCATCTTGATGAGCACGTAGCCGGGGAACACCTTCCGCTCCACCTCTTTGGTGGCGCCGGAGTCCGTGACCTCGGTGACCGTCTCCATGGGGATCTCCATCCGCAGGATCATATCCTCCATGTTGCGGCCGGTGACGAACTTCTCAATGCTAGTCTTAACGGCGTTTTCGTAGCCGGAATAGGTATGGATCACATACCACTTCGCGCTGTCTGACATACCTCGTACTCCTTACGCGCCGAACACGTTCAGGATCATCTGCACGGCGGACACCGCCACAAAGTCGAAAGCCCAGATGAAAGCGCCGATCACGGCGGAGCACAGCAGCACGGTGCCGGTGTTCTTTATGACGGTCTTCTTGTTAGGCCACACGACCTTCTTCAGTTCGCTTTTCATCTCGCGGAACCAAAGGCCGCGATCCTTCTTCTTAGCTTCTTCTGCCATTGTCATACGTCCTTTCTTATAATCCTTGCCATTACTTGGTCTCGGTGTGGACGGTGTGCTTCTTGCAGAAGGGGCAATACTTGTTCAGTTCAAGCTTGTCCGGGGTATTCTTCTTGTTCTTCATCGTATTGTAGTTTCTCTGCTTGCACTCGTTGCATCTCAAAGTGACTTTAACGCGCATCTAACGGCACCTCCTTATTATTGGTATCATTCCCGGCAACGCCGGGGATACCGACTGCCTCCCTGCCTAGTTCGGTGCTGTGATGCCGCAGCTGAAAAGCGAAAATGCGCACGACAACAAAGCCCTTTTTCACAGGTAAGAGTGATTGTACCACAACTCAAACTTCCGGTCAACTGTTTTTTCTAAAAAATTTCCAGGAATTTTCGCCTTTTCCGCCGTCCGCTTGCGCGGCGCTTCCGGGTGTGGTATCATAGGCAAAAACGTGGAAGAGAGGACGCTTTTATGCGCATCATGGCCATCGACTACGGCGACGCCCACACCGGCATCGCCATCTCCGACCCCACCGGCTTCCTGGCCGGCTTCACCACCGTCATCAACGCCTACCGCCCGGAGGCAGTGGCGGAGCAGATTGCCGCCCTGGCGAAGGAGCACGGCGTGGAGGAGCTGGTGCTGGGTCACCCCATTAATATGGACGGCACCCGGGGCCCCCGCGCAGGAAAGGCCCAGGCCATGAAAACGCTGCTGGAGGAAACCACCTCCCTGCCCGTGGTCCTCTGGGACGAGCGGCGCACCACCATCGACGCCCACCAAATTCTGATGAACAGCGGCAAAAACGCCAAGAAACGGAAAAAGGTGGTGGACGCCGTAGCGGCCACGCTGATTTTGGAAGGATACCTCACCTATAAAAAAACGCACTGAAAGGCATATCATGGAAACATCGCAGGAAACGAACACGCACCGGACGGGCCGGGTCCCCGGCCTGTTCTGGCAGTTTTTCAAATTTGGCTGCTATACCTTTGGCGGCGGCTGGTCCATCGTGGCCCAAATGCAGAAGGAATATGTGCAGAAGCGGGGCTGGCTGACAGAGGAGGACCTGCTGGACATCACCAGCGTAGGCCGCAGCCTGCCGGGCCTGATGATCGGCAACGTGTCCTATCTGTTCGGCTATCACGTAGCAGGCTTCCCCGGCGCCATTGCCTGTGTGACAGGCATGTGCATCCCGCCTCTGCTGATTTTAACGGTAGTCACCTGGTTCTATACCCAGGTGCGGGACAACCCCTACGTCAGCCGGGCCATGGTGGGCGTCCGTGCCACCGTGGTCCCCATCATCGCCTCCGCGGCGCTGGGCCTGCGGAAAGCCGCTCTGACAGACCGCTTTGGCTATGTGATCTTGCTGCTGGGTTTCGTGCTGTACTTGTTTTTCGGCATGAACTGTATCACGATCGTTCTTCTGGGCGGCCTGCTGGGCTTCCTGCTCAGCGTCTGGCGGGAACACCGGAAAGGAGGCCCCGACCATGGTACTCCTTGAACTGTTCTGGTCCTTCTGCAAGATTGGCTTTACCAGCTTCGGTGGTCTCAGCATGGTCCCCCTCATCAACCATGAGATGCTCTCCCACGGCTGGATGACCCTCTCCGAGGTCAGTGACATCGTAGCCATTGCGGAGATGACCCCCGGCCCCCTGGGCCTGAACTGCGCCACCTTCGCCGGCACCCGGGTGGCGGGCTTCCTGGGCGCGCTCTCCGCCAGTCTGGGCGTCCTCTCCCCCACCTTCCTGATCTGCGCCGTCGCCGCCGTGGCTTTTGAGAAATTCCGGGACTCCTCCTTCATGCAGAAGGTCATGTCCGGTGTCCGCCCCATCTGCCTGGGGCTGATCCTGGCGGTCCTTTGCTCCCTCTCCACAACCAACTACGCCGCTCCCGGAGGCGGGGTCAGTCTGCCTGCCCTACTCATCGGGGCCGCCGCCCTGGTAGCGCTTCTGAAATTTAAGGTCAGCATCCCCGTCGTCATTGCATCCTCCGCCCTGCTGGGTCTGCTGCTGATTCGGTAAGCCATATCAAAAGGACCGCTCTCCGGTTGGAGAACGGTCCTTATTTTAGTTTTCGTCCCGGATGATCTCCTCCGGCGGCGTGTCCAGCTGCCAGGGGTCGCTGAGAAGATTGTGGAGATACCGCATACAGGAGGCGAAGTAGAAGCCGTCCACAATGCGCTCGTCGGTGACAAAGTTGCAGTCGATGTATTTCCGCAGCACCACGCTGCCGTCCCGCTTTGTCTCGAACACCCGGCGCTTCTTGCCGAAGGAGACGAACACCGGCACATTGCCGAAATCGTACAGGTGGTGGTAGATGGGCGGAATGCCCAGAGAGGCCATGGAGGTGATGTACAGGGAGCCGTGGAAAGGCGACAGCTTCGTCAGGAACCGGGGCAGCAGACCAAAGTAGTCCATGCCCTGAAGCAGGAACACAAAGAACTTCAGCAGCAGGCCGGGAATGAGGTTGAAGGCCCCCGCCAGCTTGTCGAAGCCCGTGTCCAGCGGCGCGTCCTTTACCTCCCGCACCTTTTCGTTGAACCGTTCATACACCACGTCCGCCGTGTCAGCGGGGTCGAAGGTCACCTTGATAACGGTATCCGGCGAATCGGTAGACATCTCCTTTTTGATGGTCATGTTGATTTCGATCTCCCGGTCCCGGGTGAAGATGCGCTGCCCCGCGATGAATCGGTTCAGCCCCGGATACCGGGCGCAGGTGCGGACATAGCCGGCCAGTAAAACATGGAGCACGCCGAAATTCTTCAGCCCCGCCTTCCGCTTCTCCGCGATGTACCGCTCCATCTCCGTGACCTCAATGTGGTCCTCAATGAAGTTCTGGGAGGTGTTGCGGGTCTTCATAATGTACGGCGACACCGCGAAAATGGGAGACAGGCTCCGCAGGCGGCGGCCGTCGTTCCGGTCGCCGAACCGCTTCACATAGGCCCCCTCCTCCACTGGGCGCTTCTTTATGGCAACGGAAAGGCTCAGCAGCGCCGCCATGCAGCACAGCACGCTGAGCTCCGGCAGCCAGTCATGGAGGGGCCAGCCCACCTTCTGGGTATCCTCCACAAAAATGTGGTACAGCAGAGGCAGACCGAACAGAGGCCACATCATCTTCTGGGTGGGTACCCGGCCCGTCACCGTGGCAGTGAACAGCACCGCCACCAGGGCGTACAGGCACAGGCACAGCACCGTGTGGAGCCTTGACGGAAATCCCAGCGCCTTCACGGCGAAAAACACGCACCCCAGCCACACCGGTATGGCAGTGCGGTAGAGCCGCTCCCGGCTGTCCCGCAGCACGATAATGATAAAGCTGGCGTTCGCCGCCAGGGGCAGCGCCACCTGGAACCAGAACACGGAGGCGTGCAGCTCCTCCCCCACCGCCCAGGCGATGCGCAGCACCGCCGAGGCCGCCATGAACACCATGGATAAAACTGCCAAAATTCCCAGTTTCGGCAGCCAATATACACTTTTCTTCATAGGTTCCCTCTCCACACACAAATCCAAAAACGGCGCGCTGTCAGCCGACCGCGCGCCGATTTGATTGATTTATTCCTTGACCGTACCGTCGGCGTTGAACACCGGCAGGGGCGCCAGGTACTTGATGTCGTCCCGCTTCTGGGCATTGCCCTCCGCCAGGACGGCGATCTTGCCCGCCACGATGCCGCCGGCCGCGGCCACCAGAGATTCCATCGCCAGCAGAGAACCGCCGGTGGAGATCACGTCATCCATGATGAGGATGCGCTTGCCCCGGATGAGGTCCGCGTCGTCACGGCCCAGATACAGCTTCTGCACCCCGGCGGTGGTGATAGACTGGTCCTCCACATGGATGGGGTCGGGCATATAGACCTTGGGCCCCTTGCGGGCGATGAAATACTTCTCCGCGCCGGACTGGCGGGCCATCTCGTGGATCAGGGGAATGCTCTTGGCCTCCGCCGTGAAAATATAGTCATAGCTGTCGGCGGGAACCAGCTTCAAAAGCTCCCGGGCGCAGGCCACGGTCAGCTCCGCGTCGCCGAAGCAGATAAACGCGCCGATGTACAGGTCGTCCGTGACCCTGCAGATGGGCAGTTCCCGTTTCAAGCCGGCAATTTCCATGGAATAAGTAAGCATAGGATGCGCCTCCCTCAAAAATACCCTTTTCAGGGGCAAAACTTTCCGAAAATATTATACAGTTTTCCTGTGAAAAGTCAATTCCCAGCTCCTTGATTTTCCCGGAGGTCTTTCCCCTCTTGAAAAACAGGCCGCACTTGGTTTATAAAGGGAGAAGGATATCTTTTAAGTTCAACAAAGGAGCTGTCAGCGATATGAGTATCACCGAGATTAAAACCGTCGCCGTTGCGGGTGCCGGGACCATGGGCGCACTGATCGCCCAGACCTTCGCCTCTCACGGATATCAAGTCGTGCTTTGGAACCGCAGTGAGGCGGGATTGGTGCGGGGAAAGGCCATCATGGCGGAAAATCTGGACGCGGTCCCCTCGGCAGAGCGGGACGCGGTCATTTCCGGCATTACCATGACCACCGACCCGGCGTGCTTCCGGAACGCGGATTTTGTGCTGGAGAGCATTGCGGAAAACCTGAAGGTCAAACAGGACTTCTACCGCCAGCTGGAACCGCTTCTGAAAGGGGCCTGCCTGGTCTCCACCAACACCTCCGGCCTGTCCATCACCGCCCTGTCGAAAGCCTTCAAGACGCCGGAGCGGTTCTGCGGGATGCACTGGATCAACCCCGCCAATCTCATCCCGCTGATCGAGGTCATCAGCGGAGAGCGTACCGCGCCGGACACGGCCGAGACCGTCTACGCCCTGGCGGAATCTCTGGAGAAAAAGCCCATCCGCGTCAAGGACGTGCCGGGCTTCGCCCTGAACCGCCTCCAGTTCGCCGTTTTGCGGGAGGCCCTCCACATGGTGGAGACCGGCGCGGCGTCCATGGAGGACGTGGATAAAGCCATGAAATACGGCCTGGGCCTGCGTTACGCCTGCATCGGTCCCTTTGAGACCGCTGACCTGGGCGGCCTGGATATCTTCTGCGGTATTTCCGAATACCTGTTCGCGGATCTGGCCGACGATAAAGAGCCCCAGGCGCTTCTGCGTCAAAAGAAAGCCGAGGGAAAGCTGGGTCTTAAAAGCGGCGAGGGCTTCTTCGACTACTCCGGCGGCCGGGGCGCGAAGGCAGTGGAAGAGCGCAACCGGAAACTGGCCGCGCTGAGCGATATCCTGTTTGGCAAATAACACCTCTGATGACCACCGCGGCGGCATTTGCCGATATTCCCTTTTCACCCATTTTTTCGTATATTTTTAGACTTTTTCTCTATATTTTTCCCGTCATTTTTATCTATAATGTGTATGATAGTTGCAAAGAGAAGGATATTCTCTCTGTGGGCTGACAGAAACACGCAAAAACGCTTCTGCATTTAGAAGGGCTTTTTATGATCGTAAGTGTCTTGCCTCCCGGAGACCCAGGGTTCTTTCGCTCTTTTCTGCTCCCGGAGACAGCCGATGCGCTGGCCGCCGGCGAGCCGGTGACCGCGCTGACGCTGTCAGATGATGCGACAGGCGTAGGTGCTGTGGCGGGTCATCCGGAGGACGGCCGCTTTCAGATTTCCTCCTTGTATGTCGCACCGGACTACCACCGGGAAGGCTGCTTCCTGGAGCGGCTGCTGGGCTGATCCCCGGAAAAGCCGAACAAAGGAGGCGCCCTGTTTGACGACATCTGCAGCGCCCGTCAGCAGGATTTTGTCTACAACGCGGTCAGGCAGCGGAACTCAGCCGAAGCGGGTAAATAAAGCAAACCCATCTGCCCGGCAGCACTTTTCTCATATAAAAGCCTCAGGAAATCCCGGATTTCCTGAGGCTTTTATGCAATGCATTCATTTTCTTCCCACCGGATTTAGGGGTATCAGCCGATCAAAAGGCCCCGCAGCCATTCGCTCGCCGCCGAGGTGCCGCTGTTCACAGCCGCCATCAGCTTATTGGCGAGCTGCAGATTCACCAGAGAAAGCTGGGGCGCCACTACCCGCAAAACCACATTGTTCATCAGGTATTTGGATTGCATCTCCGGCTTGCCCTGAAAGTGGGCGGACCGCTCAACGGCCTTGATGCCGCCCAGCACCATTTCATGGAGAGAGCTGCCGGTATCCAAAATATGATTACAGATGATATCCAGGCATTCGTCCACCAGGCCCGCGCTCACCTCTTTCCCGGCGATATGGGCCGTCAAATCGGCCATCAAATCGCCGGAATTTGCTTTCAGAACGGTGTTATAGGCCGCAAGCTCGCCGGAGGCATTTCCACGGAAGGCAGCCGAGGTCATCGCGGTGAAATCCTTATTATCATATTCCGCCAGCATATTGCCGAAGCCCTGCTGGAACCCCTTCAGCGCCATTTCCCGCATCTTGGGGTCTTTCAGAAGCTCAGGGTTCATCTTCTGGGCATTTGCGATCATTTCGCCCACGGCCTTGCCCTGGGAGGAATAGAAGGACTTGCCCCACGCGCCCTCCTGGGGTCCGTCATTCACCATCACGCTGCTCTCCAAAAGCTGACGCTTGATCCAGGTGGGCTTGACGGAGTTTTGACCAAACTGCTCATAGTACAGGGTGGATGTTTCCGAATTCAGAGCACCTGCCCGGAGACCCATCATTTGGAAGGTAGATTGTGCCAGTGCCATTCGGTCAGAAAGATCGCCGCTGTCCTTCTGCCGTCTTACGTATTTTTCCCCGCCAAATTGGCTGAGTAAATACGCCGTGGTATTCATGTCTCCGAAATACCTGTAATCCGAATCAAAGTCCTGCAAAAAGGCCTCCGTATCGGTATTGTACTGGCCCGCCCGGCGCTCCTTTCCATTTTCATCCCGCCAGTTCATCGTGCGCATCTTATCGGCAAATTTGTTGAGCGTACTCTTTTTGCCTTTGGACAGTCCCTCCAAATCAGCCAGGGGCACGGGGCTGACCACCGCATCGGCAGCGGCATCATAGGCTAAGCCGGGGATATTCCTCCCCAGGAAGCGGATCTTCAAGGCTTTATCGCCGTTCTTCGGCATCAGCTTGCTCATCAGGCTGGCAAACTGTGCGAAGGGGATGACCTCTCCGCCGGCGCCCATGTCCCCCATGATCTCCTTCTGCTTGTCCTGCAAATTGTATTCATAAAACTTGCCCGGCTTATCCTTGTGTTTCATGTCCAGCTCGTATTTCTGCGCGATGGACGTCGTTTGGCCCGGCCCGTATATGTTGATAAACCAGTTGGAGACAGACATAAACTTCAGTGTCTGTTCGTCGAATTTTTTCCGGTTCGCCTCCGAAAGAAGCGTATAGCCGTATTTTTCGCCCCACTGTTTAATGCCGATCAGCTTGTCCGTATAGGTGATCAATTCGGGCCATACTTCCTGGCGCTCCAATATACTCATTTTTTGCAGGGGAAATTTCTCCGTATAGTCCTTTACGCTGAAATTCATGAGCGGTTCCAAAAAGTGCAGCGTGCTCTCCTCGTCATGCTTGAGGAAAACATCCATCATTGCCCCCAGGCTTCGCTTTCCCGTGTAAACTCTTTTCTTCGTGTCATCGCTTGCCGGGTCTGTCTCCACTGCTTTCAAGCTGCTGCCGGAGGCTTCCCGGAAAAAGTTCTCCATGATTCCGAGGTTGAACTCCTGGTCTTCCCCACCCTGGGAATTAAACTTTTTCCACCCAAGTTTTTTGGCTTTTCCCAGCAGCTCGCTCAAATTCAGCTCAGATGTGTTTTCATCGGTATACGTTGGGAGCTTCGGGGCGCCCGTAATTCCCTTGGCATGTGCGCTTCTGACAGCGTCGTTTTCCTCTGCTGTCTGCCGTTTCCAGTCGGCGGCCATAGCGTCCTCGGCATCCAGTGCGTCAAGCCTTTTCTGCTTTTCCCGGTCCCATTCCTCCTGGGCGGGGGTCCTTTTTTTCCAAACAGTCCTCTGAAAAAGTCCAGCAGTCCTCCCTGCTCCGCGCCCATGGGGGCGGACTGGGACACGCCGCCCTGTTCACCGAACCCCTGCTGCAGGGAGTGGCTGAGCTCATGGGCCAAAAGTCCCTGGCTGGCGGGGTCATTCCGGTCAAAGGCGCCGTGGCCGAAGAAAATATCGCCGCCTGTGGAAAACGCGTCCACACCGCGCTGGGCCGCTTTCTGCGCAGCGGCACCGTCGGTGTGCAGTCTGACCCCGGAGAGATCGGTCCCATAGGCACGGCTCATATCACCCACGACGTCACTGCTGTGCATAAATTTTTTGCCGACATCGTTGGCCTCACGTTCCGCCGCTGGATCGAGATACACTTTACTCATCCCAAAGCCCCCTTTTCCTTGGACGATGTGCCACTTTTCTCACTGTTTTTGTTATATCATATAAACATCAGCATATCAACGTTTTATGTGATGCATCCCTTTCCCCTGACAGCGCCAGTCGAAAAAACGCACAAAGAAACGTGCGGATCAGAGGAAAATTCCGGCTAAAAACAGCGAAACGCAAATTGACAGCCGCAGGCCCGTATGATAGGATAAGCCGGAAAAGTTAGTCTGCTCTAACATAAGGAGGCTGCAAGAAAGATGATCTGGAGTGTGATCGGCATTACGGCTCTGGCCGGCATGGGCGGCACAGGCATGGGCGGGCTGCTCTCCTGCCTGTTCCGCAAGGATTCCAGCAAGACCGTCAGTTTACTGCTGTCGTTTGCCGCAGGGGTGATGACCTCTGTGGTATGCTTTGACCTACTGACGGAGGCGCTGCATCCTGATGATGCGAGCGACGACGTGGGGCTGGTCGTGGCGGGCGTGCTGGTGGGCTATGTGCTCATTGCCCTGCTCAATGCCTGGATCGACCGCAAAACCAACCATGAGGTAGCCCATATCGACGAAAACCATCCCCGCACCGCCGACTCTCTGGAGGAGCTGACCCACGCCAACCACCTGCAGGAGCACCGGGAGGGCCGTCAGCCCCGCAGCGGATTGTTTCTGGCGGGGCTGGTGATGGCGGCGGCCATCGCACTGCACAATGTACCTGAGGGCATGATCATCGGCGCATCGTTCGCCCGCACAGCCCAGGAGACACTTTTGAACCGCGGCGGGCTGACCATGGCAATCGTGATCGGCCTGCACAACATTCCGGAGGGCATGGCCGTGGCTGTACCGCTGATCTCCGGCGGGATGCCAAAAGCCCGCTCTGTCATCGTCACGGCCCTGACTGGCTTCCCCACCATTCTGGGGGCTCTTTTAGGCTTCACCGTGGGAGCCATGGGGCCGACTGCTCTGGCGCTGTCCCTGAGCTTTGCCTCCGGCGCCATGCTGTATGTGGTATTCGGTGAGCTGCTGCCGGAGTCCATCCTCATGTGGCGTTCCAAGGTGCCCGCTGCCGCCACCATCATCGGTATGCTGACAGGGCTGGTCATCATCTACGCATAAGGTTCATTGCCCCTTTTCTCTTTCCATTGGGTCAAGGGGCGGGAGATTCAGGTGCTGGACTGGGACGGACTTCATCGGTTTCATCCAGGCCCAGGCGGAGAGCTACTATGAGCTGTTCCTCCTGGGCCGGTGTCCACCGGGCTACGTCGCAGCAAACTGCTGGCGCTCCAGCTATGGAAATCCAACGAGCAGTACTGGACAGGAGCAGTTTCTCCTGTTATAATATAAAAACGAATTTGGAACTAGCGCAGTTGGTAGCGCGGGTGGTTTGGGAGCATAGGCGGCGTATCCCAGGCTCCCAAAGCCGAAACGGCGGAACCCGTTGGGACACTAATGTTTGAGCGATTTTTCCCTCCGGTAAAACCGGGACGAAAAGCGGGCTTGACCACATAAATGACCACAGACAAGAAAACTTCCTGAAAACGGAAAAAGTCAATAGCCGGGATTAGCGCAGTTGGTAGCGCGGGTGGTTTGGGAGCGTTCCTCCGTCTATCCATGATGGAAACAGCCAAAGCCCGGAACCCCTTGCAACACGGGCATTTGCGGGATTTTTCCGGGCAGCAAAACCGGGCCAAAAACCGCTTTGACCACATAAATGACTACAGACAGGAAAAACTTTGATTTTCGCCCTGACCGTGGTATAATAACTCAAAACTGAATATCCGGGTGTAGCCTATCGGTTAGGCACTTGGTTTGGGACCAAGGTCAGGCTGGTTCGACTCCAGTCACTCGGACCAAAAGTCTCTGAAATCAACGATTTCAGAGGCTTTTTCTTTGTTTATTGCGGCGCAAATAAGACGCCTCATAAACTGTCACTGAATGATCTTGTTTTTGACATGGTTGAAGGCTATAATTTAGCCAAAGACATCATTTCAATTTAATTAGAATGCGAGATGATCATTGGTGATAGAGTTAAAAGACATCGATAAAGCACTTGCTGCATTTTTGCTGGAGAACATCCAAAAAAAGCAAGGCAAACCTTCATATAGCGATGTAGCTAAGGCTTTAAGCGTACAGTTGGGACGAAAAATTAATCCGCACTATAATTTGGCTGCTCCTCTCGGGAATGTATCTACCCTTTGCCACGAATTAGGACTTCCTCTTATTTCTGCTCGCGTTATCTATTCTGGAGCAAATAATCTCAAGCAAATTGGTGAAGGTTTTTATCCGCTCGCATGTGAGCTAAAGCCAGAATACAAAGGCATGGATCCTGTTGACGTATGGAAGAAAGAACTCAGGCTTATTGAATCTTGCGCAGACTGGTCAAGATTACAGAATTACTTGAATGGCTCAGACACTATTAAGCCTGTACCCTTATTGCCTATCGCCAAAAATAGCAATCCGTTTTCCGATTGGCTGACCCAGAACTCTGAGCTTTCTGACAGTTCCATTAGCAAATACTCTGGGGCGGTTAGTACGATATCGAAAGAAATGTGCCAGAAAGGCACTATTCAAAAGCCGTTCGAAAACATGTCTCTGTTTGAGCTGGATATTGCAATTGCACTCACTATGAGCGATCCTGATTTTATCGCAAAAAACACTCGAGGGAATCAGATGTACAGCAATGCGCTTAAGCAGTACAGGTATTTTATCAACGCCGTGACTGAAGACGCAGATGACAGCGCTTATCTTGAGAGTTTAAAGAACGATGATCAAATCCCTGAAACCGAGAGGAAAGCAATTATTCAATCACGAGTAGGACAAGGTACCTTTAGAAAGTCCCTTTTTGAGAAATACCATGGGCGTTGCCTAATAACCGGCATCAACCATCCGAATCTGCTTATCGCAAGTCACATCAAGCCCTGGGCGGTCAGTTCCAATAAAGAACGTCTGAGTGTTGACAACGGGCTTCTCCTCAGTGCTACATATGATAGGCTGTTTGATAGTGGTCTTATAACATTTGACAGACAAGGTAAGATTTTCCTATCCTCTCTCATCGGAGAAGGGAATGTTAAACGACTTAACCTATCCAAAGACAGGCGGTTTGATCTTTGTGTACGCGGAAACATGGGAGAGTATTTGGACTATCACAATGATGTGGTGTTTGTGAAATAATCAACCACCGACATGGGAGCCGAGTAATCAGTCCCATGTCGGTGGTTCTTTACTTGCTCTTTTTAGTTCTCTTCTCCTTGGCTTGGGGCTGGGATTCAGACTGCATCTTATGTCTCTTCAGCTCTGCGAGCTCAGCTTTCATCTCCGCAATCAGAACTATGAGCTTCTCCTCGCACTCCTCACGGGTGTGGGCGTAGACGTTGCGGGAGTGCTTCTTGCCGTCGATCCACATGGGCGAGTAGCGTCCCTCCCACAGGTTTGGCCCTTTGGATGAGATACATCCGGTACCTGCCCTGCGTCGGCTCATGACGGGCTTGAAATCGGTCATTCTCGGCTTATCCGGCTGGCCGGGGGCAGTTTCCCGCCCCAGCTCTGAACCGCCCTCAGGCAGCGCCGCTTTGCCGATTCCCCGGTCGATGTTGGCGGCGGCTGTGCGCTGCATATCGTCGGTGATGTGGGTGTAGATGTCCAGCGTGGTGGCCGCCGACACATGGCCCAACATGGCGGAGAGAGTTTTCACATCCATACCGTTCTGCAAAGCCAGCGTCGCGAAGGTGTGCCGCAAGTCATGAAACCGCACCTGCTTGCACCCGGCGTGTTCCAGGATGAGTTGGAGCCGCTTGCGCACCACGCCGGGGGTGAGGGGACGATCCTCCTTCACCGGGGACGGAAACATCCATTGGGAGTTCACCGTTTTCTTGTACTCCTTCAGCACCTCCACCACCGATGGCGGCAGGACGATTTTACGAATGGAGTTTTTTGTTTTTGGTTCGCTGAACTGGAGTTCTCCATTGACCTGGTAGACCTGCTTATTCACATTCAGTACGCCCGTTTCGAAGTCCAGGTCGTCCCACTGGAGCGCCGTGATCTCGCCCCGGCGAAGCCCGGTGGCAAGGTCCAGGAGAAAGAGCTCATAGTAGCCCTCGGCCTGGGCCTGGATGAGGAAGCGCTGAAGCTCGTCCCGGTCCAGCACCTGCATCTCCCGCGCCCTCTTGGGCGGCAGCTTGCAGCCGATGGCCGGGTTAGTGCGGATGAGTCCCTCCTGCACCGCCTTCTCCAGCGCGGTGCGGCAGGTGGCATGACACATACGCACCATCCGGTCGGACAGTCCCTCGCCGAAGCGTTCGGTGAGAGTCTTCCGGCCATTCTTTTTGAGCCGTGCGTAGAACTGCTGGAGATCATTCTGTGTCAACTTATTCAGCGGGATGTTGCCGATCTCCGGGACGATATGCAGGCGGATGCGGCTCTCATAGCCCAGCTGGGTGGTGGGGCGGATCTTGGGCTTGGAGTGAGTCTCGTACCAGTATTCCAGCCAATCCCCGAAGCGCATGTCCGGCTTCACCTTGTCCGACTTGATGCCGCCCAGTTCCTCCTTTAGTTTCTGGAGCTTCTCAGCGCACTCCCGCTTGGTTTTAGCGAGGACATTCTTCGTCTTGGGATAGCCCTTGTCGTCGTAGCCGATGACATAGCGGCCCTCCCAACGACCGTCCGCTCGCTGTCTTATACTAAAATCTAATTAAATGCTTTAATAATCCAATTGCGACCAGTGATGCTGGAAATGGTATCAGCGGTAAGAGCACAAATCGTATCACAGAGGCGATCAACGACCTTCTCCAATGTGGCAAAGACCTCGTTTCGGAAC
>JAGBDS010000053.1 GCA_017937405.1 Oscillibacter sp.
AACCTTGCGCGACGGGAAGGAAGATAGTTACGAAAGAAACCCAGGAAGGGTGTCTTTCGTTTTCAATCATAAGTTTTTCTGAACTTCTCAAGTTCAGAAAAACTTGCAGCAGCTTGTCGAAAAGGCTTTTTCGACAAGCTGAAGCGGGACGCTGAGCGTCCCGCTTTTTCTTATTCCTTGGGCCGTATCTCCAGATAATAGTGCTCTGTCTCCAGTTCCAGCGTCACTTCGGTTACTCCCTTTTCCAGGTCGAAGCCGAAGTTCTGCCGCTGAATTTGAATGCTCTCCGCATTTGTCAGCGCCGCCCGCTGTTCCGTAAAAGCCAGGTTGGACCCCAACCGGGTCACGAAGTCATAGCCCTGAAGCCCCACGTTCTCCGATCCGGAGCAGCCGAAGTCGAAGCTGGGCTCCTTCCACAGCAAAAAGGTTATGTTAACTTGCCCTCCCGCTGGGACGGTCACCGGCACCGCCAGATACAGCACCCGCTCCTGGCTCATGGCCTCGCTGATGATGTCGTCCAGCCGTCCGTCGGCGTAGCGGTCCTTTACAGCCTCACTGACAGGGCCGTATTGGACCATTAGCTCGCCCACGGCCCGGCGGAACAAGGCGAAAGGCACCGCCGATACCGCGCCGTCCTCCATGCCGTACTGCCACCCAGCGTAGGTCTCCAGATAGTCCCGGCACAGAAGGTCCAGCACCTCGTCCAGGGTCGTCTCCCGCCGGGTGACGGTGCAGCTGACGCCCTCCAATTCCTCCCCACGGTCACAGCCGCCGTCCTTGTAGCCCTGGAGGACGTATTCCTCGATGTCCTCACCCAGCACCACCAGCAGCTTGCGGTCCTTCTCCCGCCGCTGGCCGTTTGGCACAAAGTAGCTGCGCTGCTGCCAGCCGGTGCCCGGGTCCCAGGCGCCGCCGTTGAAGCCGTAAGAGTAAACGGCGGTCTTTTCCTGGTCAATGGTAAACTCAACGGCCTGGGTAGCGGCGTCGTATCCCTCCGGGGCCTGGAAGTCCGTGAATTCGTACACCGTCACCGGGATGTCCAGCACCGGGCCGTCTCCCAGTGCCGCGTCCAGATATCTGCCGTCCTCCAGCAGCGCCTTGTAGTCCATCCAGCTGTCAGGATGGGCCAGATTCAGGGTGGTGCCGTCCAGCACATAGCCGCCCTGGCCGTCGCTCTGCCACACGCCCTGAAAGCCTCCTGCGTAACTCCCGACGCAGAGAGTGCCCTCCGCTTCCTGACCATCCACCGTCACAGTGGGGCATTGTGCCTCCAGCTCTGTGAAGGACCCGACAAAGGGATACAGCGCCGTCACCGTCTGGTCACTTTCAGTTATGTTAACTAACGTATAGCTGTCCGCCACCGACGCCCCCCACTGCCGGGGCGTTCCGTCGTGATACGCGCCGGGGGCAAAGTCCCAGGTGGTCTCCCGCTCTGCCGTCAGGGCGTTGGTTTCTTCCGCCAGCGTCAGGGGGAACACCGGCCCGGCGTAGGACATGAAGGTGGTGCCCTCCACGGACAGCGGCTCGTTGTCCGAAGCAATGCCGCTGCCGCTTTCCCCCGGCGCACTGGCGCCCATTCCCCGGAACCCGCCTGTGATGAGCCACCCGGCGCCCACGGCGCACAGCACCGCCAGACACGCGGCGGCAGCTATCCACTTTCGGAACCCACCCCGCCCTTTGGCAGGAGAGGCGGCTTCTTCAATCAGGTCATCGTCCACCAGCCCCAACACACGAAACAGCCGTTCCGCCTTCATAAAGCCACCCCCTCCTTTTCCAAATACGCCCGCAGGGCCTTCCGTGTGCGGAACAGGGAGGACTTCACCCTTCCCTGGCCGCAGCCCAGCTTCCGGGCGATGTCCGCGATGTCCTCACCGTACCAGTACCGCCGCAGGAACATGACGCGGCTGTCCTTCGGCAGTCCCCGTAGAAACCGGCTGATGAGCGCCGCCAGCTCCCGGTCCTCCATGGCCTGTTCCGTGCCGCGGGGCGCAGGGACGCACTGATCCAGCTCTCCCAGCAGCAGCTCCATGGCCCCGCCGCCCCGCTTCTCCGCCTGCGATTGCTTCCAGCGGTCCAGACTGAGGTTTCGGATGATGCGTCCCAGCCAGGTCCGGAAGGCCATGGGCCGCGCGGGGGGAATGGCGTTCCAGGTCCGCAGGTAGGTGTCGTTGACGCACTCCTCAGCGTCGTGGTAGCTGCGGAGGATGTTCCAGGACACGTCCCGCAGGAACGGCCCGTATTTCCCGGCGGTCTCCGCGATAGCGGACTGGTCCCGCCGCCAGTACAGCTCGATGATCTGCGCGTCCTCCATAGGCGGCCTCCTTCCCGTTTTACGTTTCTTACACCAATAGACGATAAAATAGAGGTTCGGTTTCGTCAAGGACAAAAAAATTTGACCACAGAATAGATTTTTACGGTCAGCTTTGCTATGATGGCGGTAAGAAACGCGGGAAACGGAGCTGATGGGATGGAACTGGACATTCTGCTGTCTGTGCTGACGGCGAAGGACACGAAGCAGGGCTACGGCGCTTTTCTGGAACTGGAGCGTCTCTCTGAGGAAAGCGACGACCTCTACCCTTACACGGAACGGTTTGCCGACATGGTCAGCGATCGGGCCTGGGCCGTCCGGTGCCGGGGCTTCCGGCTCTTTTGCAAGCAGGCCCGGTGGGATACGGACGGCGTCATCGACCGCCATCTGGACCGGGCGCTGTCCATTCTGGAGGATGAAAAGCCCACGGCGGTGCGGCAGGCTCTGGCGGCGCTGCTGGATGTGGTGCCGTATAAACGGGCGCTGTGGCCGACTATCCGGAAACAGCTGGAGTCCATGGACCTGACCCACTACAAGGACTCCATGGCACCGCTCATTCAAAAAGATATTCAGCGCTTATTGGACACCATGCAAGCATAAAAACCGGGGAGGCCGTGTTGACCTCCCCGGTTTCTTGATGCGGTTTATCCCAGCAGATAGTTGTACTTGGTGAGGACGGTGAGGATGAACACCTCCACGTCGGCGGGCAGGTTGTTCTTGGCATCCAGGTCGGCCTCAAAGACCTTGCCATTCAGGCGGACCAGCACCTTCTTGCCGCCCAGGGGCAGGAAACCGGAGTTCTTCACGCTCTCGTCGAAGCCTTCCTTCGTCATGAACAGGGTGAACTTGTCGCGGTAGGGAGCACTGTCATAGGGGCAGAAGATGGCGCAGTTGCCGCACTCGTTGCACATCCGGTCCACGTGCAGGATCTGATGACGGCCGTCAGGCAGCTCGATGACCACGTTGGCCCGGTTGGGGCACACATCGGCGCAGACCTGGCACACCACGTTGCAGGTCAGGCAACGGTCGCCCTCGCACTTGGCGGACTCGCACAGGATACCCTTCTTGGCAATGGCGGCCTCCCGGGTAGCCTTGGCGTGGCCGGGGATGGCGAACTTGTACGCCTCGCCGAGAACGGCGTTGGCGAAGCCCTGAGCGTCGGCAATGCCTTCCACCACGGTAGCAGGGCCGCGCATGGCGTCGCCGCCCACGTAGACGCCTTCAATGTTGGTCTTGAAGTCGGGGATGCCCCGCTCGTCCACATTGATGCCGTTGGCGGTGAACAGCTCGGACTCCACCTTCTCGCCCACGGCGGAAATGACGGTGTCGCAGGGGATCTCCACGAACTCGCCGGTAGCGACGGGCTTGCGGCGGCCCTTCTCGTCAGGCTCGCCCAGCTTCATCTTCTCGCACTTGAGGACGCCGTCCTTCTGCTCCACGGGAGCCACCAGCTCCAGGAACTGCACGCCGTCGGCGATGGCCAGCTCCAGCTCCTCGGCGTCGGCGGGCATATACTTCTTGGTGCGGCGGTACACTAGGGTGGAGGACTTGGCACCGGCCCGCAGCGCCACACGGGCGGCGTCCATGGCGGTGTTGCCACCGCCGACGACGGACACATGGCCCAGGGAGACTTCCTTGCCGGCCTTCAGGTCCTTCAGCCAGCCGATAACGGGCACCACGTTGCCGGGGATGTCCAGCTTACCGGCCTTCCAGGCGCCCACGGCGAAGAAGATGTGGGTGAAGCCCTGGGCCTTCAGCTCGGCGACGGAGGGAGCGGGGGTGTTCAGGCGTACCTGCACGCCCATCTTGAACATCAGCGCAACATCATTGTCGATGGCGTCGTCAGAAATGCGGAAAGAGGGAATGACCTGACGGACGATACCGCCCAGGCAGTCGGCCTTTTCAAAGATGGTGACGGGGATACCGGCCCGGCCCAGAAAGTAGGCCGCGGACATACCGGTGGGACCGCCGCCGATAACGGCGACCTTGCGGCCGTCCTTGACGGGCACGGGAGCCTTCACCTTCGCCATGTAGGCGTCATAGCCCTTCTCGGCGGCCACCAGCTTGGTGGCCCGGATCTGGACGGATTCGTCGTAGTAGTTCCGGGTGCACTTGGTCTGGCAGCGGTGGGCGCAGATGGTGCCGGTGATGAAGGGCAGGGGGTTCTTCTCGGTGATGAGCCGCAGGGCGGAGGCATACTGGCCCTTGCGGCACAGCTCGATGTACTCGGGGATGTCCTGCTGGATGGGGCAGCCGCCCTTGCAGGGCGCGGTGAAGCAGTCCATCAGGGGGACCTTTTCCCACAGCTTCCGGCGGGGCAGAGGCTTGATGTCCTTCACATGGTACTTGTCGGACCGGGCGGCCAGGGCCAAGGCCTCGATAGCGCCCACGTCCACGCCGGTGAAGGGCTTGAAGTCCATGGCGTCCAGCTTGTCGCCGATCTGGACGAACCGCTGGTAGCCGCCGGGCTTCAGCTCGGTGGTAGCCATGGTGATGGGCCAGATGCCGCAGGCAAACAGCTTGTCGATGTTGAAGGCGTCGGCGCCGCCGGCGTAGGAGATGCGCAGCCGGCCGCCGAATTCCTTGGAGATGCGGGCGGCCATGGTGGTGGTCAGGGGGAACAGGCTCTTGCCCGCCATGTACATTTCTTCGCTGGGAAGCTCTCCGGCCTTCACGTCCACGGGGAAAGTGTTGGACAGCTTCAGGCCGAATTCCAGACCGTTGGCGTCGGCCAGAGCCTGCAAACGGTGGAACATAGGCACCGCGTCGGCGTACTGCAGGTCCTCCTTGAAGTGGTGGTCGTCGAAGGCAATATAGTCGTAGCCCATGCCGTCCAGGATGGAGCGGGCGGTCTCGTAGCCCAGGATGGTGGGATTGCACTTGACGAAGGTGTGCAGGTGCTTCTTCTCAATCAGGTAAGAAGCAATGCGCTCGATCTCGTCCGGCGGACAGCCGTGGAGGGTGGACACCGTTACGCTGCCGGAGACATGGGGGGTGATGGTGTCGATGTAGGCGCTCTCCTGGGGGAAGAACTCCTTCAAAACCTTGATGCACTCCTGGAAGATGGGAGTCTTGCTGGCGTCGATCATGCCGTTTAAGAAGTTGTCGATCTTCTCGCCCTGGATGCCCGCCAGATCGTAGCCCACGGACATGTTGAACACAAAGCCGTTGGGGTCGCCCAGGCCGTAGACCTTGCTCATGATCTTCAGGGCGCACCAGGCCTTCACATATTCCTCAAAGGCCTGCTGGACATACAGCTCGGTGGACCACTCGCAGTTGTAGCACTCGTCCTCCGCCAGGATGCAGGGACGGTTGATGCAGGCGGCCAGGTCAGCGCCGTCCATCTTCTGGACGGTCTTCAGCTCGAAGAACCGGGCACCGCCGAAGTAGCCGGCGATGATGTTCTGGGCCAGCTGGGTGTTGGGACCGGCGGCGGGGCCGAAGGGGGTCTCAATGGTCTCACCGAAGATAGGCAGCTTCTTGGTGCCCGCCTTGTAGGGCTTGTGGACGCCAAACACGGAACCGTCCCGCTGGTATTCGGTGGTGACCCAGGTCATCAATTCCCGGAAGGGAATGGGAATCATCAGTTCAGACATATGTGCGTTCCTCCTCATATTTTTTTCGAAGGGGAGCAGGCTCCCCCTCGACCTCCCCCACCACCAGTGACGTCGGTCACTGGTGAACGCCGCCCAAGGCGGCTGGGTCGAGGTATTTTCGCCACGTACGTGCCGCGGCGAAAATGATTTCATATCTCAGTATTCGCAGTGGTTTAATTTTCCCCAGAGTCTCTTAGCAGATTCCAGAACGTGAGCGTTGACGGCCTCCTCATCGATCTCGGTCAGGACGCGGTCGCGCATCACGATCTTGCCGTTGATCATGGTGGTCTGGCACTGGCGGCCCGTCATGCCGAAGAGCATGTGACCGTCGATATTGGCGTCGGAGAACGGGGTGTAGGGCTTGTAGTCCATGACGATGACATCCGCCGCCGCGCCGGGCTTCAGCACGCCCAGGGTGGGGAAGCCGCACCGGGCCGCCATCTTGGCGTTGTTCTTGAACAGCATGTCCGTGACCTCGCACCAGCCCACGTTGGGCAGGCAGGCGTTGTGCCGCTGAGAGCACAGGGCCACCTTGATGGACTCCAGCATGTCGTTGGTGTAGGCGTCGGTGCCCATGCCGATGAGGATGCCCTTCTTGTAGAGCTGCAGGACAGGGGAGATGCCCACGGCGTTGCCCATGTTGCTCTCGGGGTTGTTGACGCACATGGTATCGGTGGCCTTGATGATGTCCATCTCGGCGGTGTTCACATGGATGCAGTGGCCCAGGATGGTGGTGGGACCCAGAATACCGTGGTCCTGGAGCCGCTGGACGGGACGGCGGCCGTAGTTCTGGAGGCTGTCGTACACGTCGTTCATGCCCTCGGACACATGGATGTGGTAGCCCACCCGGCCGTTGTTGGCCTCGTTCATCCGGTCAAAGGTCTTGTCGGAGATGGTGAACAGGGCGTGTCCACCGAACATGGCTTTCAGCATATCGCTGGGGTTCTTCTCGCAGTAGTCGATGAAGTCCTTGTTCTCCTGGACGGACTGGATGGACTTCTCCTCGCCGTCACGGTCGGAGACCTCATAGCACAGGCTGGCCCGCATACCGAACTCCTTGGTGACCTCGGCGATCTTCATCAGGGAACCGGGGATCTCGCAGAAGGAGGCGTGATGGTCGAAGATGGTGGTGACGCCCTGCTTGATGCTGTCGATGACCAACGCCTGGGCACTGGCACGGGTGGCTTCCAGGTCCAGGTTGCGGTCGATGGCCCACCAGGTGCCGTCCAGCACCTCATAGAAGTTGGTGGGGTTGTTGCCCACGATGGCCAGGCCACGGGCCAGGGCGGAGTAGATGTGGGTGTGGGCGTTGATGAGACCGGGCATGATGACACCGCCCTTGGCGTCCACGAACTCCGCCTGAGGATATTTGGCCTTCAGGTCGGCGGTGGTACCCACTTCCACGATCTTGCCGCCGTCAGTGACGACGCCGCCGTCGGGCAGGTAGCCGACGCCATCGGGGTCCCGGGTGATGACTTTGCCGTTTGCCAGTAAGATCATACAAAAAACCTCCTTGAGTTTTGATTTTGGGAAACAAAAAAGGCGCTCCAAACCATCTTTGGTTTGAAACACCTATCAAAAAAATAAGGAATGATAGGTGTCAGCCCGTGCGCGCAGCACTACGTTGCAGCTATCATTCTTTGCTTGTGCTTGTATTGTAGCGGAAGATCAGCTAAAATGCAAGCAGGCGGCCTGAAAAATATTTAGCCTGTTTTTGTACAGTTTGCCGGGAACCTTTTGGAGAACCTTGGCGACAAAGGAAATAAGAGGTGATGGAGATGAAGAAGCTGATTTCCATACTGCTGATGCTTGTGCTGCTGACGGCCTGCGGCGCGCGGCAAGAGCCTGCTCCTGTGGAAGAAAATCCCCTTCCGGCGGAGACCGTCCAGGAAACCCCACCATTGGCGCCCGGCGCAGGGTTGTTTTTGGAGATAGAGCACCCGGTCTACGACCCGTCCTTGACCCGGTATACCTATTTCGTCCGCAATGCCACGGAGGAAACGGTGGAATTTGGGGAGGACTATGCCCTCCAACGGCGGGAGGGGGACGCCTGGAAAGGCCTGACCTGGGTCGAAAACGCCGGATTCACCGCCATTGGCTATGAATTGCAGCCGGGGGGCACCATGGCCCTGACCTGCGGCTTTGGGGCCTTTCAGGAAGCGCCGAAGGCCGGGACCTACCGCCTGGTGAAAACCGTGGGCGGCCATACCCTTTACGCGGAATTTGAACTGGGCGACAGCCCCTACACCGCTGAAACGCCCTATGGCTTTCTCCCGCTGGAGGACCTCCCGGAGGTCTACGATGCCGACACGGCGGCGGAGGCCGACGTGGTGTACACCAACGACGGCGTACAAAGCGGCGCGGCTGTGGAAGAATTTTTATATAAGGTAAGCCTGAATGTCCCCTGCCAGCTCCGCACGGTGCAGGACTACGGCGAGAACACCGCCATGCTCATTGACGCCATTTACGAGAACGGCCATTTCCTCTGGCGGATGCGGCAGGGAGACGATGTGGTGGAACAGCGGTTTTCCTATATCGTCACCGACGGGACGGACCTGTACCTCTCCAACGGCGCTGACTGGGAGACCGCAGAGCGCTACGCCGGCAAGGAACTGGCCTGGCTGGTGCCCATGGGAACGGCGGGGCCGGAGCTGGTGTCCGCCGTGGAGAAAATGACGGAAGACCGTCTGGCCGCCAACACCGCCCGCTACCGGGTCTGGTCCGCCGACGGCCAGTGGGACGCCTTCCTGACGGAAGTCCCCACGGAGTTTGCCGTCAGCCTCCATGTGGGCAACGGCGGAGGCCGGGGCAGCATGTATGACCTGAACCACTGGGACGGTTTGGAGACTGCCATCTGGGGCCTGGATTGGCAGGAGGACGGAAGATTGTTGCTGGTCTGCGAGACGGCGGACGGCGGCTCCAGCCGCTTGACCTTTGACCCTGAGACGGAAAAATTTGTATAACATCACATACGCGGAGAGGGAGACCCTCTCCGCATATTTTGCCTGCTTTTGGAGAAGATAAAAAGAAATTTGACAAAAAGGTGCGTTTTCTGATATGCTGGGCAAGCTGTGTAATTGATATAAGAAAGGAACGACCCTATGCTGGCTCAACTGATCGCCACCCTGAACAACTGGCTCTATACCTATATCTTGGTCATCCTGCTTATCGGGGCGGGACTGTATTTCACCGTCCGCACCCGCTTCGTCCAGTTCCGTATGCTGGGGGAGTCCTTCCGGGTGATCCGGGAGAAAGGAAAGGGCGGCGTCAGCTCCTTCCAGGCGCTGATGGTGTCCACCGCCTCCCGGGTGGGCACCGGCAACATCGCCGGGGTGTCCGCAGCCCTGTGTCTGGGCGGCGTGGGAGCCGTGTTCTGGATGTGGGTCATCGCCCTGCTAGGCGGGGCCTCCGCCTTTGTGGAGAGCACTCTGGCGCAAATTTATAAGGTCCACGACGGCCGGGGCGGCAGCCGGGGCGGTCCCGCCTACTATATCGAGGCGGCAGTAGGCAGCCGGGGGCTGGCGGCGCTGTTCGCGGTGCTGCTGATTTTGACCTACATGGTGGGCTTCAACCTGGTGGCGTCCTTCAACCTGGTGGATTCCTTCGCCGGATACGGCTTTTTCGACAGCCGCACGCCCTTGATCGCCGGAGCGGTGCTGGCGCTGCTGACGGCGCTGTGCATCTTCGGCGGAGGGAAACGCCTCACCGCCATCACCAGTGTTCTGGTGCCCGTCATGGGCGGCGCCTATGTGCTGATGGCCCTGGTGATGATCGTCCTGCACCTGGAGCTGGTGCCCGGCGTGCTGGCGGCGATTTTTGAAAACGCTTTTGATTTTCAGGCCATCTTCGGCGGATTCACCGGCTCCGCCATGATGTACGGCATCAAGCGGGGCCTGTTCTCCAACGAGGCCGGCGTGGGCTCCGCGCCCAACGCGGCGGCAGCCGCCAACGTGTCCCACCCGGTAAAGCAGGGCCTTGCCCAGATCCTCAGCGTCTTTCTCGACACCCTGCTCATCTGCTCCGCCACGGCGTTTTTGTGCCTGTGCTCCGGCGTGGAGCCGGACGCGGCGCTGAAAGGCGTGCCCTACGTCCAGGCGGCGCTGGCGGGCACCTTCGGTGCTTTCGGCCACTGGTTCATCACCGGGGCCATGCTGCTGTTCGCCTTCACCACCATCCTGGGCAACTACTACTATTGCGAGAGCAACTTCCAGTACCTGTTGCAGCGGGACGCCAAGAGCTGGGAACTGACGGTGTTCCGCCTGGCGGCGGTGTATGTGGTGTTCCTGGGGGCGCGGATGGATTTCTCCCTGGTGTGGGACCTGGCAGACGTGCTGATGGGCGGCATGGTCCTCATCAATCTGCCGGTGATCTGGCGCCTGTCGGGAACGGTCCTGGCGGCGCTGCGGGACTATACCCGGCAGAAAGCCCAGGGGAAAGACCCGTTCTTCCGGGCGGCGGACGTCGGCCTGGAAGGACAGACGGATTTTTGGAACTGAAAACAGGCATAAAAGAGGATGCTTCGGCATCCTCTTTTTTTGCCAGTTATATTCAGAAGAATTTTTCAAAAACTACTTGAAAGCGACGAGATAACCGTGTAATATAATATTAAAAACTATATTAAAAGATTTAACAGACCAATAAAGGAGACGAGACCGATGGAAGCGGTATTGACAGCGAGACAGATGCGGCGGCTTCGGCGCCGGGTGATCGCCCGGAAGCGGAATGAGCCGCCTGTGCTGACAGTGGGAGAGGAAGTCTTCAACGCGGTGAGCCACGGCCTGGGCGCGGCGCTGGCGGCAGCCGCCACAGTGCTGCTGCTGGTGCGGTCCGACACGGGGCTGAAGGTGATGGCCTCCTGCTTTTACGGCGTCAGCATGTTCCTGATGATGCTGATGAGCAGCGTGTACCACGCCATGCCCACCGGCTCCACGGCCAAGCGGGTGTGCCGGAGGTTCGACTACACCTCTATTTATTTGCTGATCGGCGGCACCTTCGCCCCTATCCTGCTGGTCTATGTGGGTGGGAAGCTGGGCATCACGCTGTTCTGCGTCCAGTGGGGCGTCATCCTGTTCGGCGTCATCATGGTGGCGGTGTTTGGGCCGGGGCGCTGGCGGGCCCTCCATTTCACCCTGTATTTTCTCATCGGCTGGAGCGGCCTCATGTTCCTCCCGTCCTTTTACCAAAATGCCCGGACGCTGCTGTGGTTCATCCTGGTGGGCGGTGTGGTGTACACCCTGGGCATGATCCCCTTTGCCCGGAACCGGAAATATGACCACTGTGTCTGGCATCTGTTCGTGCTGGCGGCCGCCGCTCTGCACTGGGTGGGCATCTATACGCAGATCTACTGAATGTGTGTCCCCCTGGCGGGGGACGGGGGGATGTGGCTCCGCCACGGGCTGCTGGGCGGTCCAAAAGAAAAGAGCGGGGGCCGGACGAAACGGTGCTTCCGTGATTTGGCGGTCTTCTACCGGGTGCGCTTGAGCCTTTTGGACAGAGAGGGTGCTGTCCCGCATCTGATAGCGTGGGTGTGGCGTTCTGGGGTGGTCGTCGGATCTGGCACGCTTCTTGCCCCGCGCGTTTCGCTTCGCTGCGCGCTACATGGGTACGGATTTGTAAGCGAGAGAAAACGAGGCTTCGGTCAGTCCGAAGCCTCGTTGATTTTGATTTCACCACATTTTGCTTCAAAGTCTGCGATAGATTGCCGAATCAGATAGAGGACCTGACCATTTCCGCTGCGGCCCTCGTATTTGGCGATATAGTGCAGCTTATAATGGGTCTCCGGGTCAATGCGCAATCCCAGATGCTTGCCTTTTCCATTTGTACCCATAGCCTCACATCCTTTTCATCAATATGTGTTGAGTGTACTTGAATTAAGTAATGTTCACTGAATAATAGGAAAAGCCTTGGGTTTCAAGACATAGAAACTCATTCGTGGTACAATAAGTGCAAGGAAAACCGCGGGAATCGGGTAAAAACCTTGCACTTGGAGGGCGGCTATGTATCGTTACAGCAATGGGCAAATCA
>JAGBDS010000070.1 GCA_017937405.1 Oscillibacter sp.
CCACCATCTCCACCGGCAACATCCTCCGCGCCGCCATCAAGAACGGTACTCCCACCGGCATGAAGGCCAAAGCCTTCATGGACGAGGGGAAGCTGGTGCCCGATGACGTGATTATCGGCATCATCACCGAGCGGGTGGCCGAGGAGGACTGCGCCAATGGCTACATCCTGGACGGCGTGCCCCGCACCATCGCCCAGGCTGAGGCCCTGGAGAAGGCCGGGATCGTATTTGACGACGTGGTCTCCATCGAGATCTCCGACGAGGTCATCATGGAGCGTATGAGCGGCCGCCGTGTCTGCGAGCACTGCGGCGCCAGCTACCATCTGGTGGCTGTGCCCCCCAAGCAGGAGGGCATCTGCGACAAGTGCGGCGGCAAGTTGGTCCAGCGGAAGGATGATGCCCCCGAGACCGTAAAAGCGCGTCTTGAGGTCTATCATAAGGAGACCGAGCCGCTGAAGGCGTTCTACGCCCAGCGGGGGCTCCTGAAATCTGTGGAGAATCAGGCCACTGTGGCGGAGACCTCTCAGGTCATCCTCCGTGCGCTGGGGAGATGAGCGCATGATCACGCTCAAGTCCTCCCACGAGATCGAACTGATGCGCCAGGCCGGAAAAATTACCGCGGCTGCCCGTGCTTTTGCAGGGGAAATGGTAAGACCCGGCGTAACAACCCAGGAGATCGACAGCGCAGTGGAGCATTTCATCCGCAAACAGGGTGCTGTCCCTTCCTTCCTCCACTATAATGGCTATCCGGCCAGCGCCTGCATCAGCGTCAACGATGAGATCATCCACGGTATCCCCGGTAAACGGGTGCTGCAGGATGGCGACATCGTCAGTATTGATGTGGGTGCCTATATCGGAGGATTTCACGGGGACTGCGCGGCGACCTTCGCCTGCGGACAGATCTCTCCCGAGGCTCAGGATCTGATCGACGTGACCAGACAGAGCTTTTTCGAGGGGATCAAGTTCGCCAAGGAAGGCCACCGGTTGTTTGACATCTCCGCAGCCATCCAGACTTATGTGGAAAGCCACGGCTACTCCATCGTCCGGGAATACGTCGGCCACGGCGTCGGCGCCCAGATGCATGAGTCGCCGGAGATCCCCAACTACGGTCATCCTGGCCGGGGACCGCGGCTTCTGCGAGGCATGACCCTTGCAATCGAACCCATGGTGAACGCCGGCACCGCCGCCATCAAGCAAATGCCGGACGGCTGGACCGTCCGCACGCTGGACGGCAAGTGGGCGGCCCACTATGAGAATACGGTCCTGATTACCGACGGTGAGCCCGAGATCTTAACGGTCCCCGTCATCTGAGAGTAAGAAGAAGCGTATGGAAATTGCAAAATCAAATATTGTTCGTTCCGACGCCGGCAGAGACAAGGGAAAACTCTTCGTCGTGCTCGCGGTGGAGGGGGAGTACCTCCTGCTGGCGGACGGAAAGGGACGGAAGGTGGAGTCACCGAAGCGGAAAAAGCGCAGACATGTGCTGTTTGTGGCTGCGGATGAGACGAGACTTTCCGAAAAGATCAAAAGCGACGAGAAGATCACCAACAGTGAGCTTCGCAGGACTCTGGCGGGCTACCGCACGGAAGTCCAACCGGACCAGGAGGGATAACGTTTGGCAAAATCCGATATGATCGAAGTGGAAGGTGTTGTGGTGGAAGCCCTGCCCAACACAACGTTCCAGGTTGACATTGGAAATGGACACACGATCCTAGCGCATATTTCCGGAAAACTCAGAATGAATTTCATCAGGATTCTGCCCGGCGACAAGGTGACGGTGGAGATGTCCCCGTACGACCTGACCCGCGGCCGGATCACCTGGCGCAGCAAGTGAGCCAGGCGAAAGTAAAAGACTTGAAACCGCTGAAAGGAATGGTTTAAAACTATGAAAGTAAGACCGTCCGTGAAGCCCATGTGCGAGAAGTGCAAGGTTATTCGCCGTAAAGGCCGTGTCATGGTCATTTGCGAGAACCCCAAGCATAAGCAGAGACAGGGCTAAGATTTAATTGGAGGTGCTTTAAGAGTATGGCACGTATTGCCGGTATTGACCTGCCGAAGGATAAGCGTATCGAAATCGGCCTCACCTATATCTACGGCATTGGCAGAAAGAGCGCCAAGGACATTCTGGCGCAGACGGGCATCAACCCCGACACCCGCGTGAAGGATCTGACCGACGCCGAGGAGCAGCAGCTCCGTGACGCCATCGACGCCTATACCGTCGAAGGCGACCTGCGCCGCCAGACCGCACTGGACATCAAGCGTCTGAGCGAGATCGGCTGCTATCGCGGCATCCGGCACCGCAAGGGTCTGCCCGTCCGCGGACAGCGCAGCAAGACCAACGCCCGCACCCGCAAGGGTCCCAAGAAGACCATTGCTAACAAGAAGAAGTAAGGAAGGAGATCGAACATGGCAACTGCTAAAGCTTCCGGCGGCAAGAAAGTCATTCGCCGCCGCCGCGAGAAGAAGAACATCGAGCGTGGCCAGGTCCATATCCGTTCTTCTTTCAACAACACCATGGTGACTGTCACTGACTCTCAGGGCAACGCCATTTCCTGGGCTTCCTCCGGCGGACTGGGTTTCCGCGGCAGCA
>JAGBDS010000071.1 GCA_017937405.1 Oscillibacter sp.
GCATCCCCACCCTTGTGGTGATGAAGAACGGCAAACTTGCCAATAAAACGGTGGGTGCGAAGCCCAAGGCGCAGATTCTGGCCATGCTGTGAGGAGGACATGGATATGGGATTTTTTGACTTTCTGAAAGGGGCCGACATTGGTGAGGGCGTCAGGGAATACAATGCAACGCCCGGCGCGATCCTGCTGGATGTCCGAACACCGGAGGAATACCGGGAGGGCCATATCCCCGGCAGCAAGAATGTGCCTCTGCATTCTCTTGACAAGGTGACCAGCTTCGTAAATAATCAAGATACGCCCGTGTTTGTCTACTGCCATAGCGGAGCCAGAAGCGCTCAGGCGGTCAGCGTGCTGGAGGGCATGGGGTATACCAACGCCAAAAATATCGGCGGCATCGCCGCTTATGCAGGAAAGGTGGAGCATTGATATGAAGGTTGTCATCGTAGGCGGCGTGGCAGGCGGCGCTACTGCTGCGGCCCGCATTCGCAGATTGGACGAGCAGGCGGAGATCGTGGTGTTTGAGCGGTCCGGGTTCATCTCCTACGCCAACTGCGGCCTGCCCTATTACATCGGCGGCGTCATTGAGGACCCCGAAGAATTGACCCTCCAGACGCCGGAGAGCTTCTTCTCCCGCTTCCGGGTCGCTATGCGTGTGTGCCACGAGGTCACCGCCATCCATCCTGACCGGAAGGTGGTCTCCGTGACAAATCTGGAGACTGGCGAGGAATTTGAAGAAAGCTACGACAAGCTGCTCCTCTCTCCCGGCGCCAAGCCCACCCAGCCCCGGATCCCCGGTGTGGGCCTCAGCAAGCTGTTTACCTTGCGCACCGTGGAGGACACTTTCCGCATCAAGGAGTACATTGACCAGAACCACCCCAAGTCCGCTGTGTTAGCAGGCGGCGGCTTCATCAGTCTGGAGCTTGCGGAGAACCTGCGGGAACTGGGGATGGAGGTCACCATCGTCCAGCGGCCCAAGCAGCTGATGAACCCCTTTGACCCGGATATGGCGTCCTTTATCCACAGTGAAATGCGCCGCCACGGCGTGAAGCTGGCTCTGGGCCACACGGTGGAGGGCTTCGCGGAAAAGGACGGCGGCGTGGATGTGCTGCTGAAAGACGAAGCGCCCCTCCATGCCGACATGGTGGTGCTGGCTATCGGCGTTTCTCCTGATACCGGCCTTGCCAAAGATGCCGGACTGGAACTGGGCGTTAAGGGCAGTATCGTGGTCAATGACCGCATGGAGACCTCCGTTCCCGACATCTATGCCGTGGGCGACGCGGTGCAGGTAAAGCACTTCGTCACCGGACAGGATGCCCTGATCTCCCTGGCAGGCCCCGCCAATAAGCAGGGCCGCATCGCGGCGGACAACATCTGCGGCGGCGACAGCCGGTACACCGGCTCTCAGGGCAGCTCCGTCATCAAGGTGTTTGACATGACCGCCGCCGTCACCGGCGTCAATGAGACCAATGCCAAAAAATCCGGGCTGGATGTGGATACCGTCATCCTCTCCCCCATGAGCCACGCGGGCTACTATCCCGGCGGCAGGGTCATGACCATGAAGGTAGTCTTTGAAAAGGAGACTTACCGCCTGCTGGGCGCCCAGATCGTGGGCTACGAGGGCGTGGACAAGCGTATCGACGTACTGGCGACAGCTATCCGCGTGGGGCTGAAAGCCACCGAGCTGAAGGACCTGGACCTGGCCTATGCTCCCCCCTATTCCTCCGCTAAGGACCCGGTGAATATGGTGGGCTTCATGGTAGAGAACATCGCAAGCGGCGTGCTGAAGCAGTGGCACCTAGCGGACGCGGACAAGCTCCCCCGGGACGGCAGCGTGACGCTGCTGGATACCCGTACGGCAGGGGAATTTGCCCATGGTCACATCGACAGCTTCACCAATATCCCGGTGGACGAGCTGCGGGAGTGGCTGGGGGAGCTGGACAAGTCCAAGCCGGTGTATGTCATCTGCCAGAGCGGCCTGCGCAGCTATATCGCCTGCCGCATCCTGAGTGGAAACGGCTTCGAGTGCTACAACTTCTCCGGCGGCTTCCGTTATTATGACGCGGTGATGCATGACCGCTGCCTCATTGAATCAGCCACCGCCTGCGGCATGGACAAAGTCTGACCGTATAAAAACACCTCCTGTGCTGATACACGGGAGGTGTTTATCCGTTATGTCATTTGCCGCAGCTTTTCCGTATCCGTGATCTCCACGGTCCCCCGGGCCAGCTTCACCATGCCCTCACTCTGGAAATACCGCAGCATCCGGGTGACCACCTCCCGGGCAGTTCCCAGATGGTTGGCGATGGTCTCGTGGGTAATTTTGAGGACCTGCGTTTCTTCCAGCGTGCTTTCTTCCAGCAAAAACGCGGCCAGCCGCTTGTCA
>JAGBDS010000072.1 GCA_017937405.1 Oscillibacter sp.
CGGAACCGCTATATCGGCTATCTCATTTCTCTTGCAATGTACTCCTTCAAGGGTAAGAAGGTGGCGCTGGACTGCGCCAACGGCAGCGCCTGGCAGATCGCGCCCAGCGTGTTCAAGGCCCTGGGCGCTGATGTCTACGTTATCAACGACCATCCCGACGGCCTGAATATCAACACCGACTGCGGCTCCACCCACATCGAGGGGCTGAAGCAGTACGTCAAGGAGCACGGGATGGACGTGGGTTTCGCCTTTGACGGCGACGCGGACCGCTGCCTGGCCGTGGACGAGAAGGGCGAGCTGGTGGACGGCGACCAGATCATGTACCTCTACGCCTGCTACATGAAGGAGCGGGATAAGCTGGTGAACAACACGGTGGTCACCACGGTCATGAGCAACTTCGGCCTGTACAAGGCGCTGGACGAGGCCGGCATCAACTATGAGAAGACCAAGGTGGGCGACAAGTACGTCTACGAGAACATGGTCCAGAACGGCCACCGCATCGGCGGCGAGCAGTCCGGCCACATCATCTTCTCCAAGTACGCCCGGACAGGCGACGGTATTCTGACCGCATTGAAGGTCATGGAGGTCATGCTGGCGAAGAAGATGCCTCTGAGCCGTCTGGCGGAGGGTATGACCGTCTATCCCCAGGTGCTCATCAACGTGCGGGTGAAGGACAAGAAGGAGGCCCAGGATGACAGCGATGTCCAGGCGGCGGTGCAGGCCGTGGCGGTTGAACTGGGCGACACCGGACGCATCCTGATGCGGGAGTCCGGCACGGAGCCGCTGGTCCGGGTCATGGTGGAGGCTGTGAGCCGTGAACAGTGCCAGACATTGGCGGAGCGGGTCGTGGACGTTATCAAGGAAAAGGGCCACGCGGTCTGAGTGAATCAAAAAGCGTCCCCGTTCTGTGGAGGATTCCACGGAGCGGGGACGCTTTTGCGCTATTCGGTGCGGGGTTGGGGGATGGCCCAGGGCTGGAGGATGTCGGAGAGGCCGGCGGTGTAGTCCACGCTGACCAGGCAGGTATATTCCTGGCTGGGCAGGGTCCCGGCGGGGAAGCTCAGCATGACATAGTCGCTCCAGAAGCTGAGGTATTCCATTCGGAAGGCTGTCAGCATTTCATGTTTGGCCTCCGGCTCATTAGGGATGGAGCCAGCCTTTTCTGCCAGGTTCAGAAGGTTTTGCGCGATTTTGGCTTCCGGGCAGGTGAACAGGTCTGCAAGAGGAATGTTTTCCCCGGTACTGCGGTCGAAAGCGGCGCAGAGCGAATAATCTTGGCAGATATCTCCGCTGACCGGAAGCGTAACATTCGTGTTAAAGTACATGAGTCGCTCACTGGAGGCGGCGGGGGAGGTGTCCTGACTGACATAGTGGGTAGAGAACGTTTCAGGGTTTTCCAGGTACTCCGCCCAAGCCTTTTCCAGCTCTGATGGGAGGTCGTAGAGGGCGCCTTGTTCCTCGTAGTATTGCCGGACGGCGGGCTTGGCGGCTTCGCTGAGGTCGTCAAAGCTCTCCAGGTCTGCCACAAAGTGGTTTTCCGGGCCGCTGGGGGCGTCCTCACGGAGCAGCTCGGTGCCGTCACGCAGGCGGTAGGTGGTGCCGAAGAGACTGGTTTTCCAGGCATCGAGGGAGGTGCCGTCGGACAGTGTGACCACGTTCTGGACCAGGTAGCCTGTGATCCGGATGGTGTCGGCTTGGTAGGCACTGATTTTTTTCTCGCCCGCGGTCACGGATGTTTTGCCGTAAAGACGGTATGCGTCCACGGAGACATCCGTGGTGGGGGCGGCTTTCCAGGAGGAAGCCAGGTCGTCTGAATCGGCAAATACATAGGTGCTTTCTGTCAGAAGGACGGCTTTTTGGCGTTTTCCCTCCTGGATGATGAGAATGGGGCAGCCGGAAGCCGTGTCCTCTAAAATGTCCACCACTTCACCGCAGACGTTGTTCATATCGTGGCCGCAGGCGGTGAGCAGCAGGCAGATAGACAGGACCGCCAACAGAGCGGAGATTCGCTGTTTCATGGGGCCTCCTTTCACGGACGCAACAGACAATTATTTGCCCAGCTCCTTGCGGACGGCTTTGGCCAGAAGCTGCTGGCCCTCGGGGGAGCGGAGGACCTCCAGCACCGTGGAGCGGACCATGTCCTGGAAGGATTTGCTTTTCAGCAGGGCGCTGAACACGGCGCCGTCTCCGCCGCCGCCGGAGGACTGCACCACCTGGGCGGCAGGGCGGGGGGCCGCTTTCGGAACGGGACGGGGCGCGGGCTCGTCGGCGACGTTGCCGCTGAGCCAGGAATCCGCGCCGGCGGGGTCGTCGGCCTCGCCCCGGAGATAGGCCAGGGAGACGCCAAAATACTGGGCCAGCTTGACTTGCTGCTCCTGGGTTGGGGTCTGGCGGCCCGTCTCAAACTTTTCGATGGACATGCGGGGCAGGCCCAGAGCCACCGCCAGGGCGGGACGGCTCAGTGCTTTCTGCATCCGCAGGGCTTCAATGCGCTGTGCGATGGTGACCATGTTGTGATTCCTCCTTGTGTGTTCAGCGGCGGTCCGGCAGGAAGCAGAGGTGTCCTGCCGCCCGGCTGGCGTTCAGGTCGATGAGGCGCTGGTTCCGGCTGCCTCGGAACCGCAGGGAGATGTCCTTCAGCTCCTCCACGAAGCGGCCGTCCACCAGCACGTCCAAAAGGGACAGAAACTCGTCTGTCACCTCGCAGCGGGGATGGGTGCCGTCGGTGGTCAGCTCCTCGTAGGTGAAGCCGGAGAAGGACCAGATGTTCTTCTCCGGGTAGGCGGCCCGGACCCGGCGCAGGAAGGGCACCAGCACCCGCTGGTTCTCCGGCTCAAAGGGCTCGCCGCCCAGAAGCGTTAAACCGTTGATATAGCTGGGGGACAGCAGCTCCAGGAGGTGCCGCTCCGTCTCACCTGTGAAGGGCTGGCCGTAGTTGAAATCCCAGGTCTGGGGCTGGAAGCAGTTTTTGCAGTGGTTGGTGCAGCCGGAGACGAACAGCGTCACCCGGACGCCTTCGCCGTTGGCAATGTCGCAGTTTTTGATCTCACCGTAATGCATGGCTGACGTTCCTTTCCGCCGGAGGACCGGCTGGTGTGTCTGCCCTTATTATATACGGAGCGGCGGAAACTGGCAAGACAGGAATCCGGCGGGCCAACGGCCCGCCGGATGGTGTCTTTGCCGGCCGGGGCAGACCCCAGGCGGCGATACCCTGCTGTTCACTTCTGAGATGCTCCGGCCTTTCTCCTGACCGGAATCTGTATTTCTGACAGCCACGCACTTTCATCATCCTTGTTCCAGACACCGTCAATATAGCTCTCCCGAATTTCTCCGGCGATCTCATACCCGTTTTCCTCGATATACCGCAGCACGGTTTCGTAGGATCCTGAAAATGTACGGTAGGAACCCTTGTGAAAAACACAGGCTGCCTGAATTTCGGGAAGAGTCTTGAACCGCAGATCGCCGGTTTCTGTTTTGGCCTCCACAACGGACTCGCAGATCTCCACCAGAATGTCCGCGTCCTTGTAGCCCGGTTCCAGGTAGTTGGTGAAGCAATATTCGGGAAGGGCGCATTCACAGCCCGCTTTCTCCATCAGCGCGCCCATTTCCGGCATCCGGTCAAACAGGCCGTCGTAGGAATCCAGCCTGATCCGCATAAAGGCCACGGTGGTTTCCGGAATGGTTTTGATCAGGACGGGAGCGGACAGGCCGGTTTTCTTTTTGGATAAATAACCGTCCACCACGGCGATCTGTCTTGTGAGATCAGCAATCTTTGCAACCAGCTCTGCCTTTTTCTGCAGCAGCACCGCTTCTTCATCGGCTCCGGAATTGATGCGGGCAATTTCCTCCAGTGTGAATCCCGCCAGTTTCAAAGCGCTGATCTGGTGGAGCACCGCTATCTGGGAAAGGGTATAGTACCGGTACCCGTTTTCCGGATGGATCAATGCCGGCGACAGCAGACCTTGTTCTTCGTAGAAGTGCAAGGTCTTGACGGTAACATGGTTCATCGCCGCGAACATGCCGATCTTATAGAGTGTATCGCTTGTCTTTCCTTCGCAGGGCTTGTGTTCTTGCTTCATCTCCATAGCGTTACTCCCATCTGAATGTTTTGACGGCGATGGTGCCGCAAATGACCGTAATGGCGGTCAGGATGGCCACCGGCATGACGGTATGATCATAACACCCCATGGACACCGATTTCAACAGCCTGATTCCCACTCCAAGGGGCATCCACCCGGAAATAGCTCTCAGACCGGCCGGAAACACCTCTGCCGGGATGGTAGCCCCGGAAAACAGCAGCATGGGGAAGTAGAGCAGGCTTGTGGCTACATTCATGGATTTTGTGGTTCGGCACAGGCTGGCGACCATGAGGCCGATGGAGAACATGGAGATCATGGTCAGCAGCCACACAGCAATATAGAAAAACACGTTTCCCTGCATCCGGCAGCCGAAAAACACCACCGCGGCGACGGTCAAAATCAGGGTGGAAATGACGGCCATCACACCGCTGCAAATGGTATCGCAGGCCAGGAGTCTCGCGGGGGAGCAGGGGCTGCAGTACATCCGCCGCAGCACCCCCTGGGAACGGTAATCCACGATGACGATGGGGATGCTCATAAACGCGCTGCAGCAGATCCCCACGGTAGACAGAGCCACATATGCGCTTTGTAAATAAGCAAGGCCGGAATCCGCGGCATTCTTATTCCCGGCAATCATCGTGATCAGGATCAGCGTTACCAGCGGCATCGCCAGGTTACAACAGCTTACACCCTATATTCTACAAGAGTGTTCCGGCTGCATATAGGCACTTCTTGTATGTGTATGTGTCCGTTTTATAGATGCTTCGTTTATTTCTTTGCGCGTATGTACATGATTGCAGCCAGCGCCCAGGCGCAGAGGATCGTCAGCACGCCGGCCTTGCTGACAAAGTATATTTTGCTGGCGCCTGCGGCGAAGTGATGCACCGAAAGCTGCTCCTTACTTTCGCAAAAGAAAGTACAGTTTACCACGATAAATTCCTTTCAAAACCGGCCAGAGAAACGCTGCCAACAGCGCAAGGATCAGCAGGGGAATTGCGAGAGATACCAGCCCGGCAACAAACAGCACGATCAGCAGTGCGGGAATTCCAATCACAAAGAGGACCCCTTTTGTGATCCCCCAGGCGGCTTTGATGGCGAAATGAATGAGCTTTACTGTAAACACAATGATGCCGATTACAAATAGTGTGATCATACGTGATCCTTTCTTTCTTTAAATGCTACCTATCGTTCGGTAGGGTTCGGCTTCAAAATGAAGCGGCTGTGCCGCAGCGGACACAGCCGCATTTTCTGCAAAGGGGAATTTATCCTGCTCTGCAAGCTGGAATTTGCCAGTCTTAAAATTCTTACAGAACTTCACTGAGTTTATCGACTGTACAGCCCTTGCTTGCATAATATGCAAGCATCTCATTGAGCTTCTTTTTATCATAGCTGGTGATACAGTCAGACAAAACATGAACGGCATAACCGACTTTGGTCATGTTATAGCAGGTAGATTTTATGCAAGCCGTGGCATCTGCTCCGGCAATAAAAAACTCGGTGATGTTGCGTGCCTGGATAAAGGCGACAAATTCTTCACTTGTCAAAGCATTGCTCTTTGTCTTGGTGAAAATGTGATTTGATACGATTTTCAGTTCCGGAACAAACTCAGCACCGCGAGTACCAGACTTAAATGTTCTCGTTCCAGCAGACAGATTGTTATGCCGAATGTAAACAACATCCATATCGTTTGCAGCAGCCCAACCAATCGCTTGATTGGTAGTCTCAATGATCTCCTTGTAGTTTTTTGTAATGTCATTTTGAAGGTCGATCACGACCAAAGCTTTGTTTTTCATAATACTCCTCCCACAAATACCGACTTATCCATCAAAAGCCCTCAATCCAGTTCCTGAAAAAAGACCGTCTGCTCTTTGGGCTGATAGACCTTGAAAAACTGCTGAATGTGCCTGCTTACCAGTGCCATGACCTCCGGCTCCCGGTCCGGTTCCCGGTCGCAGAGGTTGATCCACACGGAAATAGGGAGGCAGAATTGCGCCGCCATGATCTCCGGGTCATCTTCTGCCAGCACACCCTGTTGGATCAGGCGCGCTATCAGCCCGGTGAAGTATTGCAGCACATCGGAATAATTCTGCTTGGTCTGCAGCTTCGCCAGCTCCGGATTCTGGAACTGTTCGATGACCAGCATTTTCCGTGCCCTGCTGATAGAGGGATCATGGAGAATATAACGAATTTGTCCCTGGATCATTTGAACAGCGGCATCGGGAGTCATAGGGAGGTCGCCGGCATCTTTTTCCTGATCTGCCTTTGCAAAAATAGAATGCGCCTCATACTGTTCCAGTACTTCTTTCACCAACGCATCCAAAATGGCCTGTTTGTTTTCAAAATGGCTGTAGAGCGACGCCTTCCGAATGCCGACGGCGCCCGCAATTTGAGAAACAGAGGTCGCTTCAAACCCCTGTACCGAGAACAGCTCCAGCGATGCTTCCAGAATCTCCTGCTTTGTGTTTCCTCGATCCATAACGAAATCTCCTTCACGAAAACCAAAATCTTCTATCCGCTGTGTTTTAAAATCATGTTCCCATTATAGCTACCTATCGTTCGTTAGTCAATGACTTTCTGGATTTGACATTTTTCGGCCCGGATGCTATGCTCCAACCAGAATGAACGCATGAGGGAAAGGGGGAAGCGCCGTATATCGGATTTTTGTGGTGGAGGACGATGCTGTCATTGCCGGTGCCGTGCAGCGGCATCTGGAGAGCTGGGGGTATCAGGTGGCCTGTGCGGAGCGGCTCGACGATGTGCTGTCGGAGTTCGCCACTTTTGACCCCAGCTGGTACTGCTGGATATCTCCCTGCCCTTTTTCAGCGGCTACCACTGGCGCCGGGAAATTCGAAAGGTATCCAAGGTCCCCGTTCTGTTCCTCACCTCACGGCCCGGTCAGGGGACGCTTGTGCGGCTGGATCTGAACTGGGAGAGCCGCATCGCGGAGTAACCTTACAAAACCGTAAGATACGGAGCCGGACTGTAAGCCAAATCGATGGCAGACAGTCCGGCTTATTTGGTAACATGATGGCAAGCTGAAAGAGGAGGAACCTTTATGCCATTATTGGAAGTACAGCACCTGCAAAAGGTCTACACCAGCCGCTTCGGCGGCAGCCAGGTGGAGGCGCTGCAAAACGTGAATTTCTCCGTGGAGCCGGGGGAGTATGTAGCCATCATGGGTGAGTCCGGCTCCGGCAAAACCACCCTGCTGAATATCCTGGCGGCTCTGGATCGGCCAACCGCAGGAGAGGTGTTTTTGAACGGCAAGGCCCTGTCCGATGTCCGGGAGCGGGACTTGGCGGCTTTCCGCCGCTCCCATCTGGGCTTCGTGTTTCAGGACTTCAACCTACTGGACACTTTCTCCCTGCGGGACAACATCTTCCTGCCGCTGGTGTTGGCGGGACGGCCCTATGAGGAGATGGAGCGGAAGCTAAAGCCTCTGGCGGAGCAGTTGGGCATCACCGACATCCTGAGCAAGTACCCCTACGAGGTCTCCGGCGGACAGAAGCAGCGTGCGGCGGTGGCCCGGGCCCTGATCACGGACCCTCAGATCGTCCTGGCGGACGAACCCACCGGCGCCCTGGACTCCCGGTCTTCCGACAATCTGCTGGAGCTGTTTGGTGAGATTAACAAGGGCGGGCAGACCATTTTGATGGTGACCCATTCTGTGAAGGCCGCCAGCCACGCGGGACGGGTGCTGTTCCTGCGGGACGGCCGGGTGTATCACCAGCTCTACCGGGGCAGCGAGAGCCGGGAGGCCCAGTTCCGCCGCATCTC
>JAGBDS010000001.1 GCA_017937405.1 Oscillibacter sp.
AGACCTCTGCCCATGTGATTGCCATGTCCGTGCTGGTGCTGAATCTCCGCAAGATTCAGTGCGCCATTTTGCAACTACTCGCATTTTTGCGGGCAATTCTCTCGCCTAAGCAAAAATGGGCCATTGTTCAGTAGACATTATTATAAATTATTCAGCGCTTACACAGATATTTTGGAAGCACTGGACGCGCAAAACTACGGGCAGGCTAAGGCGCTTTTGGTTGCCGCACAGCAGGAATCCGAAGAACTGTATATCCGTGCGGAAAAGGATGCGGAATAACCGCATCCTTTCTTTTTTCCGTCAAATATGATACACTGTCCACATCAAGCCTTGGGAGGTGCCTATGAAACGACTGCTGGCGGCGGTGCTGGCCGCTTTGACCCTTTTTTCTCTTGCCGCCTGCGGCGAACAGGCACCTGAGGAACCCGCTCCCCCGGTGCAGGAAGAAATTTCCCCGGCGGGACCTCCTCTCTCCACGGAGCCGGAGCCGCCTGCCGACCCGGTGGAGGAATTGCTGGGCAGAATGACGTTGGAGGAGAAGGTGGGACAGGTCTTTTTCGTCCGCTGCCCTGCTGAAAACGCTGTGGAGGATGTGCGCTCCTACCACTTAGGCGGCTACATTCTATTTGGGCGGGACACCAAGGACAAAACTGCCAATGAACTGATTCAGGCTATCCAGCGTTATCAGGACAACGCCGCCATTCCCCTGCTCATCGGCGTGGACGAGGAAGGCGGCACTGTGGTGCGGGTCAGCTCCAACCCCCATCTTCGCAGTGAGCGGTTTGCCTCCCCTCAGCGGCTATACGACCTGGGCGGCATGGAGCGCATTGCGGCGGATGCCGGGGAAAAGGATGTGCTGCTGAAGGCTCTGGGCTTCAATGTGAATCTGGCGCCGGTGGCGGATGTATCCACCGGCCCTAACGACTTCATCTATGCCCGCTCTTTTGGTCGGGATGGGGCTGCGACGGCGGAGTATGTCTCCACTGTGACCGCTCAAATGGCCGCTGACGGCATGGGCAGCGTGTTGAAGCACTTTCCAGGCTACGGCGACAACGAGGACACCCACACCGGCATCGCTGTGGACAAACGGCCCTACGAGGATTTTGTAAACGGGGATTTCCTCCCCTTCTCCGCCGGGTTTGAGAGCGGCGGAGACACCACCGCCGTACTGGTTTCCCACAACATCGTGGAATGTATAGACGCAGAGTTGCCCGCATCCCTCTCCCCTAACGTCCACCGCATTCTGCGGGAGGAGCTGGGCTTTGACGGTGTGGTGATGACCGACGACTTGGCCATGGAGGCCGTCAGCGCTTACGCCGGAGACGGCGCCGTGGCGGTGATGGCTTTGGAGGCCGGGAACGATCTGGTGCTGACCACCGACTACCGCACCCAGATCCCAAAAGTTATCAAGGCTGTGGAAAATGGAGATTTGGACGTGGCCGTCATCGACACCGCCTGCCGCCGGGTGCTGCGCTGGAAGCAGGCACTGAGACTGCTAGAGGGGCCGGTATGATACAAAAGCTGGACGCCCCCTCCCTGGCGGCGCCGCTGTTCGGGGATTGGGCCGAGGGCATGGTCTGGGCCTGTCTCCAGGGGCGCATGGGCGCTGTTCTGGCGGACGAGGCGCGGTCTTCCGCGGTGGCGGTGCTGGGGGACTTCGCGTTTTTTGCCGGGCGGCCCGACAGAGAACTGCTGGACGCCGTTTCCGTACCGCTGCTGGTGCCGCAAAACGATGGCTGGGCCGACGCCATTGCCGCCCACTTGGGGCCGGGCGTGCGGCCTGTCACCCGGTATGCCACCCGGAAGGAGACGGTTTTTGACCGGGGACGCCTGCGAAAATATGCTGACAGTCTTCCAAATCCCTATACGATTCGGATAATTGGCAGAAAATTATACGAATCGTGTTTGGAAAATAGCTGGAGCCGGGACCTGGTATCCCAGTATCCCACCTGGGAGGCCTACCGGGAACTGGGGCTGGGCGTGGCCGTTCTGCGGGGCGAAACGCTGGCGGCCGGGGCGTCCTCCTACGCTACGTTTGAGGGCGGCATTGAGATTGAAATTGACACCAGACCGGAGGAGCGGCGGAAAGGCCTTGCCCGGGCCTGCGGCGCGGCGCTGATTTTGGAATGTCTGGACCGGGGGCTGTATCCCAGCTGGGACGCTCACGACACCGTCTCCCTGGCCCTTGCGGAGCAGTTGGGTTACCGGGCGGACAGACCGTATCTGACCTTTCTGCGGTGTTCGCCGGAGGGCGCGGCGTTCATATGATACAATTTGAAAATTTTTTATAAATGAAAGGAAGTTTTCCACATGGAAACGGAAAAGCTCTACTACACAGACCCCTTTATCTCTGAATTCCCTGCCACGGTTTTGTCCTGTGAGGAAGGAAAAAACGGCTACCAGGTAGTGCTGAACTGCACCGCCTTCTATCCCGAGGGCGGCGGCCAGCCCGCCGACCACGGCACCCTGGGCAGCGTGAACGTCACGGACGTCCACGAAAAAGACGGCGTTATTTTCCACACCTGCGACAAGCCTGTGGAAGTCGGGCAAATGGTGCTGGGGCGTATCGACTGGGCCCGGCGGTTCGACCACATGCAGCAGCACTCCGGCGAGCACATCATCTCCGGCATCCTGTGCCGTGACTACCACTGCGACAATGTGGGCTTCCACCTGGGGGCCGAGACCGTCACCATCGACTACAACGCCGATATCTCCTGGGAGCAGGCGCTGGACGCCGAGCGGAAGGCCTACGATGTCATCTGGGCGGACCCGGAGGTGGAAATCGACTATCCCTATCCTGAGGAATTGGCCTTCATCGACTACCGCAGCAAGAAGGAGCTGACGGGCAAGGTCCGCATCGTCACCTTCCCGAACGCCGATTGCTGCGCCTGCTGCGGCACCCACGTTCTCCGGGCGGGACAAGTGGGGCTGATCAAGGTCCTGTCCTGCCAGAAGTTCCGGGAGGGCGTGCGGCTGGAGATCATTTGCGGCAAGCGGGCTTTGGACTACCTGGGCCGGACCTACGACCAGGCCAAGGCCATCGGCCAGCAGCTTTCGGTGAAGCCCCAGGACACTCTGACTGCCGTGGAGCGGCTGGAAGCGGAGCTGTCCGCCGCCAAGGCGCGGATGGCCCAACTGGAGGAAGCCGTTTTTGAGACCATCGCCGGAGAAAACGAGAGAAAGGGCGACGTGGTGCTGTTCCAGCCCTCCATGAAGGGCGACAGCGTGCGGAAGCTGGCGGACGCTGTGGCAAAGCGCTGCGGCGGTCTGGCGGCGGTGTTCGCCGGAGAGGACGGGCAGTATGCCTACGCTCTGCTCCGGGCCGACGGTCAGGATATTTCCCCGCTGGTAAAGGAGTTGAACAAGGCCCTGAACGGCCGGGGCGGCGGCCGCAGCGGCTTCGCCCAGGGCAGCGTACAGGCGGACCGGGCGGCCATTGAAGCATTTTTCAGCAAGTGAGGAGGACGCCATGCAATATTACATGATCGAATGGGACCATGAGGAAGAGGACGAGCCCTGGAAGCTGTATCTGGAGCTGGACAGCCGGGGCTGTCCCCGGCGGAAGGTGGAGGCCTACCGGGTGGGGCTGTACCAGTCCTACGACGACCTGGATGAGCCGCCCATGGACCCCCGGCAGGCCGCCGGGTCCGAGGGCAATGTGACGGCCCTGAACCGGGTGCAGTTCGACGACATCTGGGAGCAGAGCCGCCAGATGCCCGACGGATTTATGGGGATTTTTTTCTGATGGAAAAGGTCATCTATCTGGCGGGCGGCTGCTTCTGGGGCATGGAGCGGTTATACCGGACACTGCCGGGCGTCCTGGAAGTCACGGTGGGATACGCCAACGGCGTTTCCGCAGAAAAAGCCAATTACGAGGCGGTCTGCTCCGGCGTCACCGGGTTCCGGGAGACGGTGCGGGTGGAATACGACCCAGAGCAGATCTCCCTGGAACACCTGCTGTTTGCCTTTTTCGCCGTCATCGACCCGGAGACGCCCAACCGGCAGGGGCCGGACTTTGGAAGTCAATATCAGGCTGGAGTCTACTGGGTGGATGAGGCGGACGAGGCCGCCGTCCTTCGGACCGCCGCTCTGGAAGCGGCGGCTGCGCCCCGGTTCGCCGTGGAGCTGAAACCGCTGGAGAATTTTTATCCCGCTGAGGAATACCACCAGCGGTATCTGGAAAAGCACCCCGGCGGCTACTGCCACATCTCCCCGCTCCGCATGAGGGCGCTGGCCCGGTTTCTCTTCCGGGCGGAGGATTACACGAGGCCCGCAAAGGAGCTGTTGGAACCGCACTTACAAGGGTAACGACAGATGTTTACACGAATCCTTTTGCAGGTTTTTGTTGACAACCGCTCACTAACGATATATAATTCTTATTAGTACAAGATACCATTAAGGATCTAGGATATGATACAACGAAATACGATTCAAAACTCCCTGGTCTATGAGGCAGTGAACAAGCTGCAATGTCATGCTACCGCAGACGAGATCTACGACATGATCGTTCAGGAGCATCCCACCATCAGCAGAGGAACCGTATATCGAAACCTGAACCGGCTGGCCGAAATGGGCAAGATCCGGAAAATGGAGATCCCCGGCGGGCCTGACCGCTTTGACCACCGCTGCCACGACCACTGCCATGTGAAGTGCGAGCGGTGCGGGAAGGTCTTCGACGTGGACATGGACTATATCACGGGACTGGAGAAAAATATCACGGACACCCATGGCTTTGCGTTTACCGGCTATGACATTCTCTTCAGAGGTATCTGCCCGGAATGTCAGCATAAGGCGTGATCTGCCCGGTGTCCCTTAGAGATCAGTGCGTATACGGGCGCAAAGACAAAACCCCGTAAATGATATAAAATAGGAGTGTATGGCTATGAGAAGTATTACGACTTTGGATTTGCAGTACGCACACAGATTCTATGGCTTTAAGGGCGAGGCCCAGTATCTGCACGGACACACCGGCACGCTGACCATCGAGGTGGAGGATTCCGTGGAGCCCGGCGTGAATATGGTCTTCCCCTGCAACGAGATCCAGAAAACCGCCTGGGAGGTCCTGAAAAACTTCGACCACGCCCTGATCCTGAGAGAGGACGATCCCCTGCTGCCCGCCATCCTCAGCGTGTATGAGGCACAGGGCATCAAGGACGGCGCCCCCAGCAACAAGATGAAGGGCCCCGCGTTCAAAACCGAACTGGCTACCGCCTATCCCGACTGCCGCCTGGTGGTGACAAAGGAGACCATGACCGTTGAGGGCATGATCAAGATCGTGTACGACCTTCTGAAGGATAAGCTGAACATCGCCAAGCTCACCTTCACCAGCGGCGTCAACGCCGCCTCCCAGGAATACGAGCCTAAGAATGTCATTGACCGCTGCCCCTTGTGCGGCATTGCTCTGAATGAAAACGGCGTCTGCCCCAAGTGCGGATACAAAAAGTGATCTGCTTGCCTGAAAAAAAGGCCCGTCGAAACCAAATGGTTTCGACGGGCCTTTTTGCAGAACAGGTCACACGATCAGGAAGAACTTGATGAGGAACAGTGCGGAGATCACATAGGTCAGGACGGAGACGTCCTTGGCCTTGCCGCTGAACACCTTGATGACGGTGTAGGAGATGAGCCCTAAGCCGATGGCGTGGCCGATGGAGCCGGAGATGGGCATACCGATCAGCATGAGAGCCACGGGGACCATTTGGTCCAGATCGTCAAAGTCCACGTTCTTCAGGCCCATCAGCATCAGGATACCGACGTAGATCAGCGCGGCGGAGGTAGCGGCGGCGGGGATGATAGCCGCCACGGGGGCGATGAACATACAGGCCAGGAACAGCACGCCGGTGGTCAGGGCCGTCAGACCGGTACGGCCGCCGGCCTCCACACCGGAGGCGGACTCCACGAAGGTGGTGACGGTGGAGGTGCCGCAGCAGGCGCCGGCCACGGTGCCAACGGCGTCGGACAGCAGGGCTTCCTTCATGTTGGGCATATTGCCGTCCTTATCCACCATGCCCGCCCGGGAGGCGGTGCCCACCAGGGTACCGATGGTGTCGAACATATCGATCATGCAGAAGGTGATGATCAGCGTGATGGCGGTGAACCAGCCGATCTGCAGGAAGCCGGAGAAATTGAACTTGAACAGGGTGGTCTCCACCATATCAGCGAAGGGCGGTGCAAAGGAGGCGCCAGCCAGAGACGCGAAGGGATTCACGCCCAGGAAGATGGCCTCGCCGGCCCAGTAGACCACGGACGCCACCAGCATACCCAGCAGCACAGCGGCCTTGACGCCCTTTTTCGCCAGGATGACCATGACGAACAGGCCGATGAACATGGTGACCACAGTAAGGATCATGGCGTTGTAGCCGGATCCCATGGAGCTCTGGGCCACGCTGGGAGTCAGGGCGCCGAAGAAGTCCCGCATCACATAGAAGGGACCGCCAGTCTCGGACCAGATGCCCGCGTTGGAGCCAAGGCCGATATTCAGCAGCATGATGCCGATGGCGGGGGCGATGCCCAGCCGAACACCCAGGGGGATGGCCTCCACGATCTTCTCCCGGATGTTGAAAACGGACAGAATGATGAAGACGATGCCCTCAATGAGGATGATGACCAGCGCCGCCTGGAAGCTGGCTACGTAAGTCATGCCGGTGAGGCCCGCGATGTTGCCCACCACCACGGCGAAGAAGCTGTTCAAGCCCATGCCGGGTGCCAGGGCGAAGGGCTTGTTCGCCAGGAACGCCATGCAGAACATACCGATGGCCGAGGCAACGCAGGTGGCCATGAACACGCCGTTCCACAGCGCTGAGCCCACATCAAAGTTGGTCAGCAGATTGGGATTCAGAGCGATGATATAGGCCATGGTCATAAAGGTGGTCAGACCTGCCAGGATCTCTGTGCGGACAGTGGTGCCGTTTTTCTGAAGTTTAAATATCTTTTCCATATGATCCTCCCTCTCCATTTTTTTGTTTTGCCTCCAAACAATTTGTTTGGTCTTTCTTTTATGATATGAAATTTCTTCCGATTTTACAAGAGAAAACGGCATGTCATTTCGTGGAAAAAGGTCAACCTTTTTTGGCAACTTCGGTATTCTTTTTAAAATATTACGAAATCAGTGAAAACAGCGGCGTTTCTTTCAGCAGAAACGCCGCCGTCTTTCAAATCAGAGCCAGGGTTTTCAACAGATACAGCCAAACCGTGAAGGTAAAGGCGCTGCATACGGTGGTCAGCATCACCGCGCTGGCGCTGAGGACGCCCTCGTGGCCCATACTGCGGGCCATGCTGAATCCGCTGACCGTGGCCGGAGAGCCCAGCATGATCAAAAGAGCCGTCAGTGTCTCGCCCCGGTAACCCAACTTCACCGCAAGAGGCAGGAACAGTGCCACAAAGAGTACCAGCTTGAACAGGCTGGCTACCAGTGTGGGCTTCCAGCAGCCTGCCGCCTTCTTCGGGTCCATACTGGCGCCCAGGGCCAGCAGGCCCAGAGGTGTGGCGGTGGCAGCCAGACTGGACACCGCCCGCTGCAGGATCACCGGCTGGGAAAACCGCAGCAGCGACCACACCAGTCCTGCGGCGATGCCCAGAATAATGGGGTTGGTGATGATGCCCCGAAGGGCCTTCCCTACCGTTTTCCGATCCAGATGGCCGCCGGGAGCCAGCAGTGTCAGCAGCAGCACCGCCGCCACGTTGTACAGCGGGACAGCACCGATGAGGACCAACGCCAGCGGGCCGCCGGTGGCGCTGCTGCCGTAGATGTTCTGCAGCAACGCCACACCCAGCAGCGCCTGGCTGCCCCGGTAGCCCGCCTGGACGAACTCCGCCCGGAGGGAACTGTCCCGCAGAAAGGCGGACAGCCCAAGCAGCAGGAGGATGGACGCCAGGGATACCCCAAAGCAGAACAGGACCATACCGCCGTCCCAGACCGTGTGGAAGTCCTCCTGCGACAGGCTTTTGAACAGCTGCACCGGCAGGGCCAGTTTGAAAACAAACGTATTCAGATAGCTGGCAAATGCGTCATTGAGCAGCGGCGTCTTCCGGTGGAGCACATAGCCCAGCACCATCATCAAAAACACCGGCATGGTGGCGTTGAGGCTGAAGATCAGATTTTCCGTGTCTTTCACATCCTGTCAGAAGAAAACCGCCTCCTTTTGGAAGGCGGTTTTCCACATTTTTTAATAAGCCAGCTTTTCAGCCAGGTAAGCCTTCAATTCGCTGATAGGCATACGCACCTGCTCCATGGTGTCGCGGTCGCGGACGGTGACGCAGTTGTCGCCTTCCTTCTCCGCGTCGCCCACGGTGTCGAAGTCCACGGTGACGCAGTAGGGGGTGCCGATCTCGTCCTCACGGCGGTAGCGCTTGCCGATGGAGCCGGTCTCGTCGAAGTCCACCATCCACTCCTTGGAGAGCTCCTGCTGGATCTCACGGGCCTTTTCGCTGAGCTTCTTGCTCAGGGGCAGGACGGCCACCTTGAAGGGTGCCAGGGCGGGATGGAAGTGCATGACCACGCGGGTATCGTTCTTGGCCTCGTCCACGACCTCTTCGTCGTAGGCTTCCACCAGGAAGGCCAGCACCACGCGGTCAGCGCCCAGAGAGGGCTCCACGACGTAGGGGATATAGTGCTCATTGGTCTCCTGGTCGAAGTAGGTCATATCCACGCCGGAGGTGTTCTGGTGCTGGGTCAGGTCGTAATCGGTACGGTCGGCCACGCCCCACAGCTCACCCCAGCCGAAGGGGAACATAAACTCGAAGTCCGTGGTGGCCTTGGAGTAGAAGCACAGCTCCTCGGGAGAGTGGTCCCGCAGGCGCAGGTTCTCGTCCTTCATGTTCAGGTTCAGCAGCCACTCATGGCAGAAGTTGCGCCAGTAGTTGAACCACTCCAGGTCGGTGCCGGGCTTGCAGAAGAACTCCAGCTCCATCTGCTCGAACTCGCGGGTACGGAAGGTGAAGTTGCCGGGAGTGATCTCGTTGCGGAAGGACTTGCCGATCTGGCAGACGCCGAAGGGCAGCTTCCGGCGGGTGGTGCGCTGGACGTTGTTGAAGTTGACAAAGATGCCCTGGGCGGTCTCAGGACGGAGGTACACGGTGTTCTTCGCGTCCTCCGTGACGCCCTGGAAGGTCTTGAACATCAGGTTGAACTGGCGGATGTCGGTGAAGTTGTGCTTGCCGCAGGTGGGGCAGGGCACGTTATGGTCCTCGATGAAAGCGGCCATCTCCTCTTGGGAGAAGGCGTCGATGGGCTTATCCAGGGCAATGCCGTTGGCCTCGCAGAAGTCCTCGATCAGCTTATCGGCCCGGAAGCGCTCCTTGCACTCCTTGCAGTCCATCAGGGGGTCGGAGAAGCCGCCCAGATGGCCGGAGGCCACCCAGGTCTGGGGGTTCATCAGG
>JAGBDS010000002.1 GCA_017937405.1 Oscillibacter sp.
GCCGAGGCCGCATCCTCGCAGGAGCTCCGCTCGGCAGCGGCCCGCTCCAACTCTCCGTTCTGCTCCTCCTGCCACGCCTGCAGCGCAGGCTGATATGCTTTCTGCGCCTCTTCCAGCGCTCGGGAGGCCTCATCAACATCCGCCTGTTTGGCCGGGACCGCACCCTCGCAGGAGCTCCGCTTGGCAGCGGCCCGCTCCAACTCTTCGCTCTGCTCTTCCTGCCACGCCCGCAGCGCAGTCTGATACGCTTTCTGCGCCTCTGCCAGCGCCCGGGAGGCCTCATCAACATCCGCCTGTTTGGATGCCGCTTCTGCGGCGGCACTCTCCGCTTTTTCCCGGGCATCCTTCACATCCGTTTCGTCCCGGGCGTCTTCCATGGCTTTCTCAAGGGCCGCTTTCGCCTCTGCCAACGCCGCCTCCGCCGCGTCATAGTCAGTCTGTGCCTTTTGCTGCGCGGACCTGGCCTTTTCCACATCCCGCAGGTCAACTGGCAGCCTGACTTCCAGCTCCGCCTTGGTCTCCTCTGCCTTGCTCAGCTGCGCCTCCAGATCCTCGAGCTTTTTTGCAGGTCCTTCCATCTGCGTCTGGATATCATCCAGTTCGCCTTTCGCTTTACGCCAAACGGCGTCTTTTTCCCGCCAGGCGTTTTCTTTCTCTTTGGCCTCCTGCTCCGCCAGACGGGCATCATCCATCGCCTCGTCGGCAAGCGCCTTTTTCGTCTTGCCGCCCTCGCCGTTGATACCTCGTTTCGCAGTATCCAGCTGCTGCGTCAGAGCTCCGCCCGGTCCCACAGCCGTCCGCAGATTCGCCAGCGTCTCCTCCAGCTCTTTCAGCAGGGCCTCTGCGTCCGTTTCCGCGAACTCCACGTCCGCCTGGGTCTTGGCGGCTAGCGCCTGGCTGTACAGGTCATTGGCCAGCGCCTTCAACTCCGCGGGCGTCTTATCCGCGGACTTGGCATTGGTGGGTACCGTCTTGATGTCCTTGGGGATGTTGTCTCCCACCTCGCTCCAGGGGATGTCCACGCAGAGCATCTCCCGGTAGCCCAAGGTGGTAGTCTCCACCAAGAGGCCGGACTGGTCCGCCACCAAATCGCCGTAGGTTTTTTTCATCACGGTGCAGCCGGTAAACACATAGGTCCGGGCCACCACGCCCGGAATAAACTGGTCGTGGTTTCTGCTGACAAACAGCAGCACCGGCAGCACCAGGTCCGCGCCCAGAGGCAGCGGATCGATGTAATCCACGCCCACATAGCGCTCTATTTCCAGTGTAAAGGGCCGGGTAATGGGCTTGCGCCGCATATGGACATAGTCGTTGAGACCGCCCTCCTGGATGTAGTCATACTCCAGTTCCCTGGTAAAGGCCCGCACACTCTTGCAGGGCAGGTCGAACATCAGCTCCACGCGCAGCATGAAATTGAAATTGACCAACGGGTTTTTCCCTTGGTTCCAAACGATCCAGTTTTGATCTGTAATGCTGGCCATGGCGATGCGCCTCCTTGCCCGTTATTTTCTACCGAATTCCAGAATGCTCTTTTCCTTTTTCTTCTTCGAGGGATTCAAGCTGCTGTTGATGGAGGAGATCTCCTCACACCATCGGCGGCGGCTGGCATGGTCCAGCGCCAGCACCTCCTCGGAGCTCCAGTGAAAGTAGTAGGAGATGAAGCCCATCTCCCGGTAGAGCTCCTCTTTCGGGTACAGCGTTATCCCTCTCGCGTAAAATTTATAGGGACCTCAAAAATCTTGCCGCAGTCCGGGCAGACGGCCCGCATGGTGGGCGGCTCCACGTTGTTGATACGCTGGTACATATCCTGCAAAAATGCAAGGTCCGCCGTGAAAAACCGCTCCACAGTGGAGGGCACCACGGCGTCCAGTCCCTCCAGCTCCGTGATAACGGCGGCCAGGACCACGATGGTCAGATAGGAAGGGTTGGACAGCACACGGGGGTCCCGTGTGGCGGCGATCTCGTCTCCGGCGGTAGCCAGACGCATCTTGCCCCGCTTGTGAACGATGCCCTGCTGGTCTACAAAGCCCTTGGGCAGCTCAAAATCATATACAGTCGTCATGCTCTTTTACCTCCCTGTCCGGGGAGGGCGGAATACTCCGCCCTCCCCACGACATATTCACACAGATCAATCGGGGATGGTCAGCTCTTCGTAGGCCAGCTCCACGGTCTCGATGGCCACCTCACTGGCGGAGGCGTTCAGGTCGGGGCCGGAGTACTTGGTGACCCAGGCTTCCTTCAGGATCCAGGTGATGTTGCCCTTGATGGTCTCATAGGCGGAGTTGGGAGAACCGTCCCGGATATCCAGCAGCTCGATGGTGACGGTCTTGCGGGGCATGGCGCCGCGGGTCTCGCTGACGCACTCCTCGATCCACTTCTTGAAGCCGTTGCCGATGGTGTAGCCCATCTTCAACGTGATGTTGCCGTGCTTCACCAGGCCGGGGATCTTGACGGGAGCCAGGGAGTGGGCGTTGCCCTGGCGGAACTCCACCACGTCCACGCTGGCCTCGATGCCGGTGACCTCGCTGAAGGCGGCCATGGAGCCGGCCAGATCAGGGATGGACACCAGGAAGTTCATTTTAGTCAGCGGATAAGCCATACCCGCGCTGTTCATATCAGTAGCCATATCTTAAATCTCCTTTGTCACGTATTTCGGTTGGATCACTCGGCGCCGCCGGCGGCCTCGGAGGTGAACTGGGTCACGCGGAAGATGACGAACTCGGCGGGACGGCTGGGGGCAATGCCGATCTCGCAGATCAGACGGCCGTTCATGATGTCGTCCCGGCTCATGGTGCTGGGGCCGATGTCCACGAAGAAGGCCTCGGCGGGAGTCTCGCCGGCCAGCATACCGGCGCGGAACATATTCTCCAGGAAGGAGGACACAGTCATCTGGACACGGGCCCACAGAGAAGAGTTGTTGGGCTCGAACACCACCCAGTTGGTAGCGGCCTTGATGGACTGCTCCACATAGATGAACAGGCGGCGGACGTTGACGTACTTGAAGCTGGCGTTGGAGCTGGCGGTGCGGGCGCCCCAGACGCGGATGCCCTGGCCGGGCAGCGCGCGGATCAGGTTCACGCCAGCGGGGTTCAGGATATCCTGCTCACCGTTGTTGTAACCCACAGAGAGGCCGGTGCACTGGACCACCTCGTTGGCGGGAGCCTTGTGGACGCCGCGGGTCACATCGGTCCGGGAGTATACGCCTGCCACGGAGCCGGAGGGCGGTACGAAGCCGGGCTTCTTGGTGATGGGATCGAACACCTGGACCCAGGGATGGTACATGGCGGCGTAAGTAGAATCCACGATGCCGCGGTACTCCAGCACATCATTGACCTTCACCTTGTCCTTGGGAATGTCCAGGATGGCGAAGCGGTTCTGCTGGTTCTCGCAGTGGGCCACCAGGGACACCACCACTTCAGGGATGGTGACGCCGGGGACAGCGATGATGCTGGCCACAGTGTTCTCGATGAAGGACTGGATGCCAGTGCGCTTGCCGGGGCCCTTGTCATCGCCGATGAAGGTGCCGGCGTTGACCGCTTCCACGGTGCCGTCACTGCCGCCGGTGAAGGCCAGAGTGCCAGCCAGCTTGCCCTCGCCGAAGATCAGGCTGACAGGGTTTGCGATCTCGGGAGCGGGAGCCACATCCTCCACCGCCAGCAGAGCACTGGCCTTCAGCTTATCGGCCAAATAGTTGGGGGAGGTGGGATTCAGGTTCAGGGCGGTGTAGGCCTCAGTTTCGCCCTCGTAGCGAACGGTGACGTCCATCTCCACGGAGTACAGCACCGCCTTGGGCACCAGAGCGTTGTCCACGGGATCGCCGGCAAAGGCCTGCTCGAAGGTAACTGTGTTCTCAAAGATGGTGGAAATGCGGTTCAGCTCACCGGCAAACTCCACCAGATCGCCCTCGGCGAAACCTGCGGTGCTCTTGGCGGTATACACCAGGTCGCCTTCCTTGGCGATCAGCTGCATCTTCCGCTTGTTGACAGTAGTGAAGCTGACCAGGATGCGGTTGCCCCACTTGCCCTCGTTGGCGGCCCGCAGGGACAGGATGCCGGCCTTGGCCGTAGCCACCTTGGCGTCATCAGGGACGACACGGGTGACGAAGCAGCGGGTGCCACCGTTGGTGAAAAACTGCTCCACCGCATAGGGAAGATACCGGTACTCGCCGTGGGTGTACTCACTGAGGTAGCCGCCGAACTGCCGCTGGAAATCCGCGAAGCTGGTGACCAAGGAGGGAGCGCCCACGGTAGGGCCCTTCACCGTCATGCCGATGAAGCCCGCAGTGCTGGTGCCAACGCCTTCGATGGCACGGGGAGAAGATTCGTACTCCTCCACATAGACGCCGGGAGACAGATACTCAGCCATAATTCTTTCGATTCCGGGAACATGGTCCCGAAACCTTCCTCCTTTCATTGTCGAACGAATTTTAGGTGTTTGATTGGATCATATTTTTGTGGTCGTCTGGCCAGGATTCATGATGGAAATGGTGCCGCCGTAGGCACAGGTCAGTTTGCCCTCGCTGGTGAGGACGGGTTTTCCCGCTACCCGGACTTTTCCGGGACAGACCCAGGTCCCTGCCGGAGCGGGTATGCAGGGCTGTGGCGTCAGCACGCCCAGCGCCGCCGCTGTGGCAGCGGCCACTGTGGGATTCGCCAAGGATGTACACATCCCGCAGCTGCCCACATTACTTATCGGCGCGCAATCAGCGATGCTGGCCACAGGCTTTCCGCCCATACGGATCGGCATTTGGTTGGTGGGATTGATCTGCCCCGGGGAGGTCCCCATGGTGCAGATGCAGGTGGCTCCTGCCACCACCGGGATTCCCATGTCAGACACCCCCCTCTTCCAGCCGCGGGTGGGGCTCCTGCCGGAAATCCACCGTCCGGAACCGGGCGGTTCCCTGCTCCTCCCACCGGACCAGCCATTTGCAGGCCGTTCCGTCATCCCGGACCCGGAGGCAGTAGCGGCCGTCGCCGCTGCATGTTCCCAGGACCGTGGGACTAATGGGGAAGTAATTCCGGAAAGCCGTTTCCAGCACCCGGTCTGTTTTGATGGTCTGGTCGTCCAGAGTGCGGACGATCTGGAAAGGCTCATAGCAGCCGTTGTCTGGGTCCACCAGGGCGTACAGCACCCGGTCCAGCGCCAGATGGTGGGGGTTGAACAGCTTTACCAGCCGCTTCCGGGGGTCGAACTCCCGGATCAGGCAGGCGTTGTCCCCCACCCGGACGGCAGACAGGTTTTCGATGCCCGGCAAAGTTCCCTCCAAAGTCTGGAATGCAGCAACACCGGGATAGTTGGGACCGGGGATGAGATGGAGTTCCAACAGGGGGACGCCTTTTCCGAGGGCGTCCAGATCCACCTCCCGCTCCGCCGTCTCAAAGGCGGAAGAGGATATCTCCAACCGGAAGCGCCTCGTTCCTAGGTTCTGAAAGATCAGCATCCCGTCGCCCTTTTCGCCGAAACGGACGGGCTTTTCGTCGATGCGGACCGCCATGCCCCTGCCGGAGACGCCTCTGCCGGAGGTGGTGTCCACCAGCCGCAGAGCCAGGTCCAGGCTGTGGGTGAACACCGTGGTTTTTTCCATTTATCCATCCCCCCTTCCGTCCAGCATCCCGATGGTGAACTCCGCTTCCGTGACCCGGGGCGGGTCCACCACGATCTCACTGGAGAGGAACACCGGAGCCGCCTTGTAGAACAAGCTCACCTGATAGGGCTTGTTGATGGCGGACCAGACGCGGACCTTATCTTCCAGAGAAATCTTTGCCGGAGAGAATATGATGGGCGGTTCCTGGGTCTCCAGCCAGCTTTGCAGCCGCCGTGGGTCCACAGAGTTGCCGTCGTTGATGATCTGCGCCGCCCGGCCCAGAATTTTCTGGGTGTCGGCGGCCTTCAGGCCCATCTGGGACGAGCCGTTGATAAACAGCATGTAGTACAGGCTGTACGGCCTGGGAGGACGCCGCAGGCGGGTCCGGCCCGTCCCTACCAGGGACGGCACAGCCACCTCGCCCTCCTCCCGGATGTCGTAGAGGTACAGGCCCAGGATGTAGTCCACATCCTGTTCCGCCGGGGAGGAAACGGAGATGTTGTTGGGAGATGGGATGGGCTCCGGGCACATCTTCTCCCGGAGGATGCGCACCATATGCTGGGACACATCCGATATGATGGGATAGTCAGCCATTGCATCACTCCTTTCTCTGCCCCGGCCTCAGGCCGCCAGGAACTTTGCGAACAGCTCCTGAGCCTTTGCCAGCACCGCGTCGTCACAGGCGCAGCCCAGCGAGGTCCCGGTGAGGTACAGCGCCTGGACACCGAACTGGTCGTAAGCGTATTCCTCCGGGATGTGAACACCTGCCTGATAGCGGGCGCTCCGGGTCATCTCCTCCGTCTTTTCCCCGTCCCGGTCCCGCAGGACCTTATTGGAATAGACGGTAAAGCCATAGTAATCGCTGCCCCGGGCCAGCACGCCTAGAGATGCGTTTTTGTTCCAAACATACCGGCGGCCTGTCAGCGCCTGGATGGCCAACAGCGATACATACTCGCCGGTGCTATCCTGAATCCGCTGGAACACCATGGGATTGCCCAGGTTCTTCTGCTCCTGGGTCACGACGGCGAGCCGCTGGGCCGCTGCCCGGCTCCCAGTCTCGTCGTAGTACAGCTGCAGGGCCACAAGCTCGATCAGCGCGTCGCTGGCCGCTGCCCGGGTGATTCCCCCGGTGCCCAGCAGCGAGGTACCGCTTCCAGTACCAGTACCAGTACCCGTACCAGTCCCGGTCACGGTACCTGTGCCAGTCCCGGCGCCTGTGCCAGTCCCGGTACCTGTACCAGTTCCGGTGCCTGTGCCAGTCCCGATGCCTGTGCCAGTCCCGGTGCCTGTGCCAGTCCCGGTGCCTGTACCAGTCCCGGTGCCTGTGCCAGTCCCGGTGCCTGTACCAGTTCCGGTACCTGTGCCGCTTCCGGTACCTGTCCCGGTCCCGCTGCCGTTCTCCGCCAAATACGCCCTGGCGATCTCCTTCAGCTGTGCCGCGGTCAGTTCATCCCGCAGGGCGTTGGGATTGTCCAGAATGGCCTGCTCAACGGAATCAATAAGGCCCTGGTCGCCGCCGCTGAGCAGCAGCTTGTTATAGATCTCCTGCATAGCCGGAAGCACCAGCTTCGGGTCTGTCGGCAGCAGGCCGGACATGGCGTCCACCGCATTAGCGGCGGTCTCCATACCCTCCGTTCCGCCGTCGGCAATGCCGTCCAGCGCGTCCTGCTTCAACTGGGCCACCATAGCGCCCATAGAACCGTCGGACAAGCTCTTTTCCAGGTTAGAAAGCTCTGCCTTGGCGGCGCTGAGCTGATTTTGCAAGTCCGTGTTCTCCGGGTCCGCCGCAGTCTGCGTCTCCAGGTCCTTGATCTTCTCCCGGATATCCGCGATCTGTGCGGCGGCCTCGGCCTCTATGGCACGAATCTCTTCTTCCACAGCGGCGATCTGCTCCTCCAGCGCCTTGGCGCCCGCCAGGTCGTTTTTATCCAGCGCCGCCAGCCGCTGCGTCTGCAAGTTTTCCTTTTCCGCCGTCAACTCGTCCATAGCGTTGCCGCCGGTAGCCAGCTCCAGCGCCCGGCGCTTTTGCGTCAGGTATTCGATATGGGAATCAACAGAAGCCTGACTGGTCTCCGCGAAAGCGTCCTTCGGAACGGCAGAGCCGTAGCTGCTGGTGGTCAACTGCAGCCGCTGGTCGATAAAGGTGATGCCGCTGGCGGGGTCGATGCGGCTGCACTTGGCTTCGATAAGGAACTCCAACTCACCCCGCCGGGTATTCACTTCACTCTCGTTCTCGCTGATCAAGCGGTTCAGCAGTGCCTGGGCGGACCGCTTTGCCACCTCCGCCCGGTATTCCGCGCTCTCGCCCTGGCTCAATGCCTTCAGGTAGGCGGAGCCCGCCTTGGGCAATAGCGTGTTTTCCAGCAGCGCCAACTCCCGTGGCCGGTCGGAGATAATATCGTTCAGGATATTGTCCAGCAAAAGCAGGTTCTGCACGTCAGTATCGCAGGCGGCGTGATCGCCGCTCTCCGCATGGCTGATGAGAGCGTTGGAAAACTCGTATTCTGCCTGGCTCATCACCGTGGTGCCCTCGCTGAACATTTTACCGCCGTATGTGATCAGGGCGTCCTGCACATTGCCCAAGCTCTCCGCCACGGCGCTCATCAGCTCCGGCTCGCTCTCCTCCAGCTCCTCCACCTCGGTTTCCGCTTGGCCCTCGTCGTTGATGACAGTGAAGATCAGCTTTTCCTGGCCGATCTCGTCCAGCAAGCTGGAAAGCTGCGGCTCCAAAGCGGTGAATACCTCATAGCGTCGGCTGGCGTCCACCGCCTCCATCACGCCGGAGACTTTGTCGATCTCCCGGGCGTCCGCTCCGTTTTCCTTCAGCACGTTCAAATACGCCTGCAGGGCCGACAGCTTCTTATCCGCTTCCTGAATAGCCTCAGGGGCATCCTCACCGCTGACCGGCGTCTTCCAGATCTCATCGATCCGCTCCGTCACCTTGTTTTCCCCTTTGGTCTCCCGCACCTGGTCGTACTGCATCTTCAGGGGGGACAGCTCCTCCAGAGACTCCAGGTCGTAGGGGTCCCGGATGTCGAAAATGTTGACCGCCTGCCCCGTCCGCAGGTCATAGGTGATCTTGTCGGACTTGGTGTGATGGGTAAAGTACAGCGCCTCGATCTCCTCGTCCGTCACAGGTGCGCCGGAGGTGGTGATGTCCGCCAGTGAAGTGGCCGACGAGATATTGAACCAGGCGTCGCCGCCCAATTCGGACTTGTAGTAGATCTGATCCTGGCCGGATTCCTCCGCCGACTTCTGCGCCACCTCATAGACGCTGTCCGTCAATGCGGAGAGGTGGACGAGGTGGGTGCCGATGGCCAGGGTGGAGGTCTCAATGTCCCGCGCCTTGATGTGGACTGCCCGGCTCTCGTCCCAGAAGCCCTGGGCGTACAGTGTCCCCAGCACCAGGGAACCCGCCATGAGCACCACCGTCAAGACGGCGGCCCAGCGTCGCATATGCAATTTCTTTTTCATGGCCGGTCCCTCCTTTCTCATGTTCCGGAAACGGTAGTCACCAGTTCCTGGGTGGATGTATCGCACCGAACATCCATCAATTCCTCTCCGCCTTTGTCGTACAGCTTGACAGTCACGTTCTCCAGACTGGCGATCAGCAGTGTCAGATAGGTAAACGACTCTGTGACCGGATGCTTATCTGTAGTGTAGATGCCCTGGTCACCGTAGGTCAGCGTATAGGTTGCGGCGTTCTCCACCGCGTTGATGATCAGCTTCAGCTCCGATACGGAAACGCCGCCTTCCATGGTGGTGGTCACCATATAGCTGCCAATGACCCGCTCCGTCTCCGTCTCGGTCTCCTGCCGCTGGATATCCAGCACGTCCCGGGGAACGGAGGCGTCCACCGTACACTCGTCCACAAAGGTGCCGCCGTAGTACAGGCGGATGGTCAGCTCGCTGGTGTCCTGATAGTCCAATGTCAGGTGCCGCAGCTCCGTCCCCACCTGGGTCCGCTCCCCAATCTGGGTCCCGGCGTACCAGACCTCAAAGCTGTCGATCATCGGTTCAAAGCCGTCGGGGATGCTGACACCGATGTAAAACGTCAGGTCCGCCACACTGGTATAAATGTAATAGTAGGGATCGTTGATGGGGTCCAACACTGCGTAGGCGTCGCCGCCCTCGCCGGTATCCAGGCCCATGCCGGTGCCCTTCAGATACTTCGTCACAGCGCCGCAGGTCAGGCGGTCGAACTCGCTCAGAGTCACGTTATACTCCTTCAGCGCGTCCAGCGCGTCCTGCTGGGCTACCTGGTAAGCCTCCTGCTGGTCGGCCACCTCGGTGTAGGTGGCTTTTCCCATCCGGTTCAGCACCAGAAGGCGGTCCAATGTTTCCTTGGACTCGGCGGCCAGGCTCTGCAGCGTCTCGTAGGTGTTCCAGCCGGTGACGACACTCTCGTAGGTATCCCGCACCTGGCTCCGCAGGTCCTTCTCCAGAGCGTCCTGGTCTTTTTTTGCGTTGCCGTATTCCATGCAGGCGGTGTACACGGCGTACATCTCATCCTCGATATACCGAGTGCCGTCGATCTCGCCCTTGAACCACTCCTTGGTGAATTTAAAGAACAGGATACGGATCTTGCCCGCCCAGGGCTTGTCCAATGCGTTCAACATCTCCTTGTACTTGATCTGGAACGCGCCGTAGTCCACATCCATCCCCTGTTTGGCCATATTGATGTAGGTCTGGATGATATTCATCTTAGAGCCGTACTGGCTGCGCATCAGGCTCTCGTAAGAATCCACGTTCAGCTTCGCCGTGGAGGTGGCCGCCTTCGCCTCGTAGAAGGACTGATCATGGTCCAGCGTGTACTGGGTCAGGCTCTCCATCTGTTCACGGGGGATAGCAGCTGTCTTGAAGGGATTGGCGAAGGTGTATCCCACGGTGACATCCACGCCCACCAGCTCGGAGAGCTTCGTCTTGGCGCTCTCAAACTCACGAAGCTGGCTGGACAGGTCCTTCGTCAGCGTGTCCACAGATTTCTGTGCCCTGTCCACATCGCTCTGGGTAGCCTTGCCGGTGCGCAGGCTGGCTTTGTTCCGCTCCAGCTGCGTTTTCGCGTCATCCAGACGGCTCTGGGTGAACGCAGTGGTCTCCTGCAGCAGGTAGACCTCAAAATACTGCTGGTTGGCTTTGTGGGTGATCTCATATTTTAAATCATCCAGACCGTGCTTCAAGGTGTCGATCTCCGTCTGGATGGTCAGTGGCTTCACATTCAGGTCGTACTCCTCGGTCAGGTCCAGCTGTTGGGGAAACTTGAAGCTCAGCAGCGGACTCCACCGGAAGCTGCGCAGGTTCTTCACCTTGGCGCGGATGCCCTCCACAGCCTCCACATACTTCATCCGCTTCAAAATGATCTGGTTGTTCTGCTTGCGGATGTCGCTGCTGGTACCGAGGGCCATGCGCTGCGCCTGCTCCAGGCGGAAAGTCCGGGAGCTCAGGGCCGCCTGGGTATCGGCGGTCATGGAGGGCCATACCAGCACGGCGCACAGTAGCAGCGCGCTCAAGCGGATCAGCTGCCGTTTCATCTTTTCGTGTCGGATAGGCCCTCGCCTCCTCTCTCTAGTCTCCGCCTTTCTCAGGCTTTCTCAATGGCGTACATCACGAACTCAGACTCGCCCGCGCCCGTGAAATAGAAGGTATACAGCAGGCCGTTCTGCTGGAAGGTATACAGATACATCTGGAAATCCCGGTCATAATCCGAGACGGTAAAGACATTCTCGAAGCTGGCAGTGGATTCGATCCGCACCTGGTCCATCCTGTCTGACTGTTTCTCCGCCGTCAGGTCCCAGGCCACCGCCTCCGGCAGATTCACCCAGGCGGTGCCGAAATACAGCGGTTCGCCCATGGCGGCCATCAGCTGGCGCAGAGTTGTGCAGGTGCCGCTCTCCAGAGGCACGCTGCCGTGCATCACATACACCCGGTCCACGGTCCACTCATTCTCCAGCGTGTTGCTCCCGTCCTTCACAGCATACACCGCGTCAATCTCCGGCATGGTAACGCAATACTCTTCATTGCTCTGATAGACTGCCGTCTCTCCGCTGTAAAGCTGTGGTACTTCACTGGTTGGCCGGGCCAGGAAATCGTGGTAAACGATCTCACCACCCAGGAAACTTCCTTGGAACACCTTGCTGCCTACGCTGTTGTACAGCGTGCCGCTTCCCGTACGGTCCCCTGCCGCATAGTCGCCGCTGTATTCCAGCACGCCGTTGGGCCGATAGCTGCTGCCAGTGCCGTTGTACACGTTGTCCGTGAAGCTGCCCACGTATTTCGGGCTGCCGTTGGGGTAATACAGCGTGCCCTCGCCGTTGTACATGCTGTTGGCGAACTGGCCCTCATAGACGGTGCTGCCATCGGCGGCGTACAGCGTTCCCTGGCCGGAAGCCGCGCCGCCGTCCACCTCGCCGGTGTAGGCAACATAACCGTCCTTTGCCAGGATGTTCACCGTACCCGTGTGGAATTTCAGTGGGATGGCCCGGTACTTGTATGTGGGAATGCCCCCGCCGTCTTTCATGAAACCGTCAGGCAGCATCGAGGAGATGTACAGCACAGACACAAGTCCCAGCGCCACCACCAGCGCAAAGGCTAACCGTTTGCTGACCAGCCACCGGAAAATCGGGTAGTAATCCCGTTTGTCCCGGGGCCGGACATCCACCAGTTTGGAAAAGAACTCCCGAACCTTGACCAAAACCTTGGAGCGGAGGAACGCGGGAGAAGTCCACATCCGCAGCTTGATCCACAGCGGCATGATCTTAGCTCTGGCCGACGAGAACAGCATATTCAGCAGATTTTTCACGTTCCTCACCTCCTTGGCCCTCGGTCACCGGGTGCTGTTTTTGTCAGTTCTCAATACCGAACAGGCTGTAATCAGGCTCCTCGCCGCCCTCCTGGTTGAAGAAGCGCTCGCAGGCGAACAGATACCAGCGGGCGATGCCATCGCCCGGGCAGGCCCGCAGTAAAGAGGAGAACAGATTGCGGGCCAGATAGAAATCGTTGTGATAGAAGAGGTTGATGGCCTCCTGGAACCGCTGGTCATAGCCCCGCCGCAAATCACGCTCCAGCTCCGGGTACGCGTCCAGCACCTCGTAGAGCTTGTAGGCTCCGCTCCGCTCCCCCGCGGACACGAATCCAATATAGCGCCCTGTGAAGCCACAGTCCTCCAACTGCTTCCAGTAGGCCTCCGTGGCTACGATACGCACGCCAGCCTCGTCGAACTGCTGGGTAAAGCCCCCCAGGAACTCCAATTCGGAGGAGGAGAGATAGGGGAACAGCCGCTCCTCCTGTCCGGCGATGCCGTACAGGAAGGACGCCTTATGTAAGATCAGGCAGGCTCTCGGCTCCGGAATATGCTCCGCCGTCCGCACCTGGATCTTCCCCAGGAAGTCCAGTCCGGCCCGGACGCCGTCCGCCGGGGAATCCGGGAACAGCGCCTCCATGTCGGAAAGACGCAGCGCGCTGGAGAGCATCCAGCCGTGGTTTTCCGTGATGCAGTCGTGGAAAATACCGAAGCTGTGGTTGATGAAGTCCACAAACGCGTCGTCCTCCAGCGTATTCCGGGCCTCCGCCCGGTTTCCCACGGAGAACACGCCCACATTGCCAACAATACGGCGGCTGTCGCCCAGGCGGATCTCCTCCGCCACGGGGCGCTCCAGCAGTTCCGGCATCTTTTCGGGGACAAACCGCTTGTAGGACCGGATCGTGCAGACCGATTCATATCCCCATACGGAAAGGTTCATGCACATCATCTGCAGGGCGCTGTCCATCTGGCACAGCTCGTCCTTTCCGGGCGTGGGCTCCTGGGCAGTCACGTCTCCATCCGACACCCGGTCCATCTGCCGGGTCAGGGCCGCCACTGGCCGGGTAATACGGCCGGCGGTGCTTCGCAGCAGCGCCAGGACCAGCAGCCAGATGATGAGCGCGGCCAGCAGGGCCAGCTGCCCGGCCCGCCAGGATGCCAGCAGGCCGCCGGTGATACGCACTACGCAGAACACCGTGCCTGCCGCCGCCAACAGGGCCAGCAGCACCGCCGCGCCGCCTACCGCCGTCAGACGGTTTGCCAGCTTGTCAGCCCGGCGGCTGACCGCGTCCGCTCCCAGCAGTGCCGCAGCGATGACCAGCCACAGCAGCAGTGCCGTCAGCAGCACCGCTCTCTTGCACAGGAACCATCCGTTCCCCTCAGCACTCACCGCAGGCAGCGGAGCCTCAATGGCGTCAGCGGAATAGGTGCGTCCGCCGCTTGGCGTCATAAAGCAGTGATCGCCATAGGCGGTGGAGGCCCGGATAACTTCTCCGTCATATTCCGCGCTCACCGTCTCCCACAGCCACCAGGCCGGCAGAAGCATCCGTAGCCCAGCGCCACCTGTAACCGTGTACTCATAAATAAAAATCGCCTTGTTGTCGCCCACAGCCGTGATCCAGTAGGAATCCCCCTGGACCCGCAGGCCCGTGACCATCACTTTGTCCTCAAAGGTGTCCCGGTGGAGCAGCTCCGCCCTTCCGTTTTCCAGCTTTACCAGCTCCCAGTCCGCTCCATCGCCCAAAATGCGGATGAAGCAGGCCCCGTCTTCAAGGGCCGCTGCCCGGACAATGCGGCTCTCCTCGCCACCCCGGACACGGCTCTCCTCGTAAACCTCAGAGACCCGTCCTTCCCGCAGCGTGTAGATGCGGGAGGTAAACCATCGGTTCTCCGCTGTCAGAACAGCGCCATCCTCCCGCTCCGTGGGACCGGGGACCAGGTCTTCTGTGTCAGGCAGCCCCCAGGGCAACACGCTTGCGGCAGCCAGCATCCCCGCTAACAGCAGTGCCAGCAGGAGCGTCATCCTTTTCATAAGCGTCCTCCCTGGTGTAGATTTTCTGTTCCGATCACGTCAAAGGTATGGCGGAACAGCCGCAGCAGCGGCACATCGCCGAAGATGAGCTGGGAGATCAGGACCACCGCCGCAGCGACGGCCAGCAGGATGCAGAGCACCAGCAATATCCGAAACAGCCGGTCCCGGTTATTCCGCCAGAAGATACGGAATCTGCTTTTCAGGGAAGGCTTCACTTGGGGCAGTGCCGTCAGCTTGATGTCCTGATACAGCTCCGGGAAGCCGGTATAAGCGTTCTTCCCCATCTTCTTGCGGATCAACTCAAAGCTCTTCAGCTTTTTGCGGCGGCGTCTGCCGCCGCCCGCCACCGGCCCTGCCAGCAGGTCCAGCAGCAGCCGGGCACAGCTGGAAACGCAGTTCCGTTCCGTACGGGCGGGCTCCAGGTCCTTCAGGTCCAGGATCATGGTGAAATAGACCGTGTTGTCCTTGGCGATCTGCACACAATCCTGCTCCAGCACCAGATACAGCAGCGGCCAAGGCAGGCTGGTGGACAGACACTCCATCACCAGATTGATGCAGATGGCTTCTCCCGCCTCCGGGCTGGTCATCTGACCGGCGGCAAAGGAGGAGAACTTCCGTTCCTCCCGGTAGGGAAACAGGAACAGCATCGTCTCGTTCTGGGAAAACTGCAGCAGACAGGAGGACTCACCGGAACGCTGGCTGTCCTCTATGACCGTCAGCAGCTTACGGGCACACTCTCTGTCATGGACAGCCAACAGGGTATAGAGCGTACCGGAAGCGGACAGCCGGTCACGGCATACGTCCACGTCGTTGACGCTGCCATGGAACACCCGGGAGATCACTTCCAGCTCCATATTCTGAGCATAATAGACCATGTCCTGCCTCCTTCCCTGTCAGTTTTTCAGTGGGTTATGCGTTCTCGTCCTCCCGGGCATCCCGCTTTTTCACCACCGCATAAGCATAGGTGGAGATCAGGGGGAACTCCGCGCAGGAGATGCGGATCTCAAAGACGCCCTCCCGGCCGGGGGCGGTATAGATGCCGTCGGAGCTGATCTCGCCGGAATCCTTTTCCGTCAGCTCATAGGTCAGCGTGCAAGGCTCCATATTGTTGAAGCGCACATTGAAGAAATGGCTCTCCCGGGTAGCCAGCACTACCGTGGGCTGTATCGCTGCGATGCTCTTACCGGACAGCTTCTGGATCTTGCTCTCCTCACCGCTGCCGGGCAGGGATACGGCCACCCAGCGCAAGGGCAGCACAACCTGGCTGCTGTCCTCCAGGAGCCTTGCGGCCACCACGAAGCTGCCCCGGTCGTTCATCACCTTCACCGCCGTCTCGGCGGCCACTGTGGGCGCCTGCTCCTGGGGGAACAGACTCACATTTCCATAGATGGTATTGCGGGCGGAACTCCCCAGCTTCGGGTCATCCGCCAGATACTCCGCTCCCACAGATACGAATACCGTCCCCGCCCCAAGGCCGTGAACGATCTCGTCGGAATAGGCCACTTGGCCCCGGCGCATATTGGCGCCCAGAGGGATCTCGCAGACGCCTGTGGCGTAGATGGGCTCTACCCGGCGCTCCGCCGGAGACGCTGCGCTCTGGACCATCGGACTTCCGGCAGACGCCGCAGACGCCGGATGGAACCACTCCTCCAATTCCTGCCGCAGGGCAGCGGAGGCCGTGGTCCGTATGTACTGCCGCACACCGGTCGTGTGCAGTTCCTCGATCAAATAAGCATTGCGGGTCCGCTGAAGGGCGATCTCCGCCAAGGGCACATAGTCCTGTCCGCCGACAGCATTGCGCATCTCCAGGCTGGCGGATGCCGCCGCCTGGTCCACGATCTGTGCTGCGGTCGCCTCCACCACGGCCACCCGCAGAGCAAAGTTCTCTCCGACGGGCCGTTCGTCTCCGCCCACCCGGACCTGGATGTTCCGGTCATCCGCCAACATCACAGATTCCTGTACCGGGGTAGACTGGGCTCTGATGTACCAGGATAGCGTGGCTTCCTTTTCCGGGCAAACATCCAGCAGCTCCAGATGCAGCTCATGTCCCCCGTTTTCATCGGTAAACGCAGGCATCTGCACGGCGGCCTTCAGTGTCAGGGGCTCCGCGGTCTCCCGCAGGCGGCTGACCTTGACCTCCAGCCGCACCGACGCGCCGCAGGGGCTCTGGGCCGGCATGGCGCAGGTCACCGCATAGTCATCATCCTCATACAGCACCGCTGTCGCCAGGAACTCCGGCTCAGGAGGACAGACCGGCGGTAAGGCCTCGCTGTCCCGCAGGACGAGCTGCCAGCCCTCCCGGACACGGTTGCACTCATAGCTCTCTCCGCTCTCCTGCCCCCGGACGGTGTAAACCGGGTGGACGTCCTCTTCTTGGTACTTCAGACAGAGGGTGACCCGCTCCGTCTGCAGCTCCTCGAAGCCCTCCACTGCCGATAGCTTCCGCACCACGGGGCTCTCCACAGCGATCTCCCGTCCGCAGCCATCCACGGCCACACCGGAATCCACCATGATGGAGAGGTCGTCCAGGCTGTATACGCCCAGGCCGCAGACGATGCCGCTGCCGAACATCATCTCATTGAGGAAGCGGCGCTTATGAGTGTTATAGGTCTGTTCCGCCTGAAAATCGGCGGAGGTCAGCAGTTTTCCAACATAATATCGATTGCGCTCAAAGGGCAGCATCTGGTTGTTTTCCATAAAAGCACCATCCTTACATCGTCGCTGGCCTTGGCCCGCGGTCATAGGGGAAAGGCGGCGTACCGCGCTTTCAAATCGTTCCTTTTCGACAATATTATACCATCGTTCTCTGTTTTTTTCCTAAAGGTTTCCTAAAAAATGATTTGCGCTTTCCATGCTCTTTGAGCAAAAAAGCAGCACTGAACGTTGGGATTGCAAACGGCAGCGCTGCTTAATACATTAGAAACATGTTAGAAATGCGGCATAATCAAGGGTTGTAAAAAAAGAAAAAGCCTTGTAACCATTGCAGTTACAAGACTTTTCTTTGGTGGAGATAAGCGGGATCGAACCGCTGACCTCTTGACTGCCAGTCAAGCGCTCTCCCAGCTGAGCTATACCCCCGAACCGGAACAGTCGTTAGTATAGCAAAGTGAATCCGGTTTGTCAACACTTATCTCTGCTTTTTTCAAAAAATTTTTTACTTTTCGACCGTGTATTACAAAGTGATCAGCTCTGGATTTTCCACCAGAGTCTTCATATCCTCCAGAATACGTCCCACCTCCAGGCCATCAAACACCCTGTGGTCAAAGGTCAGGAACATATGCATCATGGAGCGGATCTTGGGTTCATCCCCGACCACTACCATCTTCTTGACAGAGCGGCCAAAGCCCAGAATTGCCACCTGAGGCGGATTGATGATAGGCGTAGACCAGTCAATGGGGAACATTCCCACATTGGACACCGTAAACGTGCCGTTGGACTGGTCGCCATCCCGGAGCTGCTTGTCCCGAGCCCGGTCGGCCAGGTCCTTCATGGCCTGATGCAGCTCCACGAGGCCCATGTGGTCGGCGCCCTTGACCACAGGGACCATCAGTCCCGCCTCCGCTGCCACCGCCACGGAGAGGTTCACGCTGGAATGGACGGAGAGCATGCTCCCGTCGAAGGTGGCGTTGGCTGTGGGGTGCTTTTTCAGCATCTTCACAGTCGCCATGCACAGCAGGTCGTTCACCGTGACCTTGCACCCCAGGAATTCCTGCTGCCCCACCAGCTTCTGTCGGTAAGCCAGCAGATCGGTGACATCCACTTCCACAGCGGCGGTGCACTGGGCCATTTCCTGCAGGCTGGTGTACATATTCCGGGCGATGGCCTTCCGGATGCCGGACAGGGGAATTTTCTTTACATCATCCACCGGCTGCTGGACAGGCGCCACGGCAGGAGCCTCCGCCTTAGCCGCCAGATAGTCCTTCACATCCTGGGCGATGATGCGGCCATTGGGGCCCGTGCCCTTCAGTTCTGTCAGCGGTATTTGATTTTGATGCGCCATCTTCCGGGCGAGACCGGTGATACGGACCCGCTTCCCGCCGCTCTCAGGTGCCTTCTCCGCCGCCACGGGCGCTGCCGCTGCCTGGGTTGCCGCCGCAGGCTCCGGAGCCGCGGCAGGGACGCTCTGTCCGCCGCAGAGGGCGGCATACTCCTCCTGGCTCTCAGCCACATAGCCGATGGGTGCGCCCACCGCCACCACGTCGCCCTCCTGGGCGGTGATGTGCAGGATACCGTCGTGGGTGCAGGCAAACTCAATGGTGTTCTTCTCGTTCTCAAATTCCATGATGGCGTCGCCTTTTTTCACGGCGGTACCCTCCGGCACCGTCCAGGTGCTGATGGTACCCTCCACCATGGTCAAACCGGCCCGGGGCATTACCAATTCAAAACTCATATCTCAGACCGCCTTTCCGCCTTAATACCGGGCCACCTGGGCACGGACAGCCTCCGCGATGCGGCCCGCATCGGGAATGACGTATTTTTCCAGGGAGATGTTATAGGGCATGGGCACGTCCAGCGCGGCCACACGGCCGATGGGGCCGTCCAGCTCGTCGTACATCTCCTCCTGGAGCATGGCGGCCAGCTCCGCGCCGATACCGGCGGTCTTGTTGCTCTCCTCCGCTACCACCACATGATGGGTCTTGCGGAGGGACTGGAACACCGTTTCCTTATCGAACGGCACCAGAGTCCGGGGGTCGATGACCTCCACGCTGATGCCCTCCTTTGCCAGCGTCTCGGCAGCTTCCAGGGCCCGGCGCACCATCAGGCCCACGGCAATGACCGTCACATCCGTGCCGGGGCGCTTCACGTCCGCCACGCCGATGGGGATGGTATAATCGCCCTCAGGCACCTCGCCCTTGGTCTGGTAGAGCTGCTTGTGCTCGCAGAACAGGATGGGGTCGTCGGAGCGGATAGCGCTTTTTAGCAATCCCTTGGCGTCGTAAGGCGTGGTAGGGCTGATGACCGTCAGGCCGGGAGCGTGCATGAACAAACTCTCCACGCAGTTGGAGTGCTCGGCGCCGGCACCGAAGGAGGAGCCCATGGCGCAGCGGATGACCAGCGGCAGTCGATAGTCCGCGCCATGCATGAACCGCCACTTGGAGACACAGTGGAAAATCTCGCTGAACGCCACCATGGTAAAATCGGCGTACATCAGCTCCGCCACGGGCCGCAGGCCAGTAACGGCGGCGCCCAGCGCCGTGCCGATGATGGCGGTCTCGGAAATTGAAGTATTGCGGACACGCTTGGGCCCAAACTCCTCCAGCATTCCCCGGGTCACGCCGAAGATGTTGCCGAACTCCGCAATGTCCTCACCGAACATCAGGATCTTGTCATCCCGCCGCATTTCTTCCTGCAAAGCGGCGCTGATCGCCTGCATATATGTCATTTGCATATGCTCTCCTCCTTTACCGCTGCTCCGCGTACAGATTCCGATAGAGGTCCTCCGGGGTCGGCTCGGGGCTGGCCTCGGCGGTTGCCACAGCCGCGTCGATCTTTGCACTGATCTCCGCCCGGATGGCCTGCATCTGCTCCTCCGTCATGACGCCCTGCTCCCGCAGAAGCGTCTCCATACGGACGATGCAGTCCTTCTTCTTCCACTCCTCCGTCACAGCGGCGTCCCGGTACTTCATCTGGTCCCCCTCGAAATGGCCCCGCATCCGATAGCAGGTGCTGTCCAGCACCGCAGGGCCGTTGCCGGCGCGGATACCGTCCACCAGCTCCTTGGCGCCCTCGTAAACCGACAGGGCGTCGGTGCCGTCCACGATACGGGTGGGCATTCCGTAAGCCGCCGCCCGGTCCGCGCCGGGATGAGGCACCGGCACGCCGTAACCGGCAGAGGTAGAGATGGCGAACTGGTTGTTGTTGCACACGAACAGCACTGGCAGCTTCCAGATGGCCGCCAGATTCATGGCCTCATGGACAGGCCCCCGGCTGGAGGTGCCGTCGCCGTAAAAAACATAGGAAACATTGTCGGTGCCCGCCATCTGGATGGACAGCGCGGCACCGTCGGCTACTGCGATATCGCAGCCCAGAGTGCCGGAAAAGCCCACCATGCCGTGCTCACGGGATACCATATGCAGCACACCGCCCAGTCCATTGGCGTTTCCGCTGACACGGCCCATCAGCTCGCCGAACATGGTCTCAAAGGGCATCCCCAGGATGCACCCCGCGCCCACAGGCCGGTGACTGATCTTGAAATAGTCGCCCTCTTTCCGGGTGGCAAGGACACCCGCATAGGTGGCCTCCTCGCCGATACCGCTGTGGATATGGCCCGGCACCTTGCCCAGCGCGTAGATCTCCACCTGCTTTTCCTCAAAAAGCCGCACGGAAAGCAGGTCCCGATACACATCCGTCAAAAACTTTTCTGTGTACTGCATGATTTGGCCTCCTTATGTACTTCATATTCCCAAAAGGCAGAGGTTGCATATTTCTTTGCATATTCAAGAAAAGATGAATATTAGGTCTGATTTTTCATATTATAATTTTATTATCTTCGCTTTTCCTCTATGTTTCAATGCACAATTTTTCCGAAAAGATTCCTGTATTTTTGGTGCTGCCAACAGTCATTCTTCTTTCCCCTATCATCCACGGCAATTTTCACATCTCCATTGTATTTCAGAAAATTCCTGCTATAATGAATAAAAGAATTTTGGGAAGGCGGTGTTCCATGCACGAAGCTCCTGAATCCCTGCTCGAACTGGCTTATCAGTCGCTGAAGGACAGTATCCTCCGGGGTGTCTACCCCGCCGGGAGCCGGCTGCCGGTAGACCGCCTGTCCCGGGAGCTCACCATCAGCTCCACACCTATCAAGGGCGCGCTGAACCGCCTGGTGGCGGAGCATCTGGTGGAGCAGACCCCTCGCTGCGGCTACGCGGTGGTAAAACTGTCCATGAAGGACATTTCTGAGGTCCTGGAAATTCGCAAGATGTTCGAGATCTTCGCCATCCGCCCCGCCATTCAGAATAAGGAGCGCTTCCCTTCCATCATGCGCCACATGGAGGATCTCCTGGACCGCTTTGACCACGCCACTGACGGCATCTCCTTTATGGAAGCCCTGGAGCTGGAGCGGGATTTCCACCTGTGCTTCATCCGTCTCTGTGACAACGAGCGGTTTTCCCGTATGTATGCCTCCAGCTGGTGCATGGACTATCTGTTTATGGTCTTTGCCAATGTAGGACTTTCCTTTGAGGATTTCGGCCCGGAGTTCGCATATCACCGCAAATGGTATAACGCCCTAATCTCCGGCGACGCCGAGGGCTATGAAGCCCTGTGGGACTCCGGCATCGAGACTCTGAAAAACCGCCTTTCGCAGCTTCTGACGGAGAAGGAGGCCCGGGAACGATCCCCATCAAAACGCCGTTCTTCATCAAAACCGAATTTAGAGACATAAAAACCGCCTGCCCTCAAAAGCAGGCGGTTCAGCTTGTCGAAAAAGTCTTTTCGACAAGCTGCTGCAAGTTTTTCTGAACTTAAAAAGTTCAGAAAAACTTATAATTGAAAACGAAAGACACCCCTCCTGGGTTTCTTTCGTAACTATCTTCCTTCCCGTTGCGCAAGATTTCCGGGTTTATCGACAGTCTGAACCGCCTGCTTTCAAAAGCAGGCGGTTTCATATGCGCAAAAATCCTAAAGCGCGGCTGCGTTTCCGCAGCCGCGCCTCAGTCAACACAACTTTAAAAATGTATTCCTTCCGGTAGCTTTCTTACTTCGTGAAGGCGGCGATCAGCTCGGGAGTCAGAACATCCTCGAACTCGGAGTAGCAGGGCTCAGCGGCCTTGCGGAACTCCTCGGCAGCCTCGGGAGTCAGCTCGCTGACAACGATACCGGCGTCAGCCCACTTCTTCAGCACTTCCTGGTCGCCCTCGCGCTCCAGCTTACGCTGATTCTGGGCAGCCTTCTGGCCGCACTCATCAACGATCTTCTGCAGCTCGGGATCCAGAGAGTCATACAGCTCGCCGTTCATGGTGAAGAAGATGCAGTCATAGATACCAGTCCAGTAGGTGACATACTTCTGGACCTCAGCGATGGAGGCACCGTCAGCGGTGGGCAGGGGGTTCTCCTGGCCGTCGTAAGTACCAGTCTGCAGGCCAGTGTAGACCTCGGACCAGTTGGCGTTGGTCCAGTTGGCGCCCCACTTGTCATAAGCGGCGTTCAGCAGCTTGGAGCCGGCAACACGAATCTTCAGGCCCTTCATGTCAGCCAGGGACTCGATGGGACGGACGCTGTTGGTGGGATGACGGAAGCCGTTCTCACCGATGCCCAGCAGGTGCAGGCCCATGCTCTCAACGACCTCGCCCACGGCCTTGCCAGCCTCGCCGTCCAGCTTGGCATCGACATCCTCAAAGGAGTCGAACAGGAAGGGCAGGGAGACGACGTTCAGGCGGCCGTCAAAGTTGGAGTAAATGATGTTGGAGTGGGCAGACAGCTCAATGGTGCCGTCGATAACGCCCTGAATGCCTTCGGTCTGGTTGCCAGCAGTCAACTGGTCGGCAGCGTAGACCTCGACGGTAACAGCACCGCCGGTGGCGTCGCTGACCATCTTGCCGAAGTCACGGCCCATGTCAGCCCAGCAGGTGTTCTCAGTAGCGGAGCAGGCAAACTTCCAAGTCTGCTTCTCAAACTTAGGGGCATCAGAGGTGGTCTCGGACTTCGCAGGCTCGTCGGTCTTGGCGGGCGCCTCAGTCTTACCGCCGCCGCAGGCCACCAGGGACAGGCTCATGACCAGAGCGAGGACCAATGCAAGAAACTTTTTCATTGTTTTTCCTCCTTGATTTTTTTCAGTTGTGTTTATCTGGAATCACTTTCGTGATGGCAGACCAGTCAGGTCACGATCAGGCGAGGCCGCCCACAAAGATCGTGGAGAAGATGGGGATGTAGGTAACGAGCAGCAAAGTCAGAACGCAGGCGATGATCATGGGCCACACAGCCTTCGAGATCGTCTCGATGGTGACGCGGGTCTTGTCCTTGATGTTCTCCAGCTTGCTGCTGACGCCGATGGCGACGAACAGGTTGACGCCCACGGGAGGAGTCACCTGACCGATCGCCAGGTTCACGGTGGACAGCACGCCGAAGTGGATGGGATCGATACCCAGCTTGGTGGCCACGGGATACATGATGGGGATGAAGATGTACATAGCGGAGTTGGCGTCCACGAAGCAGCCGGCGATCAGGAAGATCACGTTGACGATCAGCAGGAACACATACTTGTTGCCGGAGATGGCCAGCAGCAGGTTCTGAGCGGCGCCGGAAATGCCATGCACGGTGCAGATGTAGGAGAACAGGGTGGCGGTGCCGATGATCAGCATGATGCCGCCGGTAGTCTTGCCGGAGTCGACCAGCAAGTCGTACAGGTCACGGATCTTGACCTCACGGTAGATGAACAGGCCAACGATCAGGCCATACACCACGGAGACAGCAGCGGCCTCGGTGGGAGTGAAGATACCGCCGTAAATACCGCCCAGAATGATGACGGGCATCAGGAAGCCCCAGAACGCTGTGCGGAAGGACTTCCAGCGCTGCCCCCAGGAGGCCTTCTCGCGGGAAGCGGTCAGGCCCTTTCTGCGGACCTCGATCATGATGACGATGACCAGCGCCAGGCCCATCATGATGCCGGGGAGGATACCGCCCATGAACATATCGCCCACGGAGACGCCGGTAATGGAGGCGTACACCACGAATGCGATAGAGGGCGGAATGACGATGGCGATGGAGGATGCGGTAGCCATCATGGCGGAGGAGAAGGGTGCGGAGAAACCGCCGCGGTTGATCATGGCGGGGATCAGGATGATACCCAGAGCCGCCACGGTAGCCGGGCCGGAGCCGGAGATAGCGCCGAAGAAGCAAGCCACCACAACGCACACGATAGCGATACCGCCCCGGCGGTGGCCGATACAGTCATCAATGAACTGCACCAGACGAGTGGAGATACCGGCCTTGGCCATGATGTTACCGGACAGGACGAAGAACGGGATGGCCAACAGCAGGAACTTTGCCATGCCGTTGTAGACATTGGTAGGGACGATGGACAGCTTGTCCCCGGAATAGAGCATAGCCAGGATAGAGGACATGCCCAGGCTAACGCAGATGGGGACGTTCAGAAACAACATCACAAAGAAGGAGCCGAACAGGATAATATTGATCATCAGTCATTCCCTCCCTCTTCCTGGACGCAGGGGGCATTGTTAGTCATCACGTCCACGCAGAATTCGATGGTATGGAGAATCAGGAACACGGCGCCGATGGGCAGGAAAATCGTGAACATCCACTCGGGCCAGCCCAGAGAGGAGGTCAGCTTTCCGGAGTGCATCTGAGAGAGGACCTTGTCGATGCCGGTCTTCAGCAGCAACACCCACAGCACGGTGTTTGCCACCGTAATGATAGCGACGAAAATCTTCTTGCCGCCAACCTTCAGGCGGTCAAAAACCAGAGACAGGCTGATGAGGCTTCCCTCACGGGCGCACAGCGCACAGCCCATCATGATCATCAGCACGAACAGGTTGATGACCAGTTCCTCGGTCCAGGCAAACTGGCTGTCGCTCAGCTTACGAACAACAACGTTTGCAAAGGTGATCACGGTGACAAAAACAAGGATGATGCTCAGCACGATCTTCTCGAACTCAGCGATGCCGCCCATGATCTTTTTGTAGGCTTTCATTCGATCATTCCCTTCCTTTCCTTTTCCGTCTCACCCTGGAGGCGGAGAAAAGGGCCGCGGCCCTTTTCGTTTTGCTGCGTCCGGGTCCACCGCGCCACGTGCGCATGGCAGCTGCTCTCCCAACAGCCTCCACCGTATGGACGTAACCGGTCCCCGTTCGCTCCACAGAAACCATATCGGGTCTTCTGTTTATGTGGACAAAATCATTGTGGTATGTTGGTCATACCAACCATTTACACTTTATCATTTTACAGTGCTGGATTCAAGTAAACTCTGCGCTATCGCCTGCCAAAAAAACAAGGCAATCATCTGCGATTTGCACAAAAACAATTATTTTTCGTCTCTTCCCGCAGGATATTTTTCAGCAAATTCCGTAACGATGTCCAAATGGAGATTCATTTCCCTCTTGGCCCGTTCCTCGTCCCGGTCCTTTACGGCCTCGAAGATCGCCCGGTGAGAGACCTGAGACTTTCGGATGTAATCCGGCAGCATGAAAAAGCGGATACGCACGTCCGCGATCATGCTGTTGACCAGATGCATCGTCGCCGCCAGCATCATGTTGTGGCTCGCCGCCGCCAGAGCCGCGTGGAACTCCACATCCGCCATATAGTCGTCAGGGTCCTCCTCCAGCCGCTTCATGGCAGCGCCGATGGCCTCCAGGTCCTCCTTTGTGGCCCGCTGACAGGCGAGACCCGCGATGGCTACCTCGTTGACACGGCGGAACTCATTGAAGTCCTCCCGTGCATCCAGCTGATTGGACACTCGGACAAAAGAGATCGCCTTGCGGATGAAATCCGCGTCACGGGCGACCCGCTTCCGGTTGCCATTGGCTTCAATGGCCCCCAAAAACTCCAGGATCGCCAAACACTCCCGCAAAGAGCCCCGCCCGATGCCCAGACGCTCCGCCAGGTCCCGTTCCGAAGGCAGGTCCTCCCCTACCCGAATTTGTCCGCTTTCAATGGCGTTGATGAGCGCCTGCATGACCAATTCCGGAATCTTTGGAGAAACATTTTGGATTTTTTCCAGCTGCATATCCCTGCCCCTCTCTTTATGGTAGTACCATATTACCATCAGGGCAGACAGGCGTCAACAGAACCAAATGCACAAAAATTCCTTGTCTTTTTGTATTCTCCGCAGAGTGACCCTCATATTTTTACGTAAAGGATATCTACTTTTCAAGATAGGCGGTCAGGCAAAAACCGGACATAGACCATGGGAGCTACCAGTGCCAGAACGATCAAAACAGCCGTTGCGATAGTGGAGCTGGAGGTCAGCATGACGCCGGCAATCACCAGCAGGCCCACCGCCAGCCACAGCCAGGCGGCAAAGCGGTGAAGGGCTTTCCAGGAAGCGTCATTTTCCTCAACACCGCTGAACCGCAGCGCCAGCTTCGCATCCTTGGGGCAGTCCCACATATGAGCGCCCAGCATCATCAGTGCCAGTCCCAGAACGCAGGGGGTCACAAAGGGCAGCGTCAAAGCCTGACTGCCCACGGACTGCATGATCATACCGCTGCAGAAGATGACAGAGATGATGGGAAACCCCCACCGTCCTACCAGCCGCACGGCGGGCTTGGGTACCGTCATGTTTTTCTGGTTGATAAGGAGCTGCATATGGGCGATCAGATCCAGCAGGCACATCAGTCCCGGCAGGCCGAAAGCCACCATCCACCGGGGGATGGAATCGTCCTTGCCGTCCATTCCGATGAGGCCGCTGGGGACGATCTCAGGGATCTGGTCCCACATTCGTGCGCCCAGCACCATGGGCAGAGCGCAGGCCAGCAGCGAAGCCACCAACAAGCCCCGCCCCTTCTCTTTGGAAACGTGCTTTCCAAAAATTCTGGCGCCCTCGGCCTCGATCATCCGCTCTTCTTCCGTTTTCTTTTTCCGATTGCTCATAATTGGGATGGTTCCTCCATTCGTAGCTCATGCCGCCTCACGGCACCAGGATCATTTTTCCCGGCACGCCGTTTCGGATGGCGGACAGTGCGTCTTCAAAGGCCTCCAGCTTGTAAATGCCGCCGATGACAGGCTCCAGAGAAAAGCCCGGGGTCTGGAGGATCTGCATACAGTCCTCCCAGGTCTCGAGCATCCGCCGTCCGGAGACGCCGGTGTACATGATCTCCCGGTAGATGATGTCCTCGGTCAGGTCAAGGGCCACTTTCCCGTTTGGCAGGCCAACGGATACAAATATACCAGCTTTCCGCAGCGCTTTCAAGCCGGTCTCAATGGCCTGTCCATTGCCGGTAATGTCGATGGCGGCATCTGCGCCGCTGCCGCCGGTCAGACGGCGGACGGTTTCCGCCACGTCCTCCCTGCCGCTGTTCACCACCTCGTCGGCGCCCATAGCCTTCGCCCGCTCCAGCTTTTCATCGAACAGATCGCAGGCGATGACCCGTTTGGCTCCGTGAGCCCTGCAGGCCCCCACCACCATCAGTCCGATAGGACCGCAGCCGCTGACCAGCACCGTCTTGCCTTTGACGTCCGCCTTTTCCACGCCGTGGACGCCGGCGCCCATGGCCTCCAGCATGGCTCCCTGCTCATAGCTGAGCTCGTCGTCCAGCCGGACAATACACTCCTTGGGAACAGGTGCGTACTCGGCAAAGGCCCCCGGCTCAGTAACGCCGAACAGCTTCATGTTTTCGCAGATATGCCGGTTGCCGATGCCGCACTGGAAACATTCGTCACAGGGAATGTGGGTCTCCACGGAGATCCGGTCGCCGATCTTCCAGCCGGTGACGTTTTTTCCGACCTCCACGATCTCCCCCGCCGTCTCGTGTCCGAACACCATGGGCAGGTCCTTCATGCGGTTGGCCGCGTAATCTCCCCAGTTGTAGATGTGCAGGTCGGTGCCGCAGATGGCGGTGGCGTGGACCTTCATCAGCACCTGGTCCTCGGTGATCTGCGGGATGGGGATGTCCGTGCGGTATTCCGCTCCCGGAGCGGGACTCGTCTTGCAGATGCCTCGCATCGTTCCAGTCATGGGATTCCTCGCTTTCTGTGTTTAACGCAGGAGACCCGAAGTGTTGCCGCTTCGGGTCTCCTGAACGTACCGGGGACGACCGCAGGGGGTCACTTCCCCAACGCCGATCACTTGTTGGAAGTGTGGATGGCGCGCTTCTCGGCCTGCAGGGCGGCCTCACGCATCGTCTCAGTGACGGTGGGATGGCTGTGGATAGTGGCGATGATCTCGTCCAGAGTCATCTCCTCACCGATAGCCAGAGCGCCCTCGGCGATCAGGTCGGTGGCACGGGGCCCGATGATGTGCATACCCAGGATCTCGCCGTACTCCTTGCCGGCGATGATCTTCACCAGGCCTTCACCGCCGTTGAGGATCAGGGCCTTGCCGTTGGCGGCCATGGGGAACTTGCCGACCTTGTACTCAATGCCCTGGGCCTTGCACTGCTCCTCGGTCAAGCCGACGGAAGCCGCCTCGGGCTCGATGTACACGCAGGTGGGATTGGTCTTCTCGTCGTAGACAGCGGGGATGCCCATGATGTTCTCGGCAGCCACCTCGCCCATGGCGGAGGCGGTGTGAGCCAGCTGAGCGTGACCGAACACGCAGTCGCCGATGGCGTACACGCCGGGGACGGAGGTCTCCATCTTGTCGTTGACGATGATGCGGCCGCGGTCGTTGTCCAGCTTGCCGGCCTCCAGATTCAGGGAAGCGGTGTTGGCGCGGCGGCCGATGGCCACCAGGACCTTTTCAGCCTCGAAGCTGACGGTCTCGCCCGCCTTGTTCTTGCAGACGACCTTGGCGCCCACGGGAGAGGGCTCAACGGACTGCACGGGGCACTCCAGGTTGAACTCCATGCCCATCTTCTTCATGTGCTCCACGCCGATCTTGGTCAGATCGCCGTCCAGCATGGGCAGCATATGGTCCATAGCCTCGACCACGGTGATCTTGGTGCCGAAGGCCGCGTAAGCGCAGGCCAGCTCCAGGCCGATGACGCCGCCGCCGATGACGACCATGCTCTTGGGCAGGGCCTCCAGGCTCAGAGCGCCGGTGGAGTCGATGCAGTTGGGGTTCTCCTTCAGGCCAGGGATGGGAGGCTGGGCGTTGACGGAGCCGGTAGCCACGATGATGGCGTCGGCGGTCATCTCCTCGGTGGTGCCGTCAGCCTTCTTCACAGACAGCTTGCCGGGAGCCACGAAGGAAGCTTCGCCGTCGATCTTCTTGACCTTGTTCATCTTGAACAGGCCCGCAATGCCGGAGGTCAGCTTCTTGGAGATGTCGTTCTTGTGCTTGATGACCTGGGGGAAGTTGACCTTCACGCCCTCGACCTCAACGCCGATCTCCTTGCCCTGGTTCTTGATGTCCTCCACCAGCTCGGCGGAGTGCAGCAGGCACTTGGTGGGGATGCAGCCCACGTTCAGGCAGGTGCCGCCCAGGTGCTCTTTCTCAATAACGGTGACCTTGGCGCCCAGCTGCGCGGCACGGATAGCCGCCACATAGCCGCCGGGGCCGCCGCCGACCACCAGCACGCTGGTGTCACCGGCGGGCTTGGCGGGAGCCGCCGCGGGGGCGGGAGCAGCAGAAGCGGCAGCAGCGGCAGGAGCAGGAGCGCCGCCCACGGCCTCGCCGGGCTTGCCGATCCAGGCCAGGGTGCCCTTGACGGGCACATCGTCGCCCTCCTGGGCCACGATCTTCAGGAGAGTGCCGTCCACCTCGCTGTTGACCTCATTGGTCAGCTTGTCGGTGGTGATCTCCACGATCACGTCGCCGACCTTCACCTCGTCGCCCTCGTGCTTGACCCACTTGGACACGGTGCCTTCCTCCATGGTCAGGCCCAGCTGGGGCATCTTCAGTTCATAAGCCATTGGTGATTCCCTCCTGTTACAGCAAGATGCTCATGGGGTTCTGCAGCAGATCCCGCAGATCCATCTGGAACTTCGCCACGACAGCGCCGTCCAGGGTGCGGTGATCCAGCGTCACAGACAGGCGCATGACCTGCTTCTTCACGACCTTGCCCTCATCGTCCAGAGCCAGCTCGTCCTCGATGGCGCAGACGCCCACGATGACGGAATCAGGCTGGTTGATGATGGGAGTGAAGGTCTCGATGCCGAACATGCCCAGGTTGGACACGGTGATGGTGTTGCCCTTATACTCCTCGGGCTTCAGTTTGTTCTCCTTGGCGCGGGTAGCCAGGTCCTTGGCGGTGGCCGCCAGGGTATCCAGGCCCATCTTGTCGGCGTCGCGGATGACGGGGGTGATCAGACCGGAGTCCAGAGCCACGGCCATGCCGATGTTGACATGCTTGCGCTGAATGATCTGATGGTTGGCCTCGTCGAAGCTCACCAGGATCTCGGGATGGTTCCGCAGGCAGACGGCCAGGGCCTTCAGCACCAGATCGTTGACGGAATACTTCTTGCCGGTCTCGGCCAGCAGCATCTTGCGGAACTTCATCAGAGCGGTGACATCCACCTTGATGTTCTGGGTGACAGGCGGGATCTCGGTATGGGAGGCCAGCATCCGCTCGGACACCACCTTGCGCATACCGGACAGCTTCACCACGGTGTCGCCCTCCATCAGCTCCAGTCCGGCCTTGGGAGCGGCAGGCTTGGCAGCGGAAGCGGGCGCGGCGGCGGGAGCAGCCACGGGAGCGGGAGCGTTCTTCTGGGCCTCGGCGGCGGCCAGAATGTCCTTCAGGACGATACGGCCGGAGGGGCCGGTGCCGGCGATGCCGGTGTAGTCAACACCCATCTTGGCCGCGGTCTTGCGGGCCAGGGGGGAGATGCGGATACGGGCGCCGTTCGCGGCAACCACGGGAGCGGGAGCGGCGGCAGGGGCGGCAGCGGGAGCTGCCTCCACAGCAGGAGCTGCGGGAGCGGCAGCGGGGGCAGCGCCGCCCACGGCCTCGCCGGGCTGGCCGATATAGGCAAGCAGGCCCTTGACGGGGATATCCTCGCCCTCCTGGGCCACGATCTTCAGCATCACGCCGTCGTGCTCACTGGCGACCTCGTTGGTCAGCTTATCGGTGGTGATCTCCACGATCACGTCGCCGACCTTCACCTCGTCGCCTTCGTGCTTGATCCAGGAGGAGACAGTACCCTCCTCCATGGTCAGGCCCAGCTGAGGCATCAATACTTCAAAAGCCATTTATTGTTACCTCCTCACTTGTTCAGCACGCGCTTGACAGCCTTGACGATATCGTCGGGATGGGGGAAGTTCTCGTCCTCCAGCACGGGGCTGAAGGGAGAGACGATGTTCAGGCCGCAGACACGCTCCACGGGAGCGTCCAGCTCGTCGAACAGCTCCTCGGCGATCTGAGCGGAGATCTCGCCGGCATAGCTGCCGCGCTTGACTTCCTCAGAGACGATGATGGCGTTGTGGGTCTTGGAAATGGATGCCTTGATGGCGTCCCAGTCGATGGGCACCAGGGTGCGCAGGTCCAGGACTTCCACGTCGATGCCCTCGGCAGCCAGCTTTTCAGCGGCTTCCATGGAGAAGTTGACCTCGCGGCTCCAGGTGATGATGGTCAGGTCCTTGCCCTCGCGCTTGACGTTGGCCTTGCCGATGGGGACCAGGTACTCCTCGTCCTCGGGAATCTCTTCCTTCTTGGCGTACAGCAGCTTGTGCTCGAAGACCACCACGGGATCGGGGTCACGCATGGCGGACTTAATGAGGCCCTTGGCGTCGGCGGCGGAACAGGGAGCCACGACCTTCAAACCGGGGAAGTGGCAGACCATGCCCTCCAGGGACTGGGAGTGCTGGCCGGCGTTGCGGCGGCCGGAGCCCATGGGCATACGCAGCACCAGGGGGATGGAGCACTGGCCGCCGGACATGTACTTCAGCTTGGCAGCCTGGTTGAACAGAGGATCGGCGCAGACGGTGACAAAGTCGTCATACATCAGTTCCACGCAGGGGTGCATACCACGCATGGCGGCGCCGACGGCCATACCCAGGAAGCCTTCCTCGGAAATGGGGGTATCAATAACACGGTTGGGACCGAACTCGTCCAGGAAACCGGTGGTGATGGCGAACACGTTGCCCATCACAGCCATATCCTCGCCCATGATGAACATCTTGTCATCACGGCGCATCTCTTCCAGCAGGCCCTCACGAATGGCCTTGCTCACAGTGATCTTCTTGCTCATCTTGCCACACACCTTTCGTTATCGGCAGTATACATATCGTCAGTGACCTCGGAGGGATCGGGATAGGGAGACTCGTCAGCGAACTTCACGGCCTCGTCCATCTCCTCCTGAGCGGCCTTCTTGATGGCCTCCAGATCCTCTTCCTTGACGCCCATCGCCATCAGCTTCTTGCCGAGCTTCTCGATGCCGTCGTTGGCCAGAGCGTTCTCCATGTACTCAGCAGGACGATACACAGCGGGGTCGCCGCAGTAATGGCCCTGATAACGATAGACCTTGGCCTCCACCACGAAGGGGCCCTTGCCGCTGCGTGCATGGTCCATAGCCTTGGTCATGACCTCGTAAACCGCCACGGGGTCGGTGCCGTCCACGACGGCGAAGGGCACGTCATAAGCGGCGGCGCGGGAAGCCAGGTCGGGGGTGTTGGTAACACGGTGGATCTCGGTGGAAACGCCGTAGCAGTTGTTCTCGATGAACCACACCAGGGGCAGCTTCCAAGTGGCGGCCATGTTCAGGGCCTCATGGAAAGTACCTTCGTTGGTGGAGCTGTCGCCGAAGCAGCCGACGGTAACGGCGTTGTCGCCCATGATCTTGGAGGCCAGAGCGGAACCGGCGGAGATGGGCTGACCGGCGCCCACGATACCGTTGGCGCCCAGGTGGTTCATCTTCGCCATATCAGCGATATGCATGGAACCGCCCTTGCCCTTGCAGTAGCCGGTGCGCTTGCCGAACAGCTCGGCCATCGCCAGCTTGGGGTCGCCGCCGCGGGCGATGACGTGGCCGTGGCCGCGGTGGGTGGAAGTGAAGTAGTCCTGAGGCTGGATGGCGGCGAAGGCGCCGGCCTCGGCGGCCTCCTGACCGATGCTCAGGTGGATATTGCCTGCCAGCATACCCTTGGTGAAGCACTCAGCCGCGTGTTCCTCGAACGAACGGATGCGCACCATGGTCTGGTAAAAGCCCAGCAGCAGTTCCTTGGAGTATTTCTCCTCAGAGGTTTTCTTCTTAGTTGCCAATGTTTTCACGCCTTTCTGTAAATTTTGTACATCTATGGTTTCCCTTACGCCTGTCTGGGCGCAAACAGGGGAACTTCCAGTTCCTCGTCGAACTTCCGGCCCATGACCAGACCCTCGATCTCCGCGATGATGACGTCGACGGTCAGAAGAACCTTGGTGCCCTCCACCAGATGGCCGCCGTGGGCGTTGCCGTGACGGTCAGTGAGGGTCATGTGAACGTGCAGATTGGTGTTGCCCTCGTCATCATGGCAGATGATGCCAGACGCGTTGGTCAGCTCGATGGGTCCGGTCAGATGGAGCACCTCGCCGTAGCCATAGCCCGCCTTAGTGGGCACCTCCACCACGTCGCAGAAATGGGGACTGTCCAGACTGCCGATAGCGCTGAGGATGACGCCGTTGTTGATGCCGCTGCGCTTGCAGGCCTCCTCCAGCCCCAGCAGGACGTCGGTGCCCGGCTTCAGCCGGAGCGCGACTACGCGGCCCAGCTTACCCTGGGCCATTTCCATATCCAAGTTTCCCATGCCAGCCTCCTTAAAAATAATGTGTCTGTTTCTTCCTACAAGTCGATGTGCTGGAATGCGTCACAGAGGACGAAGGTCTCCTGCTTCTCCGGCGGCCACTCCACCAGCTCATGGGCGAGGACCGGCCGCATCCGCAGGCTGTCGTCTTCTGAAAAGGGGACGTGATAGATACAGATGCTCTGCGTGTTCAGATGTCCGTGGAAAAACTTTCCCCGGCGCAGCACGCCGAAGAACAGCGGGTTGACGAACACGGCTCGCAGTGGAATGGCGCGGATAGCGTCAAAATCCTCAGTGGTGTAGTCCACATCCGCTGTGAACAGCACGTTCTTCTCCCCAAAGCTGAGAAGATAGCAGAAGTGCCGCACGCCCTGGAATTTTTTGTCCAGGTGCTTCGTGGTAAAAGCCCGGATTGTGAGCCCCGGCTCCACACGGTAGACCGCGTGGTCCGTCTGCGCGGACAGGGGCACGCAGGGGATGCGCCGCTCCCGGAGGTAGGCGGTAAGACCGCTGTCAGTCACCGCTCCGGTCTGGGGCAGGAATATGCCCTTGACGGTGCGGTGCCGCAAAAACTCCATGGTCATTTCCGGGGAGAAATGATCGGGGTGGGCGTGGGAGAACAGCAGGTAGTCGATCTTTTGGAAAGGCTGCTCCCCTGCCAGCATCCGCTGCCAGACCTCCGGCCGCAGGTTGCTGAAGGGATGTCCCTCTTTTCCGTAGATACCGTCCAGCATCAGGGTGATGCCCTGGTATTCCAGCAGCAACCCCGCGTTGGCGATCAATGTTACCCGCAGTTTCTCTCCCATAGGTGCCGTTTTTCCTCCGAATCATGGCGGAACGCCTCAGTGGAGCCGATCCTGCACATCTTACCTCGTCTCATTAGTCATCTTACGTCTTATGTAACGCCTTTCGCTCTTATCTTATGCATCCTTAATAAGAAAGTCAATCTGCAAAGTTTGTGTTTTTTCATTTTTGGCAAAATCATTCTTTTTTTGCTTATTTTTTGTGCATATTTTTTTACGTAAAAATTTTCTAAAAAAGAGCGTTGCATTTTTTCGTCAACTGTCGTAAGATGTCTTTACACATCGTATCAACGATTGCAAATAAACGCAGGAGGTGCCAAATGACTGGCTCTACTTCTTCCCTGTCCGAGCAGGCGGCAAGTCAGATCATGGATATGATCCTGGTGGAGCGCCGTTTCAAGACGGGTGATAAGCTTCCCAACGAAATGGAGTTGGCCGAAGAACTCGGCATCAGCCGGGTGACCCTGCGGGAGGCCATCCGCATTCTCTGCACCCGGGGCCTCGTGGAGATCAAACGGGGACGTGGCACCTTTGTGACCTCCTACGAGCTGCCGATGCCCGGTGCGGACCTCTCCCCTTTGGAAACGGTATCCGCCAGCAACCGGGAGCTGTTGGAGATCCGTATGATGGTAGAGCCCCCGGCGGCGTATTACGCCGCCAAGCGGGCAACAGAGGAAGAGATCAACATTATCCGGGAATTGAGTCAAAAGATCGAAGAGGCTGCCACTCACGGCAAAAACCCGGTCAAGATCGAGCAGGATTTTCACAACGCCATCGCCCTGGCCAGCCATAACCAGTTTATGACTAAGCTCATGCCCATCATCAATAAGTCCATCTATACGGACCTGACCTATTTTGAGGAAAGCATCACCTATTCCCTGCAGGACCACCGAGAGATCGTCCGTTTTATCGAGGCCGGAAACGGCGAAGGTGCCCAGGCCGCCATGCGGCTGCACATTCTCCACGCCTATCAGATCTCCAACCTGCAGTTTGAATGAACCGCCAAATTTTTTCAGCTGATATGAAAAAAAGATGTTGACAAACCGGATTCACTTTGCTATACTAACGACTGTTCCGGTTCGGGGGTATAGCTCAGCTGGGAGAGCGCTTGACTGGCAGTCAAGAGGTCAGCGGTTCGATCCCGCTTATCTCCACCACAAAAAAGAGCGACGGCTTTTGCCGCCGCTCTTTTTTATATGTTCCGCTGCGGCGGGCTGATTTTGATCGTGATGGAAAAACCGCAAAAATTTGTCCCTCACAATCCTATTCCTTTGCAAACACCCAAATACCCTCGCACATCCCGGCATGCAAAAACCAGCGGCTGACGCTTTGTCAGCCGCTGGCTCTTTCTTTATTCTACTTCAATTCCCTTTTCGGCAAAGGCCTTCAACAGCAGGTCCATGTCGCTGGGGATGGAAATAGGCTCGCCGCAAGCCTTGATGGCGTTGGCTACGTCCTTCAGGCCGTTGCCCGTCACCACACTGACCACGGTGTCGTTCTTTCCAATGATCCCCTGCTCGCACAGCTTCTTCACACCCGCCGCGCCGGTGACGCCGGCAGGCTCACCGAACACACCGCAGGTCACGCCCAGCAGTTTCTGGGCGGCCATGATCTCCTCGTCGGAGACATTCACCACCAGACCGTTGCTCTCCCGGATCGCCATCAGCGCCTTGTCGGCGTTCCGGGGCACGCCCACGGCAATGGAATCGGCCAACGTGTTCTCCTCCATGGGATACCAGTCCTCACCCGTGGCAATGGCCCGGTTCAGGGGGCAGCAGCCCTCCGCCTGGGCAGAGATCAGCCGGGGCAGCTTGTCGATAAAGCCGATGGCGTACAGGTCCTTCAGGCCCTTCCACAGGCCCGCGATGGTGCAGCCGTCGCCCACGGAGATGGCGATGTAATCGGGCACCTCCCAGTTCAGCTGCTCCATGATCTCCAGGGAGACGGTCTTTTTGCCCTCGGACAGATAGGGGTTGATGGCGGCGTTACGGTTGTACCAGCCCCACTTGTCGATGGCGGCCTTGCTCAGTTCGAAAGTGTCCTCATAGCTGCCCTGGACAGAGATGACGGTGGCGCCGAAGGTCATCAGCTGGGCCACCTTGCCCTTGGGTGCGCGGCTGGGAACAAAGATGTAAGTCTTGAGCCCCGCAGCGGCGGCGTTGCCCGCCAGAGAGGATGCGGCGTTGCCGGTGGAGGAGCAGGCGATGACCTGCGCCCCCGCCTCTCTCGCCTTGGCGACCGCCATGGCGGAAGCCCGGTCCTTCAAGGACGCAGTGGGGTTCTGGCCGTCGTCCTTCACCCACAGCTTTTTCAGGCCCAGCTGCTCCGCCAGCCGGGGCTCCTCGTACAGCGGGGACCAGCCCACCCGCAGGGGCGTAGGCTCAGTGCTCTCCTCGATGGGCAGCAGCTCCCGGTAGCGCCACATGGTCCGCTCCGTCCGGGCCGCCAGCTTCTCCTTCGTCAGCTGGGTCTTGATGTAGTCGTAATCATAGGTGATATCCAGAATACCGCCGCACTCGCAGGTAGTCAGGTCCGGCGTGGCCTCGTAAGTCTTACCGCACTTGACGCATTTTCCGTAAAGCACATTTTTCATGCTGTCTCCTCCCAAAAGAAGCAAGGGGCGGGCGAACCGCCCGCCCCTTCATGTATGTAATGTAGTTTCCCCTTACAGGTTCTTCAACAGGCCGGTCTCCTCGTTGAAGGCGTTGATGAGCTCATCCAGGTCCTTAGCCTGGGCATGGACGGCGTCCCAGGTGCCCTCGGTGTCATACCACAGGGCGTTCAGGTCGTGCATATCCTTGCCCTGCTGCTCCACCCAGGTGTAATACTTCAGATTGTGGACCCGCTTGCGGTCGGCATAGGTCAGCTCCATCAGGTTGTCGGTCTTGAGGCCCAGCATATGCAGGTTGTGGTCCAGAGCGGCCTCGTGGACGTTGTAGGCGCCGTGCATCTCGTTGAGCTCGGCGATGCGGCTGCCGTACATGACAGCAGAGTCGGTCAGGACAGTGCCGATAACGTCATGCTCGGTGAACTCGTAGTACTTTGCCATCTTAATGCAGCACAGCACGTTTGCAATGCCAGAGATGCCCAGCCAGGTCAGCTTCTCCACCAGCACGGGGTCCAGCTTCAGGGTGTTCAGCAGGTAATCCTGGCCCTCGGGGGTGTTGAACAGCCGCAGCAGCCGCTGGGAGTCCTCGTCGTCGATGGCGATAGCCATATCGGTGTTCTTGACGTTGTGGATCCAGGGGATGTGCTTGTCGCCGATGCCCTCGATGCGGTGGCCGCCGAAGCCGTTGTTCAGGATGGTGGGGCACTGCAGCGCCTCGCCCACACCCAGCTTCAGCTTGGGATACAGCTCCTTCAGGCGGTCGCCGGTGGACATGGTGCCGGCGGAGCCGGAGGTGAAGCAGGCGCCGGCAAAGTGGTCGCCGGGACGCTTGATGGCCTCGAACACGTCCGCCAGGGCGTTGCCGGTGACGTTATAGTGCCACAGGGGGTTGCCCATCTCCTCGAACTGGTTGAAGATCATGTACTGGGGGTCCTGCTTGAGCTCGTTGGTCTTGTCGAAAATTTCCTTGACGTTGGACTCACAGCCGGGGGTGGCAATGACCTCCGCGCCGATCTCATGGAGCCAGTCAAAGCGCTCCTGGCTCATCTCGGCGGGCAGGATGGCGACGCCCTGGGCGCCCAGCAGCCGGGAGTTGAAGGCGCCGCCGCGGCAGTAGTTGCCGGTGGAGGGCCACACGGCCTTGTGCTTGTCGACGTCGAACTGACCGGTCACCAGCCGGGGAGCCAGGCAGCCGAAGGAGGCGCCCACCTTGTGGCAGCCGGTGGGGAACCACTTGCCCACCATGGCCACGATGCGGCAGGGCACGCCGGTGAGCTCGGAAGGCAGCTCGATGTAGTTGGGCACCGCCTGGAACAGGCCGCCGGACTCCTTGGGCTCGTTCTTCCAGGTGATACGGAACAGGTTCAGGGGATTCACGTCCCACAAGCCCACGTTCTTCAGCTGGTCCTGGATCTTGCCGGGGATGGTCTCCGGATGCTGCATCTGGGCGATGGTGGGGATGATGATGCCGTTTTCCTTGGCCTTTTTGATATTGTGCTCCAGGCCCTGCTTGTTGATGGACAGATCGATCATGTCGTTTTACCCTCCTGTTGTTTTGTATCAATATAAGAATATAAGGTATACTTGGAGATCCCGAAATATTTAGCGATCTTGTCGCCGGACTTGGTCACCAGGAACGCGCCGTTCTGATTCAGGAACTGGATGGCCTTCACCTTATCATCCTTGTTCATCAGCGCCACCGGCTTCCCCACCAGGGCCACCGACTGCTGGATGAGGTCGTCAAGCAGGTCATTGATGTTGACGATCTTCTCCGGTTCCGCCTGCTGGGGCTCCGGTGTGGAGATCAGCTCACGGACGGCGTCTTCCACGATCATCAGCTTGGAGATATCATAGTTGATGGCCAGGATGGCGGAGACCTTTCCCTTGCTGTTGCGGATATATACCGTAGAGGACTTCAAAATCTTCCCGTCCGGGGTCTTCATCAGGTAGCACAGATGGTCCTTTGGCGACTGGTCATTACTCTCCAGCTGTTCCATGACCACGTTGGACGCACCGTCTCCTACTTTCCGCCCGGACACGTGGCCGTTGACGATGGCCACGATGGAGTGGTCGGGGTGTTTGCTCAGGTCGTGTATGACCACCTCACAGCCGCTCCCGAACTGGGTTGCGATGCCGACAGCCACCTGCCGCAGCATCTCTAATTTTCCGCTTTCCGTGGGCATTCCCTCCTTTTTTGGTGTTTTCTTATGGAAACATTCCAATCCATCGTCCTTATCATATCATATTTTTCATAGAAATCAACCGTTTTTCAAAAAATTTTTTTGGTTTTCTAATTTTTTGTTTGACAAGTGGATTTCTTATGCTATGATAGGGATAGATAAGCAAGTCACAACACAAAAAAAGCGTATCCAAATCACATAATTATGATGGAGGGCAGCGTTATGGATTTTGAAGCGATCAAGAGAGCAGCAGAGGGCTACAAGGCCGACATGTCCCGTTTCCTGCGGGACATGATCTCCCACCCCAGCGAGAGCTGTGAAGAGAAGGAAGTCGTCATGTGCATCAAGGCCGAGATGGAGAAGCTGGGCTTCGACAAGGTCGAGATCGACGGCCTGGGCAACGTCATCGGCTGGATGGGCGAGGGCGAGAAGATCATCGCCATCGACTCCCACATCGACACCGTGGGCATCGGCAACATCAACAACTGGGAAGCCGATCCCTACCAGGGCTATGAGACCGAGGACATCATCTTTGGCCGCGGCGGCTCCGACCAGGAGGGCGGCATGGCTTCCGCCGTGTACGGCGCCAAGATCATGAAGGACATGGGCCTCATTCCCGAGGGCTACAAGATCATGGTGGTGGGCTCCGTCCAGGAGGAGGACTGCGACGGTATGTGCTGGCAGTACATCGTCAATAAGTACTTCAACGGCCCCGAGGATGCCCGCAGCAAGATCGAGTTCGTCATCTCCACCGAGCCCACCGACGGCGGCATTTACCGCGGTCACCGCGGCCGCATGGAGATCCGCGTGGACGTGAAGGGCATCTCCTGCCACGGTTCCGCTCCCGAGCGCGGCGACAACGCCATTTACAAGATGGCCGACATTCTCCAGGACGTCCGCGCCCTGAACGAGAACGGCGACGGCCCCTCCAACGAGGTCAAGGGCCTGGTGAAGATGCTGAACCCCGAATTCAACCCCGCGCATTACGAGGACGCCCAGTTCCTGGGCCGCGGCACCTGCACCACCTCCCAGATCTTCTACACCTCTCCCTCCCGCTGCGCCGTGGCGGACAGCTGTGCCATCTCCATCGACCGCCGCATGACCGCCGGCGAGACCTGGGATTCCTGCCTGAAGGAGATCGAAGACCTGCCCTCCGTCCAGAAGTACAAGGACGATGTGAAGGTCAGCATGTACATGTACGACCGTCCCGCCTGGACTGGCACCGTCTATGAGACCGAGTGCTTCTTCCCCACCTGGATCAACAAGGAGAGCGCCGCTCACGTCCAGGCCCTCATCGATGCCCATCACGCTCTGTGGGGCGACAAGCGCATCGGCCACGCCGACGCCGACCCCAAGAAGGACGCCATGCATCTGCGTGACGGCCGTCCCCTGACCGACAAGTGGACCTTCTCCACCAACTGCGTGTCCATCCAGGGCCGTTACGGCATTCCCTGCGTGGGCTTCGGCCCCGGCGCCGAGTCTCAGGCTCACGCCCCCAACGAGATCACCTGGAAGCAGGACCTGGTCACCTGCGCCGCCTTGTACGCCGCCGTTCCCGGCCTGTACAAGCCCGAGAACAAGACCGCTGACGTCACCGAGTTCCGTCAGAGCCTGACCAACAATAATATTCAGTAATCACACGGATATTGCGATAAAGGAGAAAAAGATTATGTCTAAGACCATCGAGCTTGCCAAGCATCTGGAAAAGCTGCATATCAACAATATGTACAAGTCCGATTTCTACTGGACTTGGGACAAGACCGACGAGGAGCTGGAGGCCATCTTCACCGTGGCCGACGCCCTGCGTGACCTGCGTGAGCGCAACAAGTCCACCCGGATCTTCGACTCCGGCCTGGGCATCTCCATCTTCCGCGACAACTCCACCCGCACCCGCTTCTCCTTCGCCTCCGCCTGCAACCTGCTGGGCCTGACCGTCCAGGACCTGGACGAGAAGAAGTCCCAGATCGCCCACGGCGAGACCGTCCGTGAGACCGCCAACATGGTGTCCTTCATGGCTGACGTCATCGGCATCCGTGACGACATGTTCATCGGCGAGGGCCACAAGTATCAGAAGACCTTCATGGACGCCGTGAAGGAAGGCTACCGGGACGGCATTCTGGAGCAGCAGCCCACTCTGGTGAACCTGCAGTGCGACGTGGACCATCCCACCCAGTGCATGGCCGATATGCTGCACATCATCCATGAGTTCGGCGGCGTGGAGAACCTGAAGGGCAAGAAGATCGCCATGACCTGGGCCTATTCTCCCTCCTACGGTAAGCCCCTGTCCGTTCCCCAGGGCGTCATCGGCCTGATGACCCGCTTCGGTATGGACGTGGTCCTGGCCCATCCCGAGGGCTATGACGTGATGCCCGAGGTGGAGGAGATCGCCAAGAAGAACGCTGCCGCTACCGGCGGCTCCTACAAGAAGGTCGCCACCATGGAAGAGGCCTTCCAGGACGCCGACATCGTCTATCCCAAGAGCTGGGCTCCCTTCGCCGCCATGGAGCAGCGCACCAAGCTGTACCAGGCCGGCGACCAGGCTGGCATCGACGCGCTGGAGAAGCAGCTGCTGGCCCAGAACGCCCTGCATAAGGACTGGACCTGCTCCGAGGAGATGATGGCCAAGACCCGCAACGGCAAGGCCCTGTACCTGCACTGCCTGCCCGCCGACATCACCGGTCTGAGCTGCCCCGAGGGCGAGGTCGACAACTCCGTGTTCGACCGCTACCTGGTGCCCCTGTACAAGGAAGCCAGCTACAAGCCCTATGTCATCGCCGCCATGATCATGATGAGCAAGGTGAAGGACCCCGTGGCCGCGCTGATGGCTCTGGACCAGGGCGGAAAGCGGAAGATCTTCTAATCATTCAAAGCTCGGTTATGGCGGGAATGTGGTCGCATATTCCCGCCATAATTACCTAAAAAACAAGAAAAAGGGGATACACCTATCATGGGTAAACGTATCGTTATCGCCCTGGGCGGCAACGCTTTGGGCAAGAACCTGCCGGAGCAGATGGTCGCCGTGAAGCACACAGCCAAGGCCATCGTGGACCTGATTGAAGAAGGTCATCAGGTGGTTGTGGCCCACGGCAACGGCCCCCAGGTCGGCATGATCAACATCGCTATGACCACCCTGTCCCGCGAGGACCCCACCCATCCCATGGCGCCCATGTCGGTCTGCACCGCCATGAGCCAGGGCTATATCGGCTATGACCTGCAGAACTCCCTCCGGGAGGAGCTGCTGAACCGCGGGATGCACAAGCCCGTGGCCACCATCCTGACCCAGGTGGAGGTAGACCCGGAGGACCCCGCCTTCCAGAATCCCACCAAGCCCATCGGCACCTTTATGACCGAGGCCGAAGCGGAGGAGATGCGCCGCCGCGGCAATGCCGTCATGGAAGACGCGGGCCGGGGCTGGCGCCGCTGCGTGGCCTCCCCCCTGCCCAAGTCCATTGTGGAGATTGAGACTGTCCGGGCCCTGATGGACGCCGGCCAGGTGGTCGTCGCCTGCGGCGGCGGCGGTATCCCCGTCTACCCCACCGAGGGCAACCACCTCAAGGGCGCCGGTGCCGTCATCGACAAGGACTTTGCCTCCGAGCTGCTGGCTGAGGAGCTGGACGCTGACGCGCTCATCATCCTCACCGCCGTGGAGAAGGTGGCCGTCAATTTCGGCAAGCCCGACCAGAAGTGGCTGGACCGCCTGACCCCCGCCGAAGCCAAGCAGTACGCCGCGGAGGGCCAGTTCGCCCCCGGCTCCATGCTGCCCAAGGTCCAGGCCGCTGTCAAGTTCGCCGAGAGCAAGCCCGGCCGCACGGCCCTCATCACCCTGCTGGAGAAAGCCAAGGCCGGCATCGCCGGCGAGACGGGCACCTCCATTTCCATGTAAAATCGAAAAAGGTCGACCTGTCAAATTACCGGGAGAGCGGAATTATCCGCTCTCCTTTTTTGTAAATTTTTCCACGCATTCGTCTGATTGGATAAAAGCGAATCTTGTTTTCAGTAAATTTCCGGCTTGATTTTTCACAAAATTGTAAAAATCCAGTTGAATTTTTTAGGTCGACCTTGTATGATGTCAGTAGGTGAGGTCATTTCTGGCCTCAGATCCCTATCATTTTTGAAGGAGGATTTTAGCATGAAGAAGTTCCTTGCAATGCTTCTCGCTCTGGTCATGGTCCTGAGTCTGGCTGCCTGCGGCGGCAAGAAGACTGAGGAGCCCGCTAAGACCGAGGAACCCGCCAAGACCGAAGAGCCCGCCGCTCCCGCTGATCCCGCCGCCGAAGTGAAGGTCGGCCTGATCTGCGTCCATGACGAGAACTCCGGTTATGACGCCGCCCATATTGACGGCCTGAAGACCGCCTGCGCGGCCCTGGGCATCTCTGATTCCCAGATCATCATGAAGTACAACATCCCCGAGGACGAGACCTGCTTCGACATGGCCGTCGAGCTGGCCGAGGCCGGCTGTGGCATCGTCTTCTCCGACTCCTATGGTCATCAGACCTACATGCAGCAGGCCGCTTCCGAGTTTGAGGATGTCATCTTCGTCGCCTGCACTGGCGATATGGCCGCCAACTCCGGTCTGTCCAACCTGAAGAACATGTTCCCCTATACTTATGAGTCCCGTTACGTCTCCGGCGTCGTGGCCGGCATGAAGCTCAAGGAGCTGATGGACGCCGGTAAGGTCTCCGATCCCTATGTGGGCTATGTCGGCGCCTTCCCCTATGCCGAGGTGGTCTGCGGCTACACCGCTTTCCTGCTGGGCATCCAGTCCATCGTCCCCGGCGCCCACATGGACGTTCAGTACACCAACTCCTGGTATGATCCCGTGGCTGAGGGCGAGGTCGCCAATGCTCTGATGAGCAAGGGCTGCGTCATCATCGGCCAGCACGCCGACTCCACCGGCGCTCCCTCCGCCGTCCAGGCTGTGAAGGACTCCGGCAAGGAAGTCTACTCCGTTGGCTACAACATCGATATGCTGTCCGTGGCTCCCACCGCCGCTCTGACCTCCGCCCAGAACAACTGGTCCGTCCTGTACAAGGCCACTCTGGAGAAGTTCATCGCCGGCCAGGAGATCCCCACCGACTTCGCCACTGGCGTGAAGGATGACGCCGTTATGATCTCCGCTCTGGGCGAGAGCTGCGCCGCCGGCACTCAGGAAGCCGTTGACGCCGCCTGGGCCTCCATTAAGGACGGCAGGCTGAAGGTCTTCGACACCTCCAAGTTCACCGTGGGCGGCGAGACCGTCACCACTGCCTTTGGTCTGGACACCGACGGTGACTGGGTCAATGACACCGGCGAGTGCATCGTTGACGGTGCCTTCCAGGAGTCTGTCCTGCGCTCCGCTCCTTACTTCTCTCTGCGCATCGACGGCATCACCGAGCTGAACAACAACTAATTTTCCACATAAGTTCCAAAGAGGGGACTGCCGAATGGCAGTCCCCTCTTTTCCAAACTTTTTCAAAGTGCTGAAAACAATGATTTGAATGGAGCAGGACATCCTTCTTTCCCATCACGTAAGTCCCACAGGTTTTATTGTCATTTCTCTCTTTTTCCATTCTCGTCAAAATAGGTTGACCTTTCTTGTGAAAGTCTCACATTTCTGTGCAATCCTCACAATTCCTATGACATTTATGATTTACATTGCCTGAAAGGCATGGTATACTTAGATATCAACCTTTGGTATCCCATCGGGCACCGGGGACCGCTCCCCTGCCCCAAGCGCCGGGCTTTCGGTTTCTTCGGCGCTTCCCCATTTTATGCCAATACGGCAGGAAGGATGGTCTTCGTGGAAACTGTTGCAGCAGTCCAATTACGGAACATTACAAAACGGTTCGGAAAAGTCGTTGCCAACAACAATGTCTCACTGGATATCAATAAGGGAGAGATCCTCTCTCTGCTTGGTGAAAATGGCAGCGGCAAGACCACTCTGATGAATATGCTGGCCGGCATCTATTTCCCTGACGAGGGTGAGATTTTGGTAGACGGCAAGCCTGTCACCATCGCCTCCCCCAAGGACGCCTTTGACAACGGCATCGGCATGATTCATCAGCACTTCAAGCTAGTGGACGTGTTCACTGCGGCGGAGAACATCGTTCTGGGCCTGGAGGACGAGGGCAAGCTGGACCTGAAGGCGGCGGCCGCGAAGATCAACGGCATCTGCGAGAAGTATGGGTTCCAGATCGACCCCAACAAAAAGATCTACGATATGTCCGTTTCCGAAAAGCAGACGGTGGAGATCGTCAAGGTCCTTTACCGGGGCGCCCAAATTCTGATTCTGGACGAACCCACCGCCGTTCTGACGCCCCAGGAGACCGACCGGCTCTTTGACGTCATGCGGAACATGAAGGCGGACGGCAAGGCCATGATCATCATCACCCACAAACTCCATGAGGTCATGGATGTGTCCGACCGGGTAGCGGTCCTGCGAAAGGGCGAATACATCGGAGATGTCCAGACAAAGGACACCTCTCCCCAGGCTCTGACGGATATGATGGTGGGCCACGCGGTCACGCTGAATATTGACCGTCCCGAGCCCAAGGACCCCACTCCCCGTCTGACAGTCAAGAATGTGACGGTCTACGACGCCATGGGCGTCAAGCGTCTGGACGATGTGACCTTTACCGCCATGGGCGGCGAGATCCTGGGCATCGCGGGCATCGCCGGCTCCGGTCAGAAGGAGCTGCTGGAGTCCATCGCGGGCCTGCAGCCCATGCAGCCCGGTGCCTCCATCCGCTACCGCGCCATGGGCACGCCTGACGGCGACCCCGGCGTGGATCTGGTGGGCAAGACGCCTCTACAGATCAAGCGCTCCGGCGTATCCCTGGCCTTTGTGCCGGAGGACCGGCTGGGCATGGGCCTGGTAGGCTCCATGGGCATGACGGGCAATATGCTGCTGCGCAGCTACCGGAAAGGCCACGGTGTCTTCACTGACCGCAAGTCCCCCAAAAAGCTGGCAGAGGAAGTCCTCGCTGAGCTGGACGTGGTCACTCCCGGCGTCAACTTCCCCGTCCGGCGGCTGTCCGGCGGCAACGTGCAGAAGGTGCTGGTGGGCCGTGAGATCGCTCAGGAGCCCTCTGTGCTGATGACGGCCTACGCTGTCCGCGGTCTGGACATCAATACCTCCTATACCATTTACAATCTGCTGACGGAGCAGAAGATGAAGGGTGTCGCCGTTGTCTATGTCGGCGAGGACCTGGACGTTTTGCTGGAGCTGTGCGACCGGATCCTGGTGCTGTGCGGCGGCCAGGTCAGCGGCATCGTGGACGCCCGCACCACCACCAAGGAAGAAGTGGGCCTGCTGATGACCCGTTTTAAGAAGGAGGCTGCGGAGGCATGAGTCAAGTGAAACAAGGAAAAGAACCCCTGCTGCGCATCGCCAAGCGGGACGGCATCTCCCGTCCCAAGGCTTACGGCATCCGCGTCATCGCGGTCCTGTTGTCCCTGGTGGTCAGCGGCATTTTCATCTTCGCCGTGACCAAGCTGAACCCCGTTGATGTGTATAAGGGCATCTATGACGGTGCCTTCGGCACCACCCGCCGGAGCTGGGTCACCATCCGCGACACCATGATGCTGCTGTGCATCGGCGTGGGCCTGGCCCCCGCCTTCAAGATGAAATTCTGGAACATCGGCGCCGAGGGCCAGGTGCTGATGGGCGGCGTCCTCACCGCCGGTATCATGCGGGCTTACGGCGCCTCCATCCCCACCCCGGTCCTGCTGGTCATCATGGCTGTCATGAGCATTGTGGCAGGCTGTGTCTGGGGCGTCATCCCCGCCGTTTTCAAGGCCTATTGGAACACCAATGAGACGCTGTTCACCCTGATGATGAACTACGTCGCCATTCAGATCACCAGCTATTGTGTGGCTCTGTGGGAGAACCCTATCGGCTCCAACACCGTGGGCGTCATCAACCAGTCCACCAAGGCCGGCTGGTTCCCGGAGCTCTTCGGCCAGGCTTACGGTCTGAACGTCCTGCTGGTCCTGCTGCTGACCGTGGGCATGTTCCTGTACCTGAAATACTCCAAGCAGGGCTATGAGATCACCGTCGTGGGCGACTCCGTGAACACCGCCCGGTACGCGGGCATCAGCGTGAAGAAGGTCACCATCCGCACCATGGCTATCTCTGGCGCCATCTGCGGTCTGGCGGGCTTCATCGCCGTCTCCGGAGCCAGCCACACCATCTCCACCTCCACTGCCGGCGGCCGCGGCTTCACCGCCATCATCGTGGCATGGCTGGCCCAGTTCAACACCTTCGTCATGATCCTGATCTCCCTGCTGCTGGTGTTTCTGCAGAAGGGCGCCATCCAGATCGCCTCCCAGTTCAACTTGAACGATTATGCCTCCAACATCATCACCGGCATCATCCTGTTCTTCATCCTGGGCAGCGAATTCTTCATCAACTACCGTGTCATCCTGCGGGGCAAAAAGGAGGGCGAGGCCAAATGACAAGCGCACAGATCATCCAGCTTTTGCAGTCCGCTGTTTGCTTCGGCACCGTCATCATGTTCGGCGCCATCGGCGAAATTTTGACGGAGAAATCCGGCAACCTGAACCTGGGTGTCCCCGGCATCATGTACTTAGGCGGCATCGCCGGCCTGGCGGCTTCTTTCTTCTATGAGCTCAACAATCCTGCGCCCAATAAGGTGGTATGCCTGCTGCTGAGCTTCCTGGCCGCATTTCTGGCCTCCGCGCTGGGCGGCCTGCTGTACAGCTTCCTGACCATCACCCTCCGGGCCAACCAGAACGTCACCGGCCTGACGCTGACCATCTTCGGCGGCGGCGTGGCCAACTTCTTCGGCGGCGGTCTGAACACCATGGCCGGCGGCGTGGGACAGATCTCCGTGGCCGCCACCAGCTCCGTCTACCGTGCCAACATCAACAACGTGACGAACCTCGGTGTCTTTGGGAAGCTGTTCCTGAGCTATGGTTTCATGGCCTATCTCGCTATCGTGGTGGCCGTGGTCATGGCCTGGTTCCTGAACCGCACCCGTACCGGCCTGAACCTCCGGGCCGTAGGTGAAAATCCCGCCACCGCCGACGCGGCGGGCATCAACGTCACCCGCTACAAGTACCTCGCCACCTGTGTGGGCGCCGGCATCTCCGGCATGGGCGGATTGTACTACACCATGGACTATATCAAAGGCACCTGGGCCAATGACGGTACCATTGAGTCCCTGGGCTGGCTGGCCGTGGCTCTGGTCATCTTCGCCACCTGGCGCTCCGTGAACGCCATCTGGGGCTCCTACCTGTTCGGCCTGCTGTTCTGGGTCTACCTGATCATTCCCGGCCTGGGCCGCAAGGACATCGAGCTGTTCAAGATGCTACCCTACCTGGTCACCATCGTGGTGCTGGTCGCCATCTCCCTCCGTAAAAAGCGTGAAAACCAGCCTCCCGCAAGCCTGGGCCTCCCCTACTTCCGCGAGGAACGCTGAATCCATCCAAACGCGCCGCTGCAAATCCGCAGCGGCGCGTTATTGGTTCTCCAGTCCGAAGTAGAAATTTTCTCCCTTTCAGGGGGAGTACGAGGGGGCAGAGCCCCTTCGTGTTGAATCGAATGCCTGCAAAAAGCCTGCGGCAGCAGGCGTTTGCGCCGCAAAGCGGCAGCTTTTTGGACGCAGGCCAAAAAGCCAGGCGTTGTGAAGGCTTCCGGAAAAGTCTGCTGGACTTTTCCGGAAGCCTGAACGCCGCTGCAAATCCGCAGCGGCGCGTTTTTCCTGCCGTTTTACAATTTCTTCACATATTATTCCCAAAATATCCATGATTTCGCCATAGCGCCTGTGCTATCTTGTCTGTACAAATTTGTATCAAACAAGGTGATCTCTTTGCGCCTGTCCCGTATCCCCTGGAGGGAGTTGAAATTCGCACTATGGCTGCCCTTTTACCTCCTTGCTTTCGTGCTGATCGAGCATCTTCCCCAGGCCTCCTACTGGCCCACTCAGCTTCCTCTGGACAACGCCATTCCCTTCTGTGAATGGTTCGTCCTGTTCTACTGCGCCTGGTATCCTCTGCTGGTGGCGGTGGGGCTGTATCTGCTGCTCCGGGACGCCCCCGCCTTCCGCTGCTATATGGCGTTCCTGGCCGTGACCTTTTTCGCCAGCGTCCTCATCTGGCTCCTGCTCCCCAATGGGCAGGACCTCCGGCCCCAGGTCTTTCCCCGGGAAAACTTCCCCACCGCCCTGGTAGCCGCCCTCTACCGCATTGACACCAATACCAACGTCTTCCCCTCCGTCCATGTGGTAGGTTCCGTCGGTGCAGCCCTGGCAATGTGGGACAGCCCCCGCCTCCGCGCCCATCCCCTGCTGCGGTGGGGCGTCCCGGTGCTGGCGGTGCTGATCTGCGTCTCCACGTTGTTCATCAAACAGCACACCATTCTGGATGTGGTAAGCGCCCTGGCCCTGTCCTTGCTGGTCGCCATCCCCATCTATTTCATCCCCTGGGACCGCACAAAAAAACTGCCGTGAGCAAAACGCCCGCGGCAGTTTTTTCATATCATTCAGTCCACGAACACCTGCAGCGTCACCGGGATCTCCCGCCCCGGCGTCGCCAGATAGGAACCGTTGTAGTACATGCCGCAGGAGGCGCCGCCGTCCACGTTGAAAGCGTCCACGCAGCCCAGCGCCAGCATCAGCTCCCGCATCTGCTGAATGGTAGCCCCGCCGGGCACGGAGACCAGCAGCAGCTCTCCCGCGCCGTTGACGCCCACGGCGGTCCGGGGCGCGGAGTTGGTGGTAAAGCGGGCCTCGGTAAAGCCCGGCTCCAGGGAGGTAACGATAGCGCCGTCCTGCACCAGCCGGGGCGCGCCGGAGATGATGCTCACCACGTCATCCAGCCGGAAGCCCTCCGGGTCCTCCTTGAAGAGATAGTATTCCATGGTCACGCTCTTACCCACGGTGGGCCTGCGGAAATAGTCGGTGGAGGTATATCCCGTCCCCATGAACACCACATAGCCGTCCGCAGGGATGCTCACCACAGCCCCCGGCGCCACCGGGTCAAAGCCGGTGATAACGCCGCCGCTGACCGTCAGCATACTTCCGGTTCCAGTGACAGCCACGCTCTTGCCGTAGGCCGGGGTGTACATCACGGACACGCTGTCACCCTGGTAGTAAGTATTGATCTCGTACGCGGCCCACATGTTGGAACCATTGGTCTCCTTTACCCGGGTGAACAGGGCGGGACGGCCGATACGCACCTCGCCGTTCTTCGTAATACCCAGGGAGGACACACCGGAGCTGGCGTACAGGAACTCGCCGTCCACCATCACATGGCCGATAGGTACCTTGAAGGCGTCATAGGCGGCGAAGAAATTGCCGTTGATGACAGCCACAGCGCCGCCGGAATTCTTCACGATCTGGGAGAAGGGCGCCGTATTGCCCAGGGTGTTGTTCACCATGGCGGACTTCACCGTCACCCGGGGGCTGGCAGTATTCACCGTCAGCACATGGGCGGTCACATTGCCCTTGGAGGTCGCAACGGTCTTTTTCGCGTAGCTGACGGTGGAGTTGTTGTAGGGGACATAGGAATAAGTCCAGCCCGCGCCGCTTCCCAGCACACCGGCAGCCTTGCCCTCGGCGGTGGTGAACACGCCGTCATCCCGCAGCTTCTCCGCCAGGGTGCGGCTCTCCCCCTTCATGCGGCAGGTCAGGGCGGCGTAGGACAAGTCCACCATGTCGCCCCGGTTCAGCGTCAGACCGGGCAGCTTGGAAACCGCCGCCTGGTCGATCATGCCAAGGCTGTTGGCGAAAGCCATCTGCTGGCCCCAGGTAAAATCGCCCTCGGTGTCGCTGTACCCCAGGGCCCGCAGCAGGAAGGTCACATACCCTGTTGCGCTCAAGGGACTGTTGGGTGTGAAGGTGGTGCCGTCGCCGGTGCCCTTGGTCAAGCCGTGGGTATAGGCATAGCCCGCGTGGTCCTGGCCCCAGGTCAGGTCCGTGAAGGGAGAGGTCTCCTTGCGGCTCAATGCCTCTTCCTCCTTACCCAGCAGGCGGATGAGCATGACCAATCCCTGCATCCGGGTGGGGGTGTTGTCCAGCTTATAGCCATCTGCGGTGCCCTGGAACAGGTGCAGGGCCGCCAGCTTGTCCGCCCGGTCTGTGGAGGCAGGGCTGGAGCCGGAAGCCGCCGCCGGGACAGCCAGCAGACTGGCCGCCAGCACCACGGCCAACAGGCAGGAGATAACGCGCTTTTTCATGGTTACTCGCTTCCTTTGTTGAAGAATTTGGTAAATTATATCACTTACTCCCGGTCTCTGCAATCCCACGCCCTTAAAATCCATCTTCTTTATACGGAAAGATGTCTTCCGATTTTTCTTGAAAAAACGGTTTAATACTGCTATTATCATAAGGTAAAAGTTTTCAACTGTTCCATGGAGCTAAAGTGCAGTGCCTTGAAAAAGGGAGTATCTCATGGATTTTACCGACTACCTGATCCAGAATTTTAATGCGGAGGCCGACCACCGCATGGCGCTGATCTGCCGTGTAATGATGGCGCTGATGAGTCTGGTGATCGTTCTGAATCTGATGGGCATTTTCAAAATCGGAGCCATGCTGTATCCGGCTGTGCTCTTTTCCATCGCAGTCATGTTCATTCCGACGATCCTGTATGATTTTCTGCACGTCAGCAGCAAGCTGGCACGGTATTTTACCCTGACCCTGATGGTGCTGATGTCCGGCGTTCTGTACGCTTTCCTGTCCTACCATGTTATCATTATGCTGGTCTTTCCGGTAGCGGTGTCCTGCCTGTACTGTGACCGCACCAGCGTCCTCTATACCACGGTTCTCTCCCTGCCGGTCATGGTCGCCAGCCATCTGGCAGCCTTCGCCCTCAAGGTTGTACCGGACGAGCCGCTGGTCACACTCAAAGGCGTGCTGCTGTACGGCGTGCTGCCCCGTGCCATCGAGCTCATCGCCATCTCCGTGATTTGCCTCAGCGTCACCAGCAAGCTCCAGCGGCTCATTTCCACCCTGATTCAAAAAAACAACGAGCTTTACGGGGAACAGCAGACAATCGTCAACGCGCTGGCAGAAATGGTAGAGTCCCGCAGCAAGGAGACCGGCCACCATATCAAGCGGGTCGCCGCCTATACCCATGTCCTGTGCATGGCGCTGGAGCTCCCGCCCGAGGAATGCTGGAAGGTCAGCGTCGCCAGCATGCTCCATGACGTGGGCAAGCTGGAGGTGCCGAAGCGCATCCTGCAAAAGCCCGCCCGTCTGACCCCCGAGGAATTTGACCGCATCAAGACCCATTCCGGCTGCGGCTACGACCTGCTGAAGAATTCTCCCGGCGAGATCATGCAGATCGCAGCCGTCATTGCCCAGCAGCATCACGAGCGGTTTGACGGCACCGGTTATCAGCTGGGCCTGAAGGGCGACCAGATCGACCTCTATGCCGCCTGCGTGTCCATCGCCGATGTGTTTGATGCTCTGGTCAGCAAGCGCTGCTACAAGGAAGCATGGTCGCCAGAGGATGCCAGGGCCGAGATCCTGTCCCAGGCGGGCCGCCAGTTTAATCCTGCGCTCACCGCGCTGTTTGACCAGCATTTTGATGAGTTTCTCGCTGTCATGCAGCGCTACCCGGATTCATAAACTGCTAAAAGCGGCGGCCGAAAACGGCCGCCGCTTCCTTATGTCGCCTGATGCTGTTTTGCCGCGGTGAGAATGTTCTCCATCAGCATGGCCCGGGTCATGGGCCCCACACCGCCGGGTACCGGGGTAATGAAGGAAGCCTTGGGTTCCACAGCTGCGAAATCCACGTCGCCGCATAGCTTGCCGTTTTCATCCCGGTTCATCGCCACATCAATGACCACCGCCCCGTCCTTCACCATGTCGGCGGTAACAAAGCGGGTCTTTCCGATGGCGGACACCAGAATATCCGCCCGGCGGGTAAACTCCACCAAATCCTCCGTTTTGGAATGGCACACAGTCACGGTGCCGTCGGCCTGGGTCAGCAGCATCGCCATGGGCTTGCCCACGATGTTGCTCCGTCCCAGCACCACGCAGTTTTTACCCCGCACCGGGATGTCATAGGCCCGCAGCATCTCCATGACGCCGGCGGGCGTGCAGGGCAGGAACACCGGCTCTCCGATGGACATCCGCCCCACGTTGAAGGGGTGGAAGCAGTCCACATCCTTGTCCGGCGCGATAGCGTTGATGACCGCCTCCTCGTCCAGGCCCTTGGGCAGCGGGAGCTGGCACAGGATGCCGTCCACCAACCGGTCTGCGTTCAGCTCCCGGACCAGCGCCAGCAGCTCTTCCTGGCTGGTCTCCGCAGGCAATCTGTGAGAAAAGCTCTGGATTCCGCACTCTGTACAGTCTTTTTCCTTGCCATTGACATAGACCTTGCTGGCGGGGTCCTCTCCCACCAGGATCACCGCCAGGCCGGGCTGCCGGGGCAGCCTCGCCGCCTCCTCCCGGACCCGGGCCTTCACCTGGGCTGCCAGGGCCTTGCCGTCAATCCTTACCGCCATCGTTTTCGCCCTCCGTTTCCTCCGTCGAAGAGGTCTCCTCTGCCAGGATCTCCTCCAAAGGAGCATCTTCCTCACTGTTCGCACACACGGCAGCTTTCTCTGCTTCCGCCGCGGCCAGTTGGTTCACCAGCAGGCCGTCGGCAGTGCGCTTTTTGATTTTGATATTGTAGAACAGCATCACTGCCGCCACGACCACCATCACCAAGCTCAGCGCCTGAGACACCCGGATGGGCTGGCCCATAAAGGTCCAGTTGAACAGGTACAAACTGTCGGTCCGCAGGCCCTCCACCCAGGAGCGGCCCAGGCCGTACCACAGGAAGTAGAACCAGGTGTTCTCGCCATCGAACCGGCGGCCCTTGGTGACCACAAACAGCATCAGCAGCAGGCCCACCAGATTCCACAGGCTCTCATAGAGGAAAGTGGGATGCACCTCGATATACTGGCTGGCGCTGACCCACAGCCGCATCCGCCAGGGCAGGTCTGTCAGGCCGCCGAAGGCCTCCCGGTTGATGAAGTTGGCCCACCGGCCGATGATCTGGCCCAGCAGCAGGCCCATGGCGGCAAGGTCCGTCATGGCGGCGAACCGCAGCTTCTTCACCTTCGTAAAAATCAGCACCACGATCACGCCGGCGATAACCGTGCCGTAGATGGCAAGGCCGCCGTCCCAGATGGCGATGATGCGGCCCCAGTCCAGGCTGCCGTCGGCGTTGCGGTACAGGTCCAGGTAAAAGATGACGTAATAGATACGGGAGCCCAGGATGCAGCTGGGCACCGCCCACAGCACCAAGTCCAGCACGTTGTCCTCGGTGAGGCCAAAGCGCTTGGCCTGTTTCATGCATAGAAACAATCCGGCCAGCATAGCGCAGGCCAGGATGATCCCGTACCAGTAAATGCCGTGTCCAATGTGGAGGGCGATGGGATCAGGGTTGAATTCCCAGTCGCCGAACAGGCCGGGAAAGCTGATGGGCATATCCTTTAACGCAGTCAAAACAAGATTCTTCCTTTCTTTCTAAAAAAACGCTGGATGCTGGAATTACTCACGGGGCACGATCTCGCTGAGAACGCACCGCTCCTCCGTGATATTCTCCCGCAGGAAGTTCTGAATATCTTCCTTGGTGATCTCGTCGAACACCTGGGGGAAGTGGAAGGGGTCGTAGCCGTTGAAATAGCCCTCCGTCAGAGAGACGGCGATATTCTCAAAGGAATTCAGCCCCCGCAGGTTGGAGCCGAAGGAGGCCCGTTTCACCTGCTGGTAGAAGTCCTCTCCGATGCCCTCCTTCGCCAGCCGGGCGGCCTCCTTCAGAATTTCCTCCCGGACCTTCCGGGCATCCTTGCTGTCGCCGCCGGCGTAGAGGTAGGCCACGCCGGGCATCATCTCAAAGGAACCGCCGAAGCTGGTGTTGATAAGGCCCTCGTCATAAAGCCGCAGGTACAGGGGGCTGGAATCCCCCAGCAGGATGTCGCAGGCCAGGTCGCCGATAACGGCAGTGCGGAGGTAGTCCTTTTCCCCGGCGGGAGCGCACTTGAATCCGGTAAGGAACTGGGGGCAGGAGACCTCCATGGCAAGGCTGGTCTCCTTCTCCGCCACCTCCGGAGGCTCCGTGCCGTGGTCCCGGGGGATAGCCGGGCCGCCCTCCCGGGGCAGCACCCGCCTGGCAAGGTCCACCACATGGATGGGGTCCACGTCGCCCACAACAGTCAGCACCATGTTGGACGGGGTGTAGAAGGCTTTGTGGCAGTCGTACAGCGTCTCTGCCGTGATGTGGGAGATGCTCTCCACCGTTCCGGCAATGGAAGTCCTGGCGGTGCTGTTCTGGTACAGTGCCCGCATCATGCGGACATAAATTTGCCAGTCGGGGTTGTCCTCCACCATGCGGATCTCCTGGCCGATGATGCCCTGCTCCTTGGCAACGCTCTCCTCGGTAAAGTAGGGAATGGACACGAAGGACAGCAGAATTTCAAGGTTCTCCTCAAAATGGTCAGTGGAATCGAAATAATAGCCGGTCATGGCGTTGGAGGTAAACGCGTTGGGCTCCGCGCCGTTTTTCGCCAGCTCCTGGAGGGCGTTGCCCTCCTTGGTGTCGAACATCTTGTGCTCCAGATAGTGGGCGATGCCCGCCGGAGTGTCCAGCCACTGGCCGTTCAGGCAGAAGCAGGTGTCCATACCGCCGTAGCGGGTGGCGAAAAAGGCGTATTTTTTGGCGTAACCGGGCTTGGGCACCACGTAAATTTGCAGTCCGTTGGGCAGGGTCTCCCGGTAGACGGACTCCCCCAGCCGCTCGTAAAAGCTCTGCTTCATTCCGCCGCCTCCTTTCCCCGCAGGAAGTACACCGTGTCCAGTCCCACAGCCTTCATGGCATTGAAGATGCGCTCCGGCGTCACATTCCGCACCTGCTCCGCCAGCTCCTCCGGCGTCTCGGACTGTCCGGTGGCCGCCTGGCCCAGATAGAAGTTCTCCAGCTTCCCCTGGGAGTCGCCCATGGAGGCGTAGGCGTTCAGCAGGGTGCTCCGGGCGCCGTCCAGCTCCCAGTCCTCCAAATCGCCGTTTCGCACGGCGTCCAGCTGGGCCATGATCTCGTCATAAGCCTTCTGATAGTTTTCAAACTCGATGCCGGAGGACACGGTGATGATGCCCTTCTGGCGGTGGTACAGGGAGGAGGCGTAGTAGCACAGGGACAGCTTCTCCCGCACGTTCAAAAACAGCTTGGAATTGCTGCTGCCGCCGAACAGGGTGTTGCCCATCAGCAGCGCGGCGGTGTCGTCGCTGCCGCAGGCAAAGCCCATGCCCAGCTTCCCCTGGGTCACGTCCAGCTCCTCCGTCACCCGCAGCACCTCCTGCCGGGCGGGATGGGTCTGGGCTGGGAAGGTCTCCCGGATGTTCTCCCGGGGCAGGGTGGCAAAGGCGGACAGCAGTGCGTCCTCCACCCGCTTCCTGTCGGCGCTGCCGCTGTAAAACAGCTCCAGCCGGGAGGTGCCGATGAGCTTTCCGTACTGGGCGTACAGCTTCCGAAGCTGCAACCGTTCCGCGTCTTCCTCACTGCCTAAGCGCGGGATGCCGTAGGCCTCCCCGGCGCACATCTCCCGCAGTAGGCGGCTGTCAGCATAGTCCCGCTTGTCGTTGATGATGCTGCGGATGGCGTCGATAAGATTGGTCTTTTCGCTCTCAAAATAGGCGGGCACGAACCGCCCCCGCTCCGTGGCAGGGTCGCAGACCAGCTCGCCCAGCAGCTCCGCCACCGGCTCTAAAAGGTGTTCTCCGCCGGGGATGAAGCTGTCGTCGATAAAGCTGGCCACAAAGCCCACGCACTGAGTCTCGCCCTTTTTCCGCACCGTGTAGTCGATGCGTGCGCCGTACAGCTTGTCCAGCCGGGCGGACAGGGCTCCCATGTCGGGATAGGTGACGGTGCCCCGCCGCAGCACGGCGGGCAGCAGCGCATAGGCGGAAGCCGTCTCCTCCGTCAACGGCGTCACGAACTGGGCGGAGAGAAGGCTGGTCTTGAATTTCCGCGCCGGCAGGTAGGTCAAATACACACCGTCGGCGAGTTTCGTTCTTGTCACTTCCAAAATCTCACTCCTTTGTGTATGCGCGCAAAATACCGAATATAAAGATACAGCGTATATTATAGTATAACTCCCCCCATAATTCAAATTCTTTTTGTAAATGAAAAGAGGCTGCCAAAGCAGCCTCTTTTTCACCGCAGTACCCGCAGAAAATTCTCCCTGGCGATCATTTCCCGCTCTTTTTCATTCATCCCCAGCTTTTCCAGCCAGTAAAACAAATTCCTGATCTGGGAACAGTTCTCCAGGCCGTCGGCCCCCTCGTTGCCGGGGCCGAAGTATTCACAGAAGTCAAAGCCGCAGGCCACATGCTCCATGCCCATGACCTCCGCCATGTGGGCGGCGTGGCGGGCCAGCATCTCCGCCGTCTGTTTTTCCCGGTCGGTGTGGACGAAGGCGTGGTGGACGTTCAGCCCCACGACGCCGCCGTTTTCCCGGATGGTCCGGAGCTGGTCGTCGGTCAGATTCCGCCGCACGTCGCACAGCGCCCGGCAGTTGGAGTGGGAGGCGATGACCGGACCATCCGCAGCTTTCATCACATCCCAAAACCCACCGTCGTTTAGATGGGAGACGTCCACCAGGATGTTCCGCTCCCCCATCCTGCGGACCGCCAGCCGTCCTAGTTCCGTCAGTCCGGAGTACGGGTCTCCCCCGGCGCCCGTCGCCAATAGGTTCTCCCCGTTCCAGGTCAGCATCCCCAGCCGGACACCCATGTCGGCGTAACGATCGATACCGCCCAGCTCATTCCCAATGGCATCCATGCCCTCCACGGCCAGGAATGCGTACTTCTTCCCCGCCGCTTTGGCCCGCTCCGCCTCTTCCGTTGTGCGGACCAGTTCCAGCCACGGACACTCTGCCAGCTCCGCCTTCATGCAAAGCAGCATGATGTCCGTCCGCTCCCGGTCGCCCTTCGCCTCCGGCACATCCTTCCAGAAGCTTTGGGCATGAGCGCTGACCCACAGTGCCAGAGTCAGGCCCTCCACGCCCCCCGCTTCCAGGTTGCGCAGGTGGCGCCGCTCCAGCACGCGCTTCTCACCCGCCAAACGGCGGCGGGTCACATCGTACAAAAGGTCGGAATGTCCGTCAAAAACCATGCCTTTCAGCCTCCCTTTCCTTTTTCTCCAGTATAACCGCCCGCCTCTGCTCCCGCAATGCTTTCACCCTCTGATTTTTTCTGGATTTCTTCTCAAATTCCCCTTGACATTTCTCACAAATTCCTGTAAACTATTTCGTGTTGTAAAGGCCTATAACTTTACAGGAAGGGGCGGTCTCTTGAAAAATCAGACGTACCGTATGACTATGCTCTTCGATTTTTACGGAGAACTCCTGACCGACCGGCAGAAGGAATTTTTCGACCTCTACTATAACGAGGACTTGTCTCTGGCGGAGATCGCGGAAAACGCGGGCATCTCCCGGCAGGGCGTCCGGGACGTCATCGTCCGGGCGGAGGCCGCCATGCAGGAGGTCGAGGACAAGACCGGCATCATCAAGCGGTTCGAGGCCCAGCGTCCCCACCTGGACGCCATCGCGGAAGCCGCCGAGCAGATCAGAACCATCAACTACCGCCAATTTGAGGACAGCCGGCTCACGGAGCTGGCGGACCGCATCACGGCGGAAACCAGCGCCTTAAAGGATTAAGTATGGCATTTGAAGGACTCACTGAAAAACTGAACGCCACATTCAAGCGCCTGCGGGGCAAGGGCCGCCTGACGGAAAACGATGTCCGGGAGGCCATGCGGGAGGTCCGCCTTGCCCTGCTGGAAGCCGACGTGGGCTACAAGGTGGTCAAGGACTTCGTGGCCACTGTCACGGAGCGGGCCATCGGCACCGATGTACTGGACAGCCTGACCCCCGCCCAGCAGGTCATCAAGATCGTCAACGAGGAGCTGACGAACCTGATGGGCGGCGGTACTGCCAAGCTCACCATGGCCAACAACGGCCCCACCGTGGTCATGATGGTGGGTCTCCAGGGCGCCGGTAAGACCACCACCACCGCCAAGCTGGCTGGCCTGATGCGCCGCCAGTACACAAAGCGTCCCCTGCTGACGGCCTGCGACGTGTACCGCCCCGCCGCCATTGAGCAGCTGAAGGTGGTGGGTGGACAACTGGACCTGCCGGTATTTGAGCAGGGCCAGGGCGACCCCGTCACCATTGCCCAGAACGCCATCCGCCACGCCCGGGACTACGGCAGCGACATGGTGTTCCTGGATACCGCCGGCCGTCTCCATGTGGACGAGACGCTGATGGACGAGCTGAAGCGGATGAAAGCCGCCGTAAAGCCCAACGAGATCCTGCTGGTCGTGGACGCCATGACCGGCCAGGACGCGGTGAATGCCGCCAGCGCCTTTGACGAGGCCCTGGGCATCGACGGCGTCATTCTCACCAAACTGGACGGCGACGCCCGGGGCGGCGCTGCCCTCACCATCCGGGCGGCCACCGGCAAGCCCATCAAGTTCGTGGGCACCGGCGAAAAGCTGGATATGATCGAGCCCTTCCACCCGGACCGCATGGCCTCCCGTATTCTGGGCATGGGCGATATGCTGTCCTTCATCGAAAAGGCCCAGGCCAACTACGATGAAAAGCAGGCCGCCAAGCTGGAGGAAAAGCTGCGGAAAAACCGCTTTACGCTCCAGGACTATTACGAGCAGCTCCAGCAGCTGCGCGGCATGGGCGACCTGAGCCAGCTGGCGGGCATGATGCCCGGCAACTTGGGCAAACAGCTCCAGGGAGCCACTATTGATGAAAAGGCCCTGGCCCACACCGAGGCCATCATTCTCTCCATGACCCCGCTGGAACGGGAGAATCCCCAGATTTTGAACGCCAGCCGGAAGAAGCGCATCGCCGCCGGCTGCGGCCTGGAGGTCGTGGATGTCAACCGTCTGTTGAAGCAGTTTGACATGATGCAGCAGCTCACCAAGCAGATGACCAAGGGCCGTATCCCCGGCATGGGCGGCCGGATGCATGGCTTTGGCCGGAAAAAGCGCTTCAAATAACTGTATATAAGTGCACCCGCATTTATAGATAAAAAACAATTTATTTTTACTTTTGGAGGTACAAATCATGGTTAAGATTAGACTGCGCCGCATGGGCGCCAAGAAGGCTCCCTTCTACCGCGTTGTGGTGGCCGATTCCCGTTTCCCCCGCGACGGCCGTTTCATTGAGGAGATCGGCACTTACAATCCCTGCGTTGCTCCCGCCGAGATCAAGATCGACACCGAGCGCGCTCAGGCCTGGATCAAGTCCGGCGCCCAGCCCACCGATACCGTCAGAGCTCTGCTGAAAAAAGTGGAAGTCCTCTGATCCGGAGGACGGATCATGAAAGACTTGCTGCTCTATATCGCCAGAAACCTTGTGGATGATCCCGACGCGGTCTCCGTTACGGAGATCCAGGGCGATCAGGAGCTGACGTTGGAGCTGCGCGTCGCCCCCGACGACATGGGCAAGGTCATCGGCCGCCAGGGCCGCATCGCCAAGGAGATCAGGACGGTCGTCCGCTCCTACGCCCAGCGCACCGGCGTGAAGGTTTCCGTGGACATTGTAGACTAATTCGTCCAGAGAAGAGGAGCTTCGGCTCCTCTTCTTTCGTTTCCGCCCGTCCCCGCCCGCAGGCGGACATCCCCCCCTTGCCAGTTCCGGCAAAACAGTCTATACTATGCGTATCAATTGATAAGGAGACATTCTCCATGAAACTGGAAACCATCAAGCTGGGCCGCATCGTCAATGCCCACGGCATCCGGGGCGAAGTCCGGGTGCAGCCCGAAGGGCCGGACCCCGCCCTGCTGACCCGCTTCAAAACCTTCTATCTGGACAGCCAGCCCGTCATCCCCACCGCCAACCACGTCCACAAGGGTGTGGTACTGATGAAGTTCCCCGGTGTGGACGACATGGACGCCGCCCTGTCCCTGAAGGGCAAGGACCTGTATATCCGCCGCGCCGACGCCCACCTGAAGCCCGGTGAGTTCTTCGACCAGGAGCTGCTGGGGGTGGAGGTCTTCGACTGCGCCACCGGCGCCCGCCTGGGCGAAGTGACGGCAGTGGAGAACTACCCCGCCCACCAGGTCTATACCGTCAAGGGCGAAAAGGAATACCTCATTCCCGCCGTGAAGGGCGCGTTCATCGAATCCGTGGACATCGACGCCAACCGCATGGAGGTCCACGTCTGGGAAGGGATGGCGACGGATGAACATTGACATTATGACCCTGTTCCCCGACTCGGTGGACGCCATGCTCCACGTCAGCATCCTGGGCCGGGCCATCGAGCGGGGCTACATCTCCATCCGCTCCCACCAGATCAGGGAGTACACCACCAACAAGCAGATGCAGGTGGACGACTATCCCTACGGCGGAGGCCGGGGCGCCGTCATGCAGGCGGACCCGCTGTACCGCTGCTGGGCCCATATCGTGGAGGCCTACGGCCCCGGCCGCACCATTTTCATGTCCCCCTGCGGCCGTACCTTCAACCAGCAGGTCGCCCGGGAACTGAAGGAGCACTACGACCACCTCATCCTGGTCTGCGGCCACTATGAGGGCATCGACCAGCGGTTCATCGACGAGTGCGTGGACGAGGAAATTTCCATGGGCGACTTCGTCCTCACCGGCGGCGAGATTCCCGCCATGGCAGTGGCGGACGCGGTGTGCCGCATGGTCCCCGGCGTCCTCCCCGACGCGGAGTGCTTTGAGGAGGAATCCCACTGGAACGGCCTGCTGGAGTATCCCCAGTATTCCCGCCCCGCCGATTGGCACGGACGGCAGGTCCCCGAAATCCTCCTCTCCGGTGACCACGGAAAGGTTGCCGCCTGGCGAAAGAAGGAAAGCTACAAGCGCACCATGCGCCGCCGCCCGGATATGTTCGCCAAATTCGACGAATCCCAGCTCAAGACAAAAGCGGAAAGAAAGGTCCTTCAGCAGGCAAAGGACGAATTGGCCCAGGAGGATGACACTCCCTAAAAGCCCTTTTGTTTCCCCAGATCCACAAACGCCGCATTCCCGCATAAACACGAAAGAAGTACGCGCTTTCGGCGTTCTCCAGGAGGCAGCAACTATGTCAATACCGCAAAAGATTCAACGGGCCCTGTTTTATGCAGGCGCGACGCCGGAAGAATACGCCCGCATCATGCCGGACATCCGCAGAAATAACCACAAACGGCTTCAGGTCTTTTGCGTTGTCAGCATCTCCTTTTTGCTGGTAATGATCCTGATCACCTATATCAACCAAAGCCTGAACTTTCGCTTTCAGACGTATGTGGCTCCCATGCTCCTGCTCGGCGTCATCCTGCTGGCAGACATCTTTTTTGCCGGAAAACGCCCGATTCTCTGTAAAATACTGATTTATATATTCACAGCCCTGCTGTTCCTGCTTGCCATCGTCATCGGGACTTTTGATAACAAGACACAGACAGCCGGTACATTCCTGGCCTTCCTTCTGGCGATCCCCCTGCTGTTTGTGCTAAGGCCCATCGAAAACGTATGCTTCATCGCTTTTTTTGACGTTCTGTTTATCATGGCGTCGTTCTCGGTAAAATCCAGGGCGATTTTTGAGATCGATATGATCAACGCGCTGGTGTTTGGCGGTATCAGCATGATCATTTCCTCCTTCATGCTGTCCATCACCATTGAAAACTTTGTCATCAAGGACGCCTTGACCCATCTGGCGGAAACCGACCAGCTCACGCAGCTGCGCAACCGCACCAGCTATGAACGCTACCTCCCCCTCTATCCAACTCTTTGTCGAAAGTCTCTCGCCTGCATCTATGCGGATGTAAACGGCCTGCACGAATTGAATGAGGCCAAGGGCCACGAAGCGGGCGATATCATGCTGAAATACATTGCCGACGCGCTCCAGGCCCAGTTTGGAGTCTTCCACACCTACCGCATCGGCGGAGACGAATACGTTGCCTTCGCCACGGACACAGATGCGGAGGTTTTGGGTGAAAAGCTAAATACCTTTACAAGTATTGTAGAATCAGAAAACTATCATGTCTCCGTAGGCTATGAAATTCAAAGTGCGGGAAGCATCCAAATGTCCGCTCTCATAAAAGCCGCAGAAGAGAAAATGTATCGGGCAAAGCAGGAGTTCTACAGTCAGAATCCGGCCATTCGCCGGCGCCATCCGAGATGCGCGCCTGACACGCAGAAGTCTCTCCCGTCCCAATAAAAAAATCAGGCGCCTGATGCGCCTGATTTTTTAATTTCTCGAACACTTTTCCGCGTCGATAGCCAGCACCAGCATCAGCACGCACAAGGCGTTCCCCGGGTCCGCCACATCGATGACGTAGGTATCCGTCCAGTTGAACAGTTCCTTGGAGATCTGCGCCACAGGAGCGCCGCAGGGCTCTGTCACGGTATAGTCCCACTCCATAAAGCTGCCCTCCACCTGCCAGCCGTTGCAGTCGATGTCGAACCGGGGCGTGAAAAAGGTGAACTCCTTCTGGATGCACCCCACATACTGCTCCCCCACATACATCTCAAACTTGGGAAGAAACGTAAATACCCGTTCCTGCACTGTGCCGATATGCTCTCCCACGCTGTTGAGGATGTGGAGACAGTGGCCCCAGGAGAGCTTCCCCTCCACAGTGTAGACCACATTTCCCGCCTCGTCGTAGATATCATAGCTGTCGAACCAGCTGAAAAAGCGCTGTTTGAAATAAAGCCGCATCTCGTTACCCCCGTTTTCAAGCCTCAAAGTACAACGCCCTCCGGCCCGATCCGGAAGCTCTTTCCAAAGTAAGCCGTCATCGCCTGAGCCAGATACGCCGTATCCTTCGCACCCGCCACCTCATAGGCGGCGTGCATGGCAAGCTGGGGCAGACCGATGTCCACGCTGTGGACAGACAGGTGGGCGGTGCTGATATTGCCCAGGGTAGACCCGCCGGGCAGGTCCGCCCGGTTGCTGTACCGCTGCACCGGCACCCCGGCCTCCCGGCACACCTGGCGGAACACCGCGTCAGACACCGCGTCAGTGGTGTACCGCTGGGCGGCGTTGTACTTCACCACCACGCCGCTGTTCAGCACCGGGAACTCCTTGCCGTCGGCATACTCCGGATGGTTGGGATGAATGGCGTGGGCGTTATCCGCCGACACCAGGAAGCTGTTGGCAACAGCCGTCAGATACTCCTCCCCGGTCCGTCCAATAGCCGTATTGATACGCCGCAGCACATCCGTCAGGAAGGTGGAGTCCGCCCCCTGCCGGGTGCCGCTGCCCACCTCCTCGTTGTGGAACACCGCCAGCACCGGAACGCTTTCGCCGTCCTTTGCTGCCAAAAATCCCTCCAGGCAACCGAACACGCATTGCAGGTCATCCAGCCGGGACGACGCCACGAATTCCTCCGCCCCGCCGGTGAGCGTGGCCGCCTGCCGGGGATACAGGAACAAATCGGTGGAAACCAAATCTTCTTCCGTCACGCCCGCTTCTTCCGCGATGAGCTGCCGGAACGCCCCCGGCTCCTTACCCATGCCGAACAGCGGCAGCATATCCACGTTGGCCTTCAGGGCGGTGCCCTTGTTGACCTCCCGGTCCATATGAATGGCGACGCTGGGGATGACCAGCAGGTCCCGGTCCACGTTCACCAGCCGGGCCGCCAACCGGCCCTCCTCCCGGACCACTACCCGGCCCGCTACGGACAGGGGCCGGTCCAGCCAGGAGCGCATCACCATGCCGCCGTAAGGCTCCACGCTGAGCCGCAGGCAGCCTCCGGCGGCGGGGAGCTCCGCCGTCTCCCGCACCTTGAAGGTAGGGGAATCGCTGTGCCCCGCGGCGATCATGAAGCCCCGGAAATCCCGCCGGGGAACGCGGAAGGCGATGACGCTGGCGCCGCCCCGCAGAACGAAATACCGTCCGCCCTCCGTGAGCTGCCACGGCTCTCCCTCATACAGCCGGGTATATCCCGCCTTCAAAAGTACATCCGCCACGTTGGCAGCCGCGTGATAGCAGCTTGGGCTGGCGTCCAGAAACGACAGCAGACGCCGGGTGATCTCCTGTTCCATCGTCATCCTCCTTTTCTCCGCTCCGGCGGAACCGGAGCGGACAAGCGACCATTTCATAATAGGGTATTATACCACATACGGATGAATCTTCAACTATACAAAAGGAGCGGGCCGTCGGCCCGCTCCCCCGTTATCCCTTGGAAATATCCCGGCAGGTATCCCGTTCCACCAACGTCGGCGTCAGCAGCCGCTGGGTAAACTCCGTCCCATCCCCACTTTCGACCAGTTCCATCAAAAGCCGCACGCCGGAGCGGGCCAGAGCGTCCGTCCGCTGGGAGAATGTCGTCAGCCTGATTTTCGGCAGGGCGGCGTAGTCGATATCGTCGAAGCCCAAAAGAGAAATCTGCTCCGGAATGGCAATCTCCAGCTCATCGGCAGCCTGCATAGCGCCCAGGGCCACCAGATCGGTGGCTGCGAACACCGCGGTCTGGCAAAACGGCTTTAAAAACAGTTCCCGCGCCAGACGGTAGCCCGCCGCCGTGGTGGAATGGTTCTCCTGGTTCCATACGGACTCCACTTCCATCCCCAGCTCCACCGCCATATCCCGGAACCCCCGGTGCCGCAGATGGTGGGTCCGGCTGCCCTCCCGGACGCCCAGATAGGCCACCTTCCGGTGGCCCAGGCTGTACAGATACCGGGCCGCCATCTGGCCGCCCACGTAGTTGTCGATGCTGACGGAGTTGATGCGCCGGGAAGAGGACGCCCGGGCGAACGCGCCCAGCAGCACGGTAGGCACAGCGGTCTGATACCGCTCCAGCAGGTCCATGGCGCTGTTGCTGGCGCTTGCCAGCAGAATACCGTCCACCCGCTGGCCGATGAGGAAGTCAAACAGTCCCTCGATCCGGCCGTCTCCCGGCTGCCCGTTGCAAAGCATGACCTGATAGCCCAACTGGGCGGCATAGGTCTCGATATGAAGGGCCAACGCCGCGTGGATAGGCCCTGAAATATCAGACAGCACCACGCCGATCACATTAGTACGGCTGGAGCTCAGGCTCCGGGCCAGCAGATTGGTGCGGTAGCCCTCCTTCCGGCAAAGTTCCATAATGCGCTCCCGGGTCTCGCCGTTGATCTCCGGCGCGTTGTTCAGCGCCCGGGAGACGGTCGTCACGGAAACACCCGCCATCCGGGCGATGTCCTTGATGGTCACACGCTGCACAGGCATTTCCTCCTTTTCCGGTCAATGACGTGTTTTTGCACATTTCATTGGTAACGTTTGCATGAATTTGCGGAGCCAACGTTCCAGCCATCCGGCCAAACTTCCGTCATCAGCCGGTTTCACCTTCAAAAACCAGCCATAACGGTTGATATCTCCCGAAAAAATATCCGAAAAGGAACATCGGTACCGTTTTCTCCGCTTTTATTATAGCAAATACTTTTGTTGGAAGATATTATGCAATATAGCTAAAATATACTTGCTCTTATAGTGTCTAATGTGAAAAATGCAAAACATATCTTGACAATTCTCGGTTTGCAATGATAAGGTTATCCCAGAAAGCCGAAAACGTTTGCATAAAATCCGTCAAAGCGTGGACGCGCTTTCTGTTTTGAAATCTAGGAAAGAGAGAGGGTGCCTTCACGCAATGAAACCAAACGAGCAAAACTACTCCAAGTCCAAGCGCCTGAAGAACCAGGTCAAATCGGTCGTCACGAATCCGTACAATGTGATCGTCCTGATTGCCATCGTCCTGCTGACCTATCTGATCATCTTCCCGCTGCTGGACATGCTGTCCACGACCTTCCAACTGTCCCAGCGGGACCTGCGGTCCGTTCCGGGCGGTGTCGCTGGTGAATTTACATTTTATTACTGGCAGCGCCTACTGGCCAGCGACCTGAGCTGGAACCTGCTGGTCAAGCCCCTGCTGAACTCCCTGCTGATCGGCTTCGGTGTGTCCGTGTGCGCTATTACCCTGGGCTCCATTCTGGCCTGGCTGATGGTCCGCTCCGACCTGCCCTTCAAGCCCTTCTTCTCCCTGGCGGTCATCATCCCCTACATGATCCCCTCCTGGGTGAAGTCCCAGGCGTGGCTCAGTATGTTCAAGACGCCCCGCGTCGGCGGCGCGCCGGGCTTCGTGGCCTCCATGATGATGAACGCTGGCGTCTCCAACGAGGTGATTGAGAATATCCTCTCCCCCATTGCCTACGGTCCCCTCGCCATCGTCATCGTGCTGACGCTCCACTATTACGCTTATACATACCTGCTGGTCTCCGCGGCGCTGAACTCCATTAACTCCGAGCTGGAGGAGATGGGCGAGATCCAGGGCGCCAGCAAGAGCCTGATCCTGCGGAAGATCACCCTGCCCCTGGTGCTGCCCGCCATGCTGTCCGCCGTCATCCTGACCTTCTCCAAGGCCATCGGCACCTTCGGCACCATCAATTATCTGGGTTCTCCCGTCAGTTTCCGGACACTGTCCAGCGAGCTGTACTCCAACAGCAAGTCCCAGAACACCCAGACGGCTTTCGCCATGGCCATCCTGATGATCTGCATCGCCTCGCTGTCGGTGTTCATCAACCAGAAGCTCATCGGCACCCGGAAGTCCTACGCCACCGTGGGCGGCAAGGGCGGCCGATCCACTCCCATCGGCCTGGGCGGCTGGAAGCCCATCATCACCCTGATCCTGTTCGTCTTCTTCATCGTTGGCATCATCATGCCGGTCATCATCCTGATCGTCGAGAGCTGCATGCTGAAGGAAGGCGTCTATTCCCTGGAGAACTTCACGCTGTACTACTGGATCGGCGAGGGCGATCCCAACATCATGGAAGGCGTCCCGGGCATCTTCAAGAACAGCAACTTCAAGCTGTCCCTGTGGAACTCCCTGAAGCTGACCGTGGTCAACGGCGTGTTCGGCACCATCTTCGGCCAGATGCTCGGTTACATCTGCGCCAAGGGCCGCGGCAAGCTCCACGGCAAGCTGGTGGAGCAGCTGGTGTTCATCCCCTACCTGATCCCCTCCGTGGCCTTCGGCGGTATCTACCTGTCCATGTTCTCCAAGCCCCAGACCCTGTTCGGCGTCACGCTGATCCCCGCCCTGTACGGCACATTCGCCCTGCTGACGGTGACCTCCGTGGTCAAGCACCTGCCCTTCGCCTCCCGTGCCGGTACCTCCAACATGCTGCAGATCAGCGGTGAGCTGGAGGAGGCCGCTACCATTGAGGGCGCCGGCTTCTTCAAGCGCTTTGTGAAGATCGTGTTCCCCCTGTCCAAGGGCGGCTTCATCTCCGGCTTCATGCTGATCTTCGTCTCCATTATGAAGGAACTGGACCTGATCATCCTGATCATGACCCCCAAGACCTCCACGCTGCCCTATCTGGCGTTCCAGTATCAAAACCAGAACTGCCCCCAGGCATCCAACTGCGTGGCTATCGTGATGTTCTCCATCGTGTTCCTGGTGTACGCGCTGGCGAATATCTTCGGAGACGCCGACCTGGCTAAGAGCATGGCCGGCTGAGAACAGAAAGGAGACGAAATCAATTATGAGCAAGATCGTACTGACGAATGTCGATAAATATTACGGCAAGAACCACGTCCTGAAGAACCTGAACCTGACCATCGAGGATGGCGACTTCATGACCCTGCTGGGTCCCTCCGGCTGCGGCAAGACCACGACCCTGCGGGTGGTCTCCGGCCTGGAAAAGCCCCAGAACGGCTTTATCCACATGGATGACAAGGAGATCGTCAACGCCGCCGAGGCCTACTTCGCTCCTCCCAGCAAGCGGAACCTGAACCTGGTGTTCCAGTCCTACGCCCTGTGGCCCCACATGACCGTGTTCGACAACGTGGCCTTCGGTCTGAAGATCCGCAAGGAGCCCTCTGATGTCATCGCCAAGAAGGTGGCCAGCGCCCTGGAGCGGATGCAGATCGGCGAGTACGCCAAGCGCTATCCCACCGAGCTGTCCGGCGGCCAGCAGCAACGCGTCGCCATCGCCCGCGCCATCGTGTCCGAGCCCCGTCTGCTGCTGTTGGACGAGCCCCTTTCCAACCTGGACGCCAAGCTCCGCGTGGATATGCGCGCCGAGCTGAAGCGCCTGCACCATGAGACCGGCACTACTATCATCTACGTTACCCACGACCAGGTGGAAGCCTTGACCATGTCCACCCGCATCGCACTGTTCCGCAAGGGCGAGCTGGTCCAGGTGGCGCCTCCCCTGGAGCTGTACGACAACCCCGTGAACCTCTACACCGCCGACTTCATCGGCAACCCCAGCATCAACTTCGTCAAGGGCACTGCCACGGCGGACGCCTCCGGCATGGTGACCGAGAGCTCCGTGGGCCAGCTGAGCTTTGACCGGGCCGACATGACCCCTGACGCTCCCAAGAGCGGCAAGATCGACGTAACTCTGGGCATCCGCCCCGAGCAGCTGACCATCAGCCGCACGCCCGACGACGAGCACCGCATCGAGGGCCACGTCTACTCCGGCATGCCCGCCGGTTCCGAGACCCTGGTCACCGTCCGGGTGGGCAGCGACCTGCTGACCGTCAAGGAGCTGGGCTCCACCCACTACGGCAGCGACGAGAAGGTCTACCTGGGCTTCAATCCCAAGAAGATCAACGTCTTCGACTCCACCACCGAGAACCTCATCAAGTACTGCGTCTGATCCGTGCCCTAGCGGCGGATGCCGCAAAGAATAAAATCAGGAAGAAATCAAGGAGGAAAAGGAAATGTTCAAGCACAAGAACGCTCTGGCCGCTCTGATGGCCGTGGTCATGCTCCTCAGCCTGACCGCCTGCGGCGGTAAGAAGACCGAGCAGGCTCCCGCCGAGACCCCCGCCCAGACCGAGCAGCCCGCCGAAGCCCCCGCTGCGTCTGACCTGACCGAGTGGGAGCAGAGCTCCGGCATCTACAACACTGACGAGACCGACGAAGAACTGTATCAGAAAGCCCTGGAGGAGGGTGCCACCGTGACCCTGTACTCCATCTCCTCTCGCTGCACCAAGGTCGCTGACGCCTTCATGGCCAAGTACCCCGGCATCGAGTGCGTGCCCTTCGACATCTCCACCAACGAGCTGCTGGAGAAGGTCACCCGCGAGTATGACGCCGGCGCCCCCACCGCTGACGTGGTCCACATCAAGGACCAGGACGGTTCCATGTACAACGAGTACGTCCAGGGTGGCAAGTTCTATAACTTCCAGCCCGCCGACATCTTCGACCACATTGATCCTTCCTATACCGCTACCGCCACTCCCCTGTACATCGAGCTGACCCAGCTCTTCTACAACACCGAGGCTTATCCCGATGGTTCTCCCATCACCAACATCTGGCAGCTGACCGAGCCCCAGTGGAAGGGCAAGATCATGATGCAGAATCCTCTGGACAACCTGTCCTGGGGCTCCTGGATCACCGGCTTCTGCGTGGGCGAGGAGCCCGACCGTCTGGCTCAGGCCTATAAGGACTGCTACGGCGAGGAGCTGAAGCTGTCCGACGGCTGCGAGAACGCCGGCTATGAGTTCCTGAAGCGTCTGCACGCCAACGAGCCCATCTTCACCGCCTCCTCTGACGAGATCGCCGAGTCCGTCGGCACTCCCGGCCAGAAGGATCCCCCCGTCGGCTTCTGCGCCTCCTCCAAGCTGCGTAAGGCCGAGGAGAACGGCTGGGTCTTCGCTCCCGTGAACCTGGAGCCCGACACCGGCATCCCCGCTGTCAACACCCTGTACATCGTGGAAGGCACTCCCCATCCCGCCGCTGCCAAGCTGCTGGTCCGCTTCATGATGGGCGGCATCGACGGCGACACCTCCGGCTATAAGCCCTTCAACACCCTGGGCGGCTGGCCTGTCCGTGACGACATCACTCCTGCCGAGGGTTCCACTCCCTACTCTGAGATCAACGTGGCTCCCTTCGACGCCAACGAGATCTACATGAGCTACAACACCGTGCGTGACTTCTGGCAGATGCTGGGCTAAGCCCCCATTCTCTGACTGACAGATCGACTGACAAGCGGCGGGCGGAGTCCCGCCCGCCGCTTGCCTTATCCAAGAGCCCAAACACGTTTGGACTTTTGGATAAGGCAGAATTGACCACCCCCGCCCCACAAGGAGTTTCAAATGAGTTTTTTTATTGACCGTTTCAACCGCAGAAAAAGTCCCATCGCCCTGGCGGCTTTCGGCGCCGCTGTGCTGTATATGGTCGTTTTCGGCGTGCTGTACGGCCTACTGGCCGAGCCGCTGTACCGCACCGTATCTCTGGGCACTCCCGCCGCCACCACCGCGGTCCACTCTATCATCATCGCCGTGATCGGCACGGCGGTCTGCTGCCTGATGTTCCTGTTGAAGGACAAGCGCGTGGCTCCCTACGGCTTTTCCGGCCTGCTGGTCGCCCTCTGCATGTTCTATACCGCCGCTCTCCTAATGGACGGTCTGGCCCGGTCCAATATGCTCTACCTCATCACGGTCTACGGTCTGGCCCCTGTCCTGGTGGGCAACGCCGTGACATGGCCCATTTATTTCCGGATGAAGCGTGCCAACCCCGCCATGAACCGCAGGAAGACCATTTCCGAAGAACTGCGGGATGCCGTTGCAAAGGAAGCTTCCAAGAAGCCCGCTCCGCCGGAGCCGCAGCAGCCTTCCAAGCCCGTCTCCGCCGAGCGCCCGGAGCCTTCCGGCGACGCCCTGTTCGGCCCCCAGGCGGACCGCAGTCCCATGGTCTCCCGCTCCGTGCAGGAGGAAGCCATGCTGTTTTACGAGGACGATGACGATGAAGAAGCGGGCAACGATTAAAGACGTGGCTGCCCTGGCGGGCGTCAGCGCCGCCACGGTCTCCCGCGCCCTGGATGACCGGCCCGAGATCAGCACCGAAACCAAGGCCAAGGTCCGTGATGCCTGTGCGCAGCTGGGTTATGTGCCCAACGCCGCGGCCCGCAGCCTGGCCGGTCATGCCACCCATACCATCGGCCTGGTGGTGCCCGACATCTCCAACCCCTACTTCTCCGGCATGGCAACAGCCATCGAGCAGACTGCTGCCGCCCATGGCTACCGGGTATTTTTGAGCAATTCCCTCCGCAAGGAGGAACGGGAACTGCAGGCCATTGAGAATTTTTCGGCCCGCCAGGTGGACGGTATTCTGATCGTTCCCATCTCCCCCCAGACGCAAAAGCGCCACCGGGGTTTTCTGGGCAATCTGCCCTGTGTCTACCTGGGCGCAAACCACGACACGGATTGCAGCTATGTGATGGCAGACAATGAGGGCGGTGCCTATGACGCCGCCCGCTATCTCATTCGCCTGGGCCACCGGGACATTATATTCCTGGGCGGACGACTCACCTCCCGCACACGGGAACAGCGCATCCACGGCTTCCACCGGGCTTTGTCAGAGGCCGGACTGGAGGGGCGGGAGCTCCCCGCGCCGCCGGATGTGACCCTGATGCGGCAATGGAGCTACGAAGCCGCCTCCGAGCTGTTAAAAGGTCCTCTGCCGGACGCCATCTTCGCCTTTTCCGATATGACGGCTCTGAAAGTCCTGGAAGCGGCGGAGGAATGCGGCATCCGCATCCCGGAGGATGTCTCCCTGCTGGGCTACGATAACATTGCGTTCGCCGCCCTGTCCCGTATCCATCTCACCACTGTCTCCCAGCACAAGTTCCAGCAGAGCCGCATTGCAGTGGAGCGGCTTCTGGAGAAGATCAACGGCTCTGACGAGCTTACCGCGGACCTGCTGGAACCGGAGCTGATCATCCGCTCCACCTGTTCCAAAAAAACATCCCACACATAAGGAGAGATTTCCCCATGCAAGGACTTCCCAATGACGAACGGCAGCGCCTGGGCGCGCTGCTGGACCATACATCCCAGGCCGAGGTCATGGCCCGCATTCCCCAGTTCTCCCAGGCGGAGATCCACAACATCGTTCCCGCTCCTGCGGAGACGCCGGACTCTCTGGGCCTGCTGGTATTCAACATGGAGCGGGGCGTCCATCTGGCGGAGCTGGGCGACTTTCTGGAGACCTGCCCGGAAGCGAAGCCCTATGACGTCATCCTCGCCAACGAGCTGGACGACGGCTGTGTCCGTTCCGGTCAGAAGGACACCACCAAAGAATTGGCAGAGCGCCTTGGCATGAATTACGTCTTCGGCCTGGAATTTATCGAGCTGGTCAACGGCGAGGACGCTAAGGGCTTCCACGGCAACGCCATCTTCTCCCGCTGGCCCATTAAGCGGGCCCAGGTGGTCCGCCTGCCGGAGCAGTACAACTGGTACTTTGACCGCCAGCGCCGCATCGGCGGCCGCCTCGCTATCCTGGCGGAACTGGACGTGAACGGCAAGAGCGTGGGCGTGGGTACCATCCATCTGGAAAACCGCACCCATGGCCCCGGCCGCCAGGAGCAGCTGGAAACCATCCTGAAAGCCGCCGATGAGATGTTCCCCGGAATGCCGGTGGCGCTGGGCGGTGACCTGAACACCAACACCTTCGACGGCCGGGATAAAGACGCCATCCAGGAGATCGCCGGCAGCCCCGCGCTGCAGCGCCGCTGCCTGGAGGATGTGGCCGCCTGGGAGGGCTGCCTCCCCGCCGCTGAAAAGTCGGGTTACACGGCCATGCCGGACCACCCTATCGCCACCCGCCGCAAACCCCTGCCCGGCGGCGGACACTTGGACCTGCGTCTGGACTGGCTGCTGCTGCGGGACCTGGAGCCCACAGACAGCCGCACCATTTCCACCTGCCGGGAGACCTGGCCCTTCGCCCTCCCCGGCTCCGCCCTGGAATCCTTCGGCGGCCAGGAGCTTTCCGACCATAACGCCGTGTGGGCCGAATGTGCCCTTTCCAAATAAACGACAGATAGGAGATCATGCGATGCTGAATACAGTCCTGTTCGATATGGGTGGTACGCTGGAGGATATCTGGTACAACGAGGAGACCATCGCCGACGTGATGAAGAAGCTGCAGGAGACCCTGCGGGCCAACGGCCTGGAGCCCGGCTGCTCGGATCAGGAGTTCCGGGAGCGTGTTCTGGCCGGTGTGAAGGAGTACAAGCGCTGGAGCGAGGGCAATATGCTGGAGGCCAAGCCCGAGGAGATCTGGCCGGACTACTACCTGAGATCCTTCAACTTTGACCGTGAAAAGCTCCTGCCCATCAACGAGGAGCTGGCCAACCTCTGGGAGGTCACCTACTACCACCGGGAGCTGCGCCCCGGCGTCAAGGAGATGCTGGACGGTCTGAAAGCCCGGGGCTACCGCATCGGCGTCATCTCCAACAACGCCTCCCTTTACAACGTGTTCAACGTGCTGGAGCAGTACGGCATCCGGGACTACATGGAGGACGTTACCGTCTCCAGCGTCACCGGCTACCGCAAGCCCCACCCGGAGCTGTTCCGCATCTCCATGCGGCAGATGCGCTGCAAGCCGGAGAATTGCGTCTACATGGGCGATACCGTCTCCCGGGACATCATCGGCGCCAAGCGGGCGGGCTTCGGCAAAGCCGTGCAGATCTACTCCTTTCTCACCGCTCAGAAGGACGTTGGCATCCCCATCGCGGAGGCGGAAAAGCCCGATGTGGTCATTCAGAACTTCGAGGAGTTTCTGGAGTGGCTGGACCGCGAGAACCCTGCCATGGCCCTGAAATCATGATTCTTTTCCAAAAAGGCGTGCCGTTTGGCACGCCTTTTTTCGCGCAAAATAAAAGCAGAGAAATTTGCGCTGGATTTCCGGCAGTATCCACAATGGACAAACCGCCGAAAATTTGGCAGAATACAGTTCGTGCGTAAGCGTCAACTCCAACGGCGCCTATACAGGCTCCGTCCTCCGGGATATAATAAAGTTCCGGTATTGAGAGGTAAAAGTATCCCGGCTGCAATTCGCAGCCGGGATAGAAAAATTCAGTATACGCCATCCATAACATTA
>JAGBDS010000073.1 GCA_017937405.1 Oscillibacter sp.
ATTTTTTTAGCAGATGATCTCATCTGCTCTTTTTTCATGCCCTTTTTTCCGTGAAATAACCGGGCCCACCCCTATTTGAGGTGCGCCCGGTCCTGTCACTTTTGCCTGTTGTAACTCGCTGCGTTTATCTTAATGACATTGCTCGTTTGAGGCGCTGTTTTTGCTGTATGCTCGATTAAGCGGCGGTACCGGCCATCTGACTGGGGGCCATCTCCAGATAGCCGGAGAAATCGGGGAAGGTGACCTTCACAGCTTTGCCAGTGGCGTTGACGGTCATGGTCATGTCATAATCGTATTCCGCGGACATGGAAATAGACTGGCCGTCCTCCAGGGGCATATCCATCTTCATGGAGGCGGTGAACGTCATATCGACCTTCTTCATGTTTCCCTTGCTGTCCACCGTATAGGTGGCGGTCATTTCGCCGAAGCGCATATCCAGCCCGGCGCTCTCGCTGCCCATTAAGCCCATAACGCCGTCCAGCATACTGTTCATACCCTCGCCGATGACGATGGTGTACTCTGTATTGGAGCCTACCTTCTTGGAGGTCACGGACTCCAGCATGGCAAGGCCGCTGACGTCCATAGCGTCCACATTCACAAGGGACAGACTTTCAATAGCGGCAAGCTGGTCCTCCACGGAGTATTTCAGTTTCATTTCCTCGCCGGCCATGGTGGTGGACATATACACATAGCCGTCCTTCATCCACATATTCACTTTTGCGGTCTCGCCCTCGGCCGTGGTCTCGGTGGTGTAGGCCATCTGGACGTTGGCACCGTCCACGATCATCTTCATGTTGCCCTTCATAGTGGAGGGAACTTTCATAGTCTCGCCGTCGGCAGTCATGGTCATATCCATTTTGACGTCCATATCCACATCCATGGCATTGTCGTCCATCGTATCCATGGCGGCGGTCATGGCCCGGTAAGCCGTGATCTTATCTGTCATGGGCTTAGCGGCCTTAGCGTCGATGGCGCCGGACTTCACCAGGCTGTCCAGCAGGTAGGTATTGCCGTCGGCCATATCAGCGGCCAGGGCCTGATAGGTGAGAGCGGCCAGATCGTCTCGCAGGAAGTCACCGGGGAACATGACGGCGTCATAGAAGCCCTTCTCCTTGGCAAAGGTCAGGGCGTCGGCGTACTGAAAGTCGGTGCCGTCCTTGTAGCCAAGAGCCCGCAGCAGGAACACCACATAGTTCTGGGCGCTGCAATTTTTTGCGGAGCCGAAAGTAGTGGCAGTGGTGCCGTTGGCGATGCCCTTGTTATACAGCCAGGCGACATAGGGGGAGGTGAAATCGCTGACGTCGGTAAAGGGATGCTTGATCTCCCCGGCGTCATAGGCGGCCTTGGCCTCCTCTTCAGCGCCATAGAGCCGCACCAGCATGATGGCGGCCTCGGAGCGGGTGGGGGCCCGGTCCAGCTCAAAGCCGTTGGCGGTGCCCCGGAACATTCCGATGGCGGACAGGTCTTCCGCCACCGCGTCAAAGTCGGAGGCGGAAGCGGTCACGCACAAAGCCGCGGTCAGCAGCAGCGTGGTGAACAGCAGGGTCAGAAAGCGCTTCATAAAATTGCTCCTCTCTTTCATATGCGGCTTAATGCCGTTTTTAACATCATATACCAGTCCAAACTGACCGTCAATAAAAAGCAAAAGACGATTTAAAGTTGATATTTTTTTGCAAACATGTATAATTGAAGCCGAATGGGTGAAAACCACTCGGAAGGTGCAACCGATTGGTAGCATCTTCTTGAGGTGGTGTCATGTACTTTCGCCGATTAGAAGATTTGCGCACAGACCATGATAAGACTCAAATTGAAATTGCGGAATATCTAAATATGAACCGCAATGTATACTGGCGCTACGAGAAAGGCGTGCGGGAGATTCCGGCATGGGCTGTTCTGAAGCTGGCTGACTACTACAAGGTCAGCACGGATTACCTGCTGGGCCGCACTGACGACCCCACGCCGCCAAAGGGCAAATGAGAGTTCTCGCCGCGTTCACAGGCTCCTTTGCCCTGGGTATCTTTCTGGCGCAGTACCTGGTTCCGGCCGAATGGCTGCTTCCCTGCGGAGCGGCCACTTTTGTGCTGGCTGTCGGCAGGCTGTTTCTGCGCAATGACTGGGGCCGCCGGGTGCTGCTGGTGGGTGTAGGTCTGTCTCTTGCCTTTGGATATGACTGGCTCTATCTCCGCCAGGTCCAGCGGCCCATGGAGGCCCTGGCCGGTACGGACAGGGAAATGGTAATGACTCTCTGTGATTACGCCGTTCCCACGAATTACGGCGCCAAGGCCACCGTCCGGCTGGAGGGACTGCCAGGGAAAGCGGTCTATTACGGAACCGCTGACTTACTGGAGCTGGAGCCGGGCCAGACCGTGACAGACCTGGTCCATCTGCAAAGCGCATCCCGTATCCGGGATGACGATGTGACCAGCTTCACCTCTAAAGGCGTGTTCCTGCTGGCCTACCGCCGGGGAGAGGCCTCCTATGGCCCAGGTACTTCCGGCTCGCCCCGGTGGTGGCCCGCCCGGATGGGCCGCGCCATGCGGGAGAAAATCTCTGCTATATTCCAGGGGGATACCGCGGGCTTTTTGACCGCTATTCTGACAGGGAACAAGTCCGGGCTTTCCGAGGAGGGCGCCGCGGCGCTGTCCGAAGCGGGACTGTACCACATTCTGGCGGTATCCGGGATGCACTGCGGCTTTTTGCTGGCGCTGGTGACCTTCCTGACAGGCAGGCACCGCCGCCGTCTCACGGCTCTGTGCGCCCTGCCGCTGCTGGTGTTTTACGCGGCCCTCACCGGAGGAAGCCCCTCTGTCCTGCGGGCCTGCGTTATGCTGGCCTTTCTGCTGGCGGCGCCGCTTTTCCGCCGGGACAGCGACGGCCCCACGGCTCTGCTTGCCGCCTTATTCCTGATTTTGCTGGCGAACCCCTTTGCCGCCGCGTCTATCAGCTTGCAGTTGTCCTTTGCGGCCATGGCGGGCATCCTGTTCCTGACGCCCCGGCTGTACCGCCTGTTACTGCACGGCGGAAAAGGGAACCGGTTCACCCGGTTTGTGGCGGCGGGTTTCTCCGCCACCATGGGTGCCCTGGTGTTCACGGTGCCGCTGTCCGGCTGGTATTTCGGCACGCTGACGCTGATCTCGCCCCTGAGCAATCTGCTGTGCCTGTGGGCCGCCAGCGGCGTGTTCCTGCTGGGATTGCTGACGGTGCTGATGGGCTTCGTCTGCCTGCCGCTGGCAAAACTGATTGCGGCGGTTCCTGCCCTGCTGGCCCGGTATATCCTGTTTGCGGCAGGCCTGCTGGCGAAAATTCCATACCACGCGGCGTATTTTGCAAATCCTTACCTGAAATACTGGCTGGTATTCGTTTACCTTCTGTTTCTGACGGCGTGGCTGCGCCGGAAAACGCCCCGGCGGAAATACGTTCTGGCGGCTGTCCTGGCGTGCCTGACCTTGGCATTGACCATAAAGCTGGGGGAGTGGCGGTATCACGCCGACCTGGACGTCAAGGTGCTGGACGTGGGCCAGGGGCAGTGCGTCCTGTTGGCCTCCGGCGGAGACTTTACCCTGGTGGACTGTGGCAGCGGCAACAGCTGGTACGGCCCCAGTGAAACTGCCAGCCAGCACCTGCGGGCCATGGGCTGCTGGAAGCTGGACCGCTTAGTCCTGACCCACTATGATTCCGACCACGTCAATGGTGTCCGGAGCCTGCTGGCCCGGATGGATGTGGGTACTCTGCTGGTACCGGAACTGACGGAGGTTGGCCCTGGGGGCGAAATTTGGGAGCTTGCTCAATCCCATGGTGTTACTGTGAAAGTCGTGGAGAATAAAACAGACCTCTCCACAGGCCGCGCCCTGCTGACGCTTCTGCCGCCGGTAGGAGAAGGGGAGGACAACGAAAGTGGTCTCTCTGTACTGGTCTCAGCCGGAGAAGAAGATATTCTGATCACCGGCGACATGGACGCTGCCACGGAACGCAGGCTTCTGGAGATTTATGACCTGCCTGACATCGAAGTCCTGGTGGCGGGGCATCACGGTTCCAAATATTCCACGTCCAACGACCTGCTGGATGCGCTGACTCCGGAGACTGCCTGCATCAGCGTCGGCTCCAACAGCTACGGCCACCCTGCCGACGAGACGATGCGGCGGCTGGTGGAGCACGGCTGCGCCATCTACCGCACGGATATGCAGGGCAGCATTCACCTATCACTGAATCGAGGAGACTGACATGGCATACGCGAAAAAGGCCCCAAAAACCAATGAGGCTTATCAAAAATTCAAGGCTGACCTGTCCGCCGGGGAGGTGGGCTGTGCCTATATCTTTTACGGTGAGGAGAGCTACCTCCGGGAGTACTATCTGGGGGAACTGCGGAAAAAGCTGGTGCCCGCCGGGTTTGAGGAGTTCAACTACCACAGGTTGGAGGGCAAGGACCTGACGGCCCAGGCTCTGACGGAGATGGCGGAAGCCATGCCCATGCTGTCGGAGCGTACCCTCATCGTCGTCACAGATTTCGACATTTTCAAGCTGGGGGAGGAACAGCGGGAGAAGCTGATCGCGCTGCTGGAGGACATTCCGCCCTACTGCTGCCTGGTGTTCGTTTACGATACCGTGGCCTACAAGCCCAACAAGACCATGAAGAAGCTGTGTAAGGCCATCGGTGACTATGTGCAGGCGGTGGAGTTCCGGGCCCAGGACAGCAGCGACCTGGTGGCCTGGATTGCCCGCCGCTTCCGGGCGCTGGACAAGGAGATCGACCGGCAGACGGCGGAGTATCTCATCTTTACCTGCGGCGGCCTGATGACCGGGCTGGTGCCCGAAATTTCCAAGATCGCCGCCTACGCCAAGGGCAAGAGCATCACCCAGAAGGATATCGACGACGTGGCGGACCCGGTGCTGTCGGCGGAGGTATTCAAGCTCAGTGACGCGGTGCTTCAGGGCAATTATGACCTGGCGGCGTCCATCCTGGGAGACCTTTTGAAAATGCAGACGGAGCCCATTATGATCCTGGCAGCCCTGGGCAGCCAGCTCCGGCGTATCTATACCGCCCGCCTTGCCATCGACAGCGGCAAGGACAAATACTGGCTCATGGAGCTCTGGGAGATGAAGAGCGACTACCCGGCCAAGCTCCTGCTGAACGCCGCCAAGCGGACCACCGCAGATTGGTGCGCGGATGCGGTAAAAATGTGTCAGGTGCTAGACCGCCGGATAAAAAGCGAGAAGGGCATTGATGCGGTGGGTGAGCTGAAGCTCCTGCTGGTGCGGCTGGGGGCGAAGCGGAAATGAGAAAGGTCAAAGAGGTCATCGTGGTGGAGGGACGGTACGACAAAAATGCCATCAGCCAGGTGGTAGACGCCACCGTCATCACACTGGGCGGCTTTTCCGTGTTCAATGACAAAGAGAAGCTGGCTTTCCTGCGCAAGCTTGCGGAAAAACAGGGCCTGATCGTCCTGACGGACAGCGACGGTGCGGGGTTCGTCATCCGCAATTACCTGAAAGGTGCCCTGCCGAAAGAGCTTGTGAAGCAGGCATATATTCCCGATGTTTACGGGAAAGAGCGCCGCAAACGTACTCCCGGTAAAGAGGGCAAACTGGGCGTGGAGGGCATGAAGCCCGATGTGCTGCTGGCATCCCTGGAGCGGGCAGGCGCCACTTTCCTGGATGAAGAGACCGAAGAAAACCGGAAAGGAACCCCTATCACCAAGGCGGATCTTTACGTCCTGGGCCTGACCGGCGGGCAGGACAGCTCCGTCAAACGGCAGGCGCTGCTGCGAAAGCTGGAACTGCCGGAGCATTTGACTGCCAACGGACTGTTGGAGGCATTAAACCTGCTGTACAGCCGGGAGGACTTTCTGCGATTCACGGAAACATTCTGAAAAAGCCAACGATTGCCCTCGCATCTGTCTTATTTCGCAACATAAATTTTCTGTTCTCCAAAATTCGACAAAATTTGACAATCAGAAGTGCTATCCTGAACTGCAAAAGGAGGTATTTCTGATGCGTAGGATTTTAATGGGAACAGCCCAGTGCCATGACCTGCCGGTCCGGTATTATTTGCTGGCGAAGGCCCGGGAAGATGAGACAGAAACTTATGGCATAGGCGTGGAATATGCTGGGGAGCGTGTGGAGATCCCGAACATCACGCCCTTTCAGCATCGTATCCAGAAATTGGCGGAGACGCTGATCAGTGGGCTAGTCACGCCGGCGACGCTGGTTGATGTGACAGAGGACTGGCTCCTGACTTGAAATCACTGATTTTCCTTGCAATTTTTTCGTGGATTCTGTATAATACAGTTCCATGCTAAAAACTTGCACAGGAAGGATTGACAGCCATGGCTGACGAGATCAAAACCACGCAGGAGGAAGTATCCGAGAGCCGAAACTTCATCCATGCATTTATTGAAGAGGATATCGCCCCCGGCGGACAGTTCGAGGGCATGACCGTCCATACCCGTTTTCCCCCGGAGCCAAACGGCTATCTGCACATCGGCCATTGCAAGGCCCTGACCATCGACTTCGGCACTGCCGAAAAGTTCGGAGGTCTGTGCAACCTCCGGATGGACGATACCAACCCCACCAAGGAGGATACCGAGTTTGTGGATGCCATTCAGGAGGACATTCACTGGCTTGGCTTCGACTGGGGGGACCGCTTTTTCTACGGTTCTGACTACTTTGAGGAGGACTATCGTCAGGCGGTGGGACTCATTAAAAAGGGTCTTGCCTATGTCTGTGAGCTGTCTCCCGAGGAGTTTAAGGAGTATCGGGGCAGCATTGGGGTGCCCGCCAAGAGCCCCTACCGGGACCGTCCCATTGAAGAGAGTCTGGACCTGTTTGCCCGGATGCGGGCGGGGGAATTTCCCAATGGCGCTATGACTCTGCGTGCCAAAATCGACTTGGCCAGCGGCAACTTTAACATGCGAGACCCCGTGCTGTACCGCATCAATCATATGCACCATCACCGTCAGGGCGACAAGTGGTGCATCTATCCCATGTACGACTTTGCTCATCCCATTCAGGACGCGCTGGAGGGCATCACCCATAGCCTCTGCTCTTTGGAGTTTGAAGCCCACCGTCCCCTGTACAACTGGGTGGTGGACAACTGCGACCTGCCCAGCAAGCCCCGTCAGATCGAATTCGCCCGCCTGGGCATCGATCACACGGTCATGAGCAAGCGGAAGCTGCGCGCTCTGGTCGAGAGCGGCAAGGTTTCCGGCTGGGACGATCCCCGGATGCCTACACTCTGCGGCCTGCGCCGCCGTGGCTATACCGCCAAGTCCATCCGCAATTTCTGCGAGCGTATCGGCGTTGCCAAGAGCGCAAATGTGGTGGAATACGGCTTCCTGGAGCACTGCCTGCGGGAGGACCTAAACGAGACGGCTGAGCGTGTCATGGGCGTTCTGCGTCCCATCAAGCTGACCATCACCAATTACCCCGAGGGCAAGACCGAGACCGTCACCGTGGAAAACAATCCTTTGGACCCCACCGCCGGCACCCGGGAGGTCAGCTTCTCCCGCGACCTGTATATCGAGGCCGACGACTTCCTGGAGACCCCGGTGCCCAAATATAAGCGCCTGTTCCCCGGCGGCCCCGAGTGCCGTCTGAAGGGCGCCTACCTCATCACCTGCACCGGCTGTTTGAAGGATGAGAACGGCAATATCACTGAGGTCCTCTGCGAATACGATCCTGAGAGCCGCGGCGGCGACCCCGCCGACGGCCGGAAGGTGAAGGGCGCCACCATCCACTGGGTGGACGCCGCCACCGCAATCGATGCCGAGGTACGGCTGTACGACAATCTGTTCTCTGACGAAGCCCCTGACAGTGCGGACAAGGATTTCATCGACTGCCTGAATCCCAATTCTCTGGAGGTCCTCCAGGGCTGCAAGGTAGAGGCCAGCCTGAAAGCCGTTGCCCAAGGTTATGAGCAGACCGAGAAGAAGGGCAAGACCGCCCCAGCCTTCCAGTTCATGCGCCTGGGCTACTTCTGTATGGACAGCAGAGATTCCAGCCCCGAACACATGGTGTTCAACCGCAGCGTTTCCCTGAAGGACAGCTTCAAGAAATAAAGAACACCGCCGCTTTTTCATTTGAAAAAGCGGCGGTGCTTTGCTCATATATCCAATTTTTCAGGAAGCTTGTAAAAAGTGAAGGTCCCCGTGCCCAGCAAAGTTCCGTCCTGCTCCGTGATACGGACTTCGAACACACAGACCGTTCGTCCGTGCTTTACCTCACGGGCCTCTGCCGTCAGGCAGCCGCCCACATTGGCGCTGCGGAAGAAGTTATAGTTGGCGTTCATAGTGACTGCTTTATATCCATAGGAGGCCATGGCGGAGCCGCAGGCAGTGTCTGCCATCGTAAAGTAGACTCCGCCATGAGGCACCCCCAGGGGGTTGGCATCCTCCGGAACAACGGTCTTGGTGACCCGGGCATAGCCGGGACCGATCTCCTCTACGAAAACGCCCTGCCGCTGGACATACGGATTGTGGCTGTTGCGGTAGTCCGCCATCTTCTGATAGTTCATAGAAGCCCTCTTTTCTGCGTTTTGATGAGGCTATCATACGCTTTTTTGCTGTCGGCGTCAAATTTCCCGGATAATGTTCTTCCATTTTTCAGGAGCTCTTTCAGAATGATTTCAGGTTCTGCTGCTATTCTTTCTCCATCAACTGAAAGGTCGTAAGGATATGAGACGAATGACCGCTCTGACGCTTGCTTTAACGCTGGCGATATCTTTGACTGCCTGTGGAACAAAGGCAGAGACGCAGGAGGAAGCAAAAACGACATACGATGGTGCCACCGCCATTCTTTTATCAGACGACGGCATCACTGTGGACGGTGCGCTCGCCTCTACGGATGAAACGGCGGCTGTCTACACCGCAAACGACATCGTGTTCTATCTGGAGGGTCAGGATTTCACCTATGGAGAAGGGAGCGAGACCGACGGCCACAGCCAGACGGAGGCCGACGCCCACACCGTGGTCCACATCACCCAGCCGGGCACTTATGTCCTCAGCGGCACACTGTCCGCCGGACAGGTGGCAGTGGACCTGGGAAAGGACGCAGATGAGGACCCCAATGCCGTCGTGACGCTGGTCCTGGACGGTGTGGATATCACCTGCACAGTGGCACCGGCTGTCATTTTCTACAATGTCTATGAGTGCGGCTCCGCGGATGCGGAATCAGCGACGAAGGACGTGGACACCTTCTCCGCAGGCGCGAATGTCATCATTGCAGACGGGACCATCAATCACATCACCGGCTCCTATGTGGCCCGTATCTACAAGCCGGACAGCGTGGAGCTGAGTGAGGACGGCACCGAAGTGACGGACGCCAAGAAGCTCCACAAATATGACGGCGCGTTCTACTCCAAAATGAGCATGAATGTGAACAGTGAAGCACAGGGCACCGGCGTTTTGAATATCCTTGCTGAAAACGAAGGCCTGGACAGTGAATTGCACCTGACCATCAACGGCGGCAATATTCACATCACCTCCGGCAACGACGGCATCAACACCAATGAGGACGGCGTTTCCGTCACTACCGTCAACGGCGGTACGCTGACCATCAACGTGAACGGCACCACAGGGGAAGGAGACGGCATCGACTCCAACGGCTGGCTGGTCATCAACGGCGGCAGCCAGGATTCCGGTATCGACTCCGACAACGGTATCTACATCAACGGCGGCACAGTAGCTGCCTCCGGCAATATGCTGGACCGCATCGACGGCGGAGCCCAGCCCTATGTGGTGTTCGGCTTCCGCCAGCGGCAGCAGGGCGGCACCGCCATCACGCTGAAGGCGGAGGACGGGACCGTGGCAGAGGAGTGGACGCCCGCCAACGACTTCACCTATCTGGTGGTTTCCAGCCCCGCATTGACCGAAGGCACCTACACCCTCTGGAGTGGTGAAACTCAGCTGGCCGGTGCCGCTGGAATGACCGGAGGCATGGGCGGCGGCCCCCGTCCGGACGGTGGGAAGCCTCCCGAAGGCATGACGCCGCCTGAAGGAGACCCCAGTCAGAAGCCGGAGCGACCCCAGCCTAATAAGGATGGCACGATGACCCTGCCTGACGGCACAATCATCGACCCGGCAGACATAAAGCGGCCGGAGAATGGTGGGCGCCCGGAGCTTCCCGAGGGCTTTGGCGGAAGACCGGAGGATATGAAGGCAACCGAAGTCAGCACAGACTTCGTACTAACATCCGAGGGCGGCACTTTCGGCAACATCGCTCCGGCGGAATAATGCGCCGATACAGCAGGTTCAAATGGGGATGCACAGTTCGCAAAGGCCTTGCTTCAGCAGCTCAGACCGATAACGTTCCAGCACAGGACGGCCGGGAGCCGGGGCAATGCCATGCTCCGCCAACGCGGCAAAGCTGGTTTGCCAAAGAATCTGGATGCCAGCGGGCGTATGTGCCCCCTGAAAGCAAGCATAACGCCCGCCTGGTATCCATTCCGTAAGCATCCCTTCTTCCAGTTCAGGGAAGCAGCCTTCCGTAGTCAGACATACGTCATACCGGCATCGTTCCGGCGGTGTACGCGCAGGGTCATCCCAGGCGGCGCCCAGGATGAAGCCGCTTTCCAGCAGACCCTTTGCCCGCGCCCAGCGCTTCAGCCGTTCCATCATATCCCGGTTATCCGTACCGTAGGGACCAATGCACCGTATATAGACAACGGTCATTTCCTGCATGGTTTCCATGTGCATTGTCATGTTCATTACCTCCTTTTCCAGAGAAATATCATGAACTAAAATGAAATGCAAGACCCTATTTTAAAAGAAGAAAGAGGCCTCAAATGGCCTCTTTCTTCTTTTAAATGTTCTTTTTGATGGTATTGATGGCGCCTTTTTCCAGCCTGGATACCTGGGCCTGGGAGATGCCCACCTCGGCGGAGACCTCCATCTGCGTTTTCCCCTCGTAGAACCGCAGGGACAGAATGCGCCGTTCCCGCTCGTCCAAGCGGGCCAGGGCGTCCTTTAGGGCAATGCGGTCCGTCCACAGCTCATCGGTGTTCCGGGTGTCGCTTACCTGGTCCATGACGCAGATGGCGTCGCCGCTGTCGGAGTACACCGGCTCATAGAGTGAGACCGGATCCACAATGGCGTCCATGGCGAAGACCACTTCCTCCCGGGGAATATCCAGCTCCTTGGCGATCTGCTCCACCGTAGGCTCCCGCTGGCTTTCCGCGATGAGGCGGTCCCGGGCCTGAAGGACCCGGTAGGCAGTGTCCCGCATACTGCGGCTGACGCGAATGGAGCTGTTGTCCCGCAGGTAGCGGCGGATCTCTCCGATGATCATAGGCACGCCGTAGGTGGAGAATTTCACCGGCTGGCTAATGTCAAAATTGTCGATGGCCTTGATGAGCCCCACACAGCCTACTTGAAACAGGTCATCGGCGTTTTCGCCCCGCCCGGCAAAACGCTGGATAACGGATAACACCAGCCGCAGGTTCCCCTCGATGAGCTGGCGGCGGGCCTCCTGATCACCGTCTTTCGTCCGGCGCAAGAGCTCCATGGTCTCGTCGTTTTTCAGTACCTTCAGCTTCGCCGTGTTGACGCCTGCGATCTCGACCTTTCCCTGCATCGAAAGCCGCCTCCTGCCGCTTGCAAAACTTCTATGGGCAGTATTGCCGGAGGCGATTTTTCCTATACTGGGAGCTTTTGTCACATTCTGGGCGCATAGGACAGACGCCCCTGTGCATAGGGTCATCTATAAGGAGGGATGCGCGATGCAGTGCAGGATACGGGATTTGCGGTGCAAGGAGGTCATCAACATCTGTGACGGTTGCCGGCTGGGCTTTGTGGGAGATGTGGATGTGAAGGTGCCGGAGGGACAGGTGGTAGCTATCGTGGTCTTTGGCCCCTGCCGCTTTTTCGGGCTGTTCGGCAGGGGAGAGGAGTTCTACATCCCCTGGGACTGCATCCAGCGCATCGGGGATGATATCATCCTCATCGACAAGCCCTTCCAGCGGCGAGACCCGAATCTGGAGCGGAAGCGCCGCCGGAAATTCTGAGCGTTGAAAACCAGGTAAAAAACAACGTATTTTCCAATATTTCTTGAAAATAATACTTGCATTGAGCATACACTTGTGGTATTATATTTCAGCATTCCGCACGGTGCGTCGACTTTCTGTTCGTGCCCAGGGGCAAAAACCCGGGTGAGCAGAGGGGATGAAGCCGCCGGAGGTAAAAACGAAATTGATTTGGAGGAACAAACAAACATGGCAAATTCTAACGTCGTATCCATGAAAGCCCTGCTGGAGGCAGGCGTCCACTTCGGTCACCAGACCCGCCGCTGGAACCCCAAGATGGCTCCCTATATCTACACCGAGCGCAACGGCATCTATATCGTTGACCTGCAGAAGACTGTCCGCAAGCTGGAGGAGGCCTATAACTTCGTCCGTCAGCTGAGCGAGAGCGGCCAGTCCCTGCTGTTCGTGGGCACTAAGAAGCAGGCGCAGGAGGCCATCCGCGAGGAGGCTACCCGCTGCGGCCAGTACTATGTCAATGCCCGTTGGCTGGGCGGCATGATGACCAACTTCAAGACCATGCGCACCCGCGTGGACCGTCTGAACCAGCTGAAGACCATGCAGGAGGACGGCACCTTCGATATGCTGCCCAAGAAGGAAGTCATGAAGCACCTGGGCGAGATCGAGAAGCTGGAGAAGTACCTGGGCGGCGTGAAGGATATGAAGAAGCTGCCCGGCGCCCTGTTCATCGTGGATACCCGCAAGGAGCGCAACGCTATCGCCGAGGCCCACAAGCTGGGCATCCCCGTGGTCGCCATCGCTGATACCAACTGCGATCCCGACGAGATCGATTACGTCATCCCCGGCAACGACGACGCTATCCGCGCCATCAAGCTGATCTCTTCCATCATGGCCAACGCCGTGCTGGAGGGCAAGCAGGGCGAGCAGACCGCCGAGGCCGCCGAGGAGAAGGCTGCCGAGGACGCAGAGTAATTCAGGACGTTTCGAGCGCGATGCGCTTGTATCAAGATATTGGAGGAAAATAAAATGGCTTTTACCGCAGCTGATGTTAAGAACCTGCGCGAAATGACCGGCGTGGGCATGATGGATTGCAAGAAGGCTCTGGCCGCTTCCGATGGTGACATCGACAAGGCCATCGAGTTCCTGCGTGAGAAGGGCCTGGCCGCTTCCGCCAAGAAGGCTGGCCGTGTTGCCGCCGAGGGCATGGCTTATGCCGCTGTCATCGATGGCATGGGCGTGGTGGTCGAGGTCAACGCCGAGACCGACTTCGTGGGCAAGAACGAGAAGTTCGTGGACTTCGTCAAGGGCGTTGCCGCTACTGTGGCCGCTAACAAGCCTGCTGATCTGGATGCCCTGATGGCCTGCAAGTACAACGGCACTGAGAACACCGTTACTGAGCAGCAGCAGGAGATGGTCCTGGTCATCGGCGAGAACATCAAGGTCCGCCGTTTTGCCTTCTTCACCGAGGGCGTTTCCGTTCCCTATATCCATGCCGGCGGCAAGATCGGCGTGCTGGTGAATCTGGCTGTCGAGGGCGGCATTGATGCCACTGAGATCGGCAAGGATGTTGCCATGCAGATCGCCGCTCTGAATCCCCGTTTCTGGGATAAGTCCCAGGTCACCCAGGACGTCCTGGACGAGGAGAAGAAGATCATGATGGTCCAGATGGCCAACGATCCCAAGATGGCTTCCAAGCCTGAGGCCGTTCGTGAGAAGATTGTCATGGGCAAGCTGAACAAGTTCTACGCTGAGAACTGCCTGCTGCAGCAGGAGTTCGTTAAGGACAACACCATGACCGTCGAGAAGTATATCGCCTCCGCTGCTAAGGCTCTGGGTGGCACCGTTACCTTCAAGGACGCCGTGCGTTTCGAGAAGGGCGAGGGCATCGAGAAGAAGCAGGAGAACTTCGCTGCTGAGATCGCTTCCATGGTGAAGGGCTAATTCCCAAGCCATTCAAAGGACAGGCGCATTTGCGCCTGTCCTTTTTGTTTCTCCTCTCGTGGGTAAAATACGGGATTTTCCTTGTATTTAGTGCTGTGAACTGGTATAATGTTTCTATATTTTGGGTTATTATGACTTGGAGCACACTATGCTGCATTATCTTCAGGAACTATTTCAAGCGCTGGATGTGGTTTTGCTACTGGATGCCGTTCTCCGCGTGGCGGCAGTCCTGCTGTGTTTGACAGTCCATGAGACCTGCCATGGACTCGTGGCCTACGCCTTGGGCGACCCAACTGCCAAATCCATGCACAGGCTTTCCATGAATCCTCTGCACCACATCGACTGGTTCGGTCTGTTTATGATGCTTGCCGCCGGCTTCGGCTGGGCAAAGCCTGTCCCAGTGGACCCCCGGTATTTCAAAAAGCCCAAGGAGGGCATGGCTCTGACAGCACTGGCAGGGCCGGTTTCTAATTTTCTTCTTGCATTTCTCTTGATATTTATCAGCAAAATGATTTACCTTTATGCCCCTTATACTGTGGTCCTGGACGCAATTTTTACCTTCTGCCTTTACACGGCGGCGCCTTTGTCCATCGGCCTGGGGCTGTTCAATCTCATCCCCATCCCGCCTCTGGATGGCTCCAAGGTCGTGGCAGTGCTGCTGCCGGACCGGGCTTATGGGACCTTGATGCGATATGAGCGCTACGGGATGCTGCTTCTTCTCGCCCTGTCCTTCCTCGGTATTTCAGGCGGCTTTATCAGCGGCGCTATCGCACAGGTGTATGAAGCAATGTTCAACTTGATCTATTGAGGTGTTCTGATTTGGAAAACCCTGTATTCAAACTGGAAAGAGTCGTCCGCTCCCGGTCTGAGGAGATGCAGGACTTTGAAGGGCCTCTGGACCTGATCCTGTTTCTTCTGAGCAAAAACAAAATGGAAATTCAGGACATCTCCATTTCCCTGATTTGCGATCAGTATCTGAGCTGGTTAGAACAGCGGCAGAAGATGGACCTGGAGGTAGCCAGTGAGTTTGTGACCATGGCTTCCCACTTGGTCTATATCAAGACCCGGATGCTGCTGTCTATAGAGGATGAGGAAGCACAGAGCGAAATGGACGCCCTGATTCAGTCTCTGGAGGAGAGACGGAGGAACGAAAATTATATCCGTGTCAAGACTCTGGCCGCCAAGTTGGGGCCTATGGGAGAGTTTGGCCGCAATATCATCACCCGCAATCCGGAACCGGTGAAACGGGGCAAAATTTACGAATACGACCAGGAACGGGCGGACTTGGTGCTTGCCATGGCGGAGATCCAGAACCGGGCGGAGCGCGCTCTGCCGCCGCCCAAGGCCGCCTTCCAGGACATTGTTCAGCATGAGCCTTACCCAGTGGAGAGCAAGGCCCGTGAGATCATCCGGCAGCTGAAGGAACACGGAATGACCCGGTTCCTGCTGCTATTCCGGGGCAGCCGCAGCCGCAGTGAGGTAGTGGCGACCTTTCTTGCGGTGCTGGAGCTTTGCCGGGCCCGTGTGCTGCGGCTGGCCGGCTCCGAAACGGACTGCACCGTCCGCCAGGAAGGCGAGCTTCCGGAAAATCTGACGCTTTGATTCGTGTAAGGAGACTGCCATGGAAAGCATGGAGATGAAAGAAATCGAATCTGCCATTGAGGGCATTTTGTTTGCCTCCGGGGAGCCGCTTCCTGTGGACCGTATCTGCGTGGCCCTGGATATGGACCGGCCCACGGTAGAGCAGGTACTTCAAAAGCTGATGGACTACTACGCCTATGAGCGCCGGGGCATCCGGCTGCTGCGCATCGAGGACAGCTGGCAGCTCTGCTCCGCACCGGATTACGCGGATGTCATCCGCAGAGCCTTTGAAATTCGCAAGCCCGCCAAGCTGAGCCAGCCGGCCCTGGAGGTGTTGACCATTATCGCATATTATCAACCCACCACCCGTGCCTATGTGGACCAGATTCGGGGCGTGGACAGCGCCTATACCATGGGCCTGCTCCTGGACAGAAAGCTGATCGAAGAGTGCGGACGGCTCCAGGTACCCGGCCGTCCCCGGCTGTACCGCACCACCAAGCAGTTTCTTCGTGCATTCCATCTGTCCAGCCTGGACGATCTGCCGGAGATCCCGGACCTGGGCGGAGAAGGGCAGATGCGGCTGACGGAGGACGGACAGATCGTGGACCCCGCCGAGGCGGCGGAGGTCACTGGCGCGGACACGCCGGAGGAGGCAGCTTTCCCGGAATCCGGCACCGAGGCCCCGGAAGAATGACCCTCAATTCTGGCAGGAGGTGAGAGGCGTTGGCAGTTGTGCTTTGGATACTGGGCGTTTTGCTGGCGCTGATCGTGCTGCTGTGCCTGACCCGTATAGGCGTCCACGCAATATTCGGCGGTGAAGTGCTTCTGCTGGACGCGAAAGTCGGATGGTTCCGCATCCATATCCTGCCCGCAAAGGAGCCGAATAAAAAGGAGAAAGAACGGGGAAAAGAGACAGAGAAAGCGAAAAATCCTGAAGAAAAAGCGGCCAAAAAGCCGCCGTTTCCCAAGCCCTCTTTCGCGGATATCAAGGATGCGGCATCTACGCTCTGGCCGCCGTTGAAACGGGCGCTGGACCGTACCCGCCGGGGACTGCGGATCGACCCACTGGACCTGGGTGTAACAATAGGCGGATCGGAGGACCCGGCGTCCGCCGCCCAGCTTTACGGCGAGCTGAACGCCGCTGTCTGGTCAGCCATGCCTGTTCTGGAACGGCTGTTGGTCATTCCTTCGCCCCATATCCATGTCGGCATCGACTTCAATGAACCCCAAATAAAGCTGGAGGGCGAGGTGGGTATCACCGCCAGAGTCGGAACGCTGCTGGCAGTGGGAGCCACTGTTGGTTTCCCGGCGTTGAAATGGTTTCTTCAGTACAAAAAAAAGAAAGAACAACAGCCGCCGGAGCCTAAGACGTAACCGGCCACGGCCTGAGAAAGGATGAACATGATGGAGAACAAAATGGAAAACAAAAGCCCGCTGAATGACATGATGCGCAGTGCGATGGAAAAAGTGCGGGAGATGGTGGATACCAACACCATCGTTGGCCAGCCCATCACCACGCCTGACGGCGTGACGCTGATCCCCATTTCCAAGGTCAGCTTTGGCTTTGGCAGCGGCGGCGGAGACTACGGCAAGGCTCCAAAGGAGAATTTCGGCGGCGGAGCGGGCGGCGCTGTGAAGATCGACCCCGTGGCTTTCCTGGTCATCAAGGGCGGCTCCACCCGTGTGCTGCCGGTGGCTGTGCCGCCCGTGTCCACCATGGACCGTATCGTGGATATGGTGCCGGATGTCATGGATAAAGTGGAAAAATTTTTCGACAAGAAGGAAGCAAAAGAAACGCTCTGAGAAGGGTATACTACCATCACTGTGAACAAATGAGGTGATGGTGGTATGCACCGGCGTATTCCTGTATTTTTCCTGGTGATCTGGCTTTTGTTCAGTATATATCCTTGTCAGGCGATGGCGGTTGGAACCTCTGCCGCCGCCGCGATCCTGGTGGATGCGGACAGCGGCCGGGTGCTGTATGAGCAAAACGCGGATGCCCGGATGCTGATCGCCAGCACCACCAAGATCATGACGGCGCTGGTAGCGATTCAGGAAGGCGATCTATCCGACGTAGTCACAGTCAAACGGGAAGCCACGCTGACGGAAGGCTCTTCTATGTATCTAAAGGAGGGAGAGCAGCTCACCCTGGAAACGCTGCTCTACGGATTGATGCTCTGCTCCGGCAACGACGCCGCCGTAGCCATTGCGGACCATGTTGGCGGCAGTCAGAAGGGCTTCTTGAAGCTGATGAATGAAACGGCCAAGGAGTTGGGCATGGAATCATCATCCTTTGCCAACCCCAACGGCCTGGACGCGGAGGACCACTATTCCACCGCCCGGGACATGGCGAAGCTGGCATGCGCCGCCGTGCGGAACGAGACGCTGCTCCGCATCGTCTCCACCCAGAGCGTCACCATCGGCGGACGCACCATGACGAATCACAATAAGCTGCTGCGGTACGTGGATGGCTGTCTGGGGCTCAAGACCGGATATACCCGTGCCGCCGGACGGACCTTGGTGAGCTGCGCGGAGCGGAACGGTCAACGGCTGGTGGCGGTAACGCTCCAGGACGGCAACGACTGGGCGGACCATGAGGCGCTGTATGACTACGGCTTTTCCACCTATCCCGCTCACCGGGCGGCGATGCTGGGGAAAATGCTGTACCAGGCATCTGTGAAGGATGGGCTGCGTGCATCCGTGCCCCTGGTAGCAGCAGAGAGCTTTTCTTGGCCGCTGGCGGAGGGAGAGGCTCTGGATATGACCGTGGAATTGGACACGCCTCTGACAGCCCCCATTACAGCGGGCCGCAGGGCGGGGGAGGCCGTATTTACGTTGAACGGCAGGGAAGTGGGCCGTATCGAATTGCTTTGCGGCGAAGCCGTACCGCCGAAGCTGGATTCCGCTATGGCGGTATTGAAACAGGGTCTATTGATTTCCGACGAGGATTGACATATGGAAGAACGACTGCAAAAACTGCTCTCCGCTGCCGGGGTCTGCTCCCGCCGGGCGGCGGAGGGATACATTACAGAGGGCCGGGTAACGGTGAACGGCATTCCTGCGGCCTTGGGCCAAAAGGCCGATCCGGAAAAGGATGACATCCGGCTGGACGGCAAGGCCATTTCCGGCCCGGAAGCGCCGGTCTATCTGCTGCTGAACAAGCCCCGGGGGTATGTGACCACCCTGTCCGACGAACAAGGGCGAAAAACGGTAGCGGATCTGGTGCGTGACTGCGGTACCCGGGTATATCCCGTAGGCCGTCTTGACCTGGACTCCGAGGGCCTGCTGCTGATGGCCAACGACGGAGCCATGATGCAGCATCTCATTCACCCCAGCGGAGAAATTGATAAAACATACCAGGTCTCCGTCTATGGCCCTGTGTCGGGCTGCGCTGCCCGCCTGGCGTCGCTGACGGACCTGGAGGGCGAACCTATCCGCCCGGCCCGGGTGGAGGTCCTGCGGCAGACCCGGCAGACGGCGGACCTGTCAATCACTATCCATGAGGGCAAAAACCGACAGATACGGCGGATGTGCGCGGCCTGCGGTCTGACGGTGAAACGCCTGCGGCGGGTGCGGGAGCACACGCTGGAGCTGGGTGATCTGCCCACAGGAAAATGGCGGTATTTGACGCAAGAGGAAGTAAAAGCCTTGCAGGAAGGATAAACAGCTCCAGTCAATGGCTGTTTATCCTTCACTTTCTTGCAAGTCACAAAAATAATCCTGCAAAAAGCGTTTCTTTTTCCCGTCAGTTGTGATACAATACCGCAGGAAAATCCAATACCTGACGGGCACGGAGGGAATGACCGTGGCAAAGAGTATTTTACATACGATAGAGAAAAATATGAGCAGTTTTTCCAAGGGGCAGAAACGGATCGCAAGCTACATTCTGGAAAACTACGACAAGGCCGCCTTTATGACCGCCAGCAAGCTGGGAAAGCTGGTGGGTGTCAGTGAATCCACAGTGGTACGGTTCGCTTCGGAATTGGGCTACGACGGATATCCCAGTATGCAGCGGGCCTTACAGGAGATGATCCGCAGCCGCTTGACCTCCACCCAGCGCATTCAGGCAGCGGGGGACCTGTTTGACCACCAGGATCTGCTGGGAGCTGTCCTGCAATCTGACATTGACAAACTGCGGGAGATCGTTGGTGAAGCAGACCGGGGCGCATTTGGCAACGTAGTGGAGCGCATTATGCAGGCTCGTCATATCTATATTTTGGGTGTCCGGTCCTCCTCGTTCGTGGCGGGGTATCTGAATTTTTATATGCATCTGCTGTGTGAGAATGTGACGCTGGTGCAGTCTAACGCGGCGGGAGAGATCTTTGAGCAGCTCTTTCGCATCGGGCCGGAGGATGTGATGATCGCCATCAGCTTCCCCCGGTACTCAAAGGTGACGATGAATACGGTAAAATTCGCCCAGGACCGGGGAGCCAGCATCATTGCCATTACGGATAACGAGCTTTCTCCGGTTTACCAGATGTCTGACGCGGCGCTGCTGGCGCCCTGTGAGATGATCTCCTTCGTGGACTCCATGGTGGCGCCCCTGTCTCTGATCAACGCCCTGCTGGTGGCTCTGGCCCACCGCATGGGAACGGATGTGTCCACCACCTTCGCGGAGCTGGAGGACATTTGGAACGAATACGGTGTATTTGGAAAGATGGATGATGAGTAAAGAGATCGTAGTGGTCGGCGGCGGCGCCGCCGGCATGATGTCCGCCATTTCGGCGGCAGAGAAGGGTGCCCGTGTGACTCTGCTGGAGCCCAACGAGCGCCTTGGCAAAAAGCTGAATATCACTGGCAAAGGCCGGTGCAACGTCACCAACGACGCGGGGCTGGAGGAACTGCTGGCGAATACGCCGAAGAACGGCAAGTTCCTGTACAGCGCATTCTCCCGTTTCGACGGGCGGGACGCCAAAGCGTTTTTCGAGGGCCTGGGTGTCCCGCTGAAAACGGAGCGGGGAAACCGGGTGTTCCCAGTATCTGACCGGGCCTTTGACATCAGCGGCGCCCTGGAACGGCGGTTGAAAGCGCTGAAGGTCGTTTTGCGCCGGGACCGGGCGGTGTCCCTGGACATCCAGGACGGCGTGATCCACGGCGTTAGCGGCGAAAAGGGAACTTACCCCGCGGAAGCCGTTATTCTGGCCACCGGCGGCGTCAGCTATCCCGCCACTGGCTCCACCGGAGAAGGCCACCGCATGGCGGCGGAGGCCGGACATACGGTGACACCTTTGCAGGGCTCTCTGGTGCCGCTGCGGGATTTTGGCGTGGGCAGACGGATGCAGGGCCTGAGCCTGCGGAATGTGGGCCTGACGGTATTTGAGAACGACAAAAAAATCTATACGGACTTTGGCGAGCTGCTGTTTACTCATTTCGGTCTCAGCGGGCCGCTGATTTTGTCCGCCTCCGCCCATATGCGGCGTTTTGAGAAAAAGGCATACCGCATTGAGATCGACTTGAAGCCCGCATTGGACGAGCAGCAGCTCGACAAACGGCTGCTTTCCGATTTTACAAAATATGCCAACAGTGACTTCTGCAACGCTTTGGACGACCTGCTGCCCCAGAAACTCATCCCGGTGGTGGTGGAATGGACGGAGATACCGCCCCATCAGAAGGTCCACGACCTGACAAAGGAGCAGCGGCGGGGGCTTCTCCAGCTGCTGAAGCATTTCCCTGTTGCCATTGCCGGACCTTGCCCGGTGACGGACGCCATCGTGACCTCCGGCGGCGTCAAGGTAGGAGAGATCGACCCCAAGACTATGGAATCTAAAATCGTAAAGGGATTATACTTTGCAGGCGAACTGATCGATGTGGACGCCTATACCGGTGGCTTCAATCTGCAGATCGCCTGGGCCACGGGCCGTGCCGCCGGATTTGCGGCTGCGGAGAACGAAACATGACAGGAGAGAATACCATGCAGACCATCAGCATTGCCATTGACGGCCCCTCCGGCGCCGGGAAGAGCACCCTGGCCCGCAGTATTGCCGCCAAGTTGGGCTATTTATATGTGGATACCGGCGCCATCTACCGCACCATCGGCTATCACGCTTTTTACTCCGGCATCGACCCAAAGGATGAAGCAGCGGTGTCCGCAGCCCTGCCGGAGCTCCATGTGGAACTGATCTATGGGGAGGATGGCTTACAGCATATGTTCCTGAACGGACAGGATGTGACGAAGGAAATTCGTCTGCCGGAGGTATCCATGTATGCCTCCGCCGTGTCCGCCCATCCGGCGGTGCGGTCGTACCTGCTGGAAATGCAGCGGGGGCTGGCCCGTACCCACAATGTCATTATGGATGGACGGGATATTGGCACCGTGGTCCTGCCGGACGCCCAGGTCAAGGTGTTCCTGACAGCCTCGCCCGAGGCTCGTGCCCAGCGGCGGATGTTGGAGCTGGAACAGCGGGGAACGCCCCAGCCCTTTGAGCAGATTTTAAAGGACATCCAGGAACGGGACTGGAACGACTCCCACAGGGCCACAGCGCCCCTGCGCCAGGCAGAGGACGCCGTTCTGCTGGACACCACGGAGCTTACCTTCCAAGAGAGCGAAGCGGCCCTGCTGGACATCATTCGGAAAAGGACGGAAGCATGAAACCGACAAATGGATTTTTTGTTTTTGTATATTATGTGCTGGGATTTATTATGAGGATCATCCATCCCACCACGGTAGAGGGCCTGGAGAAACTACCGAAAAGCGGCGTCCTGCTGTGCCCCAACCACTCCAGCAACTGGGACCCGGTGCTTCTGGGTCTCAGACTGCCGGTCAACTACCGGCTCCACGCCATGGCGAAAGAGGAACTGTTCAAAAACCCAATTCTGGGCTGGATCATCCGAAAGCTGGGGGCGTTCCCCGTCACCCGGGGCAACAACGACATCCAGGCGGTCAAGACCGCCATTCAGGTCCTGAAGTCCGGCGATAACCTGCTGATTTTCCCGGAGGGAACGGTGGTCCGCAACGGCATCGGCTATACCGACGGCCTTCCGGCCCACGCCAAGAGCGGCGTCGCCATGATCGGCGTCCGCACAGGGGCAAAGCTGGTCCCGGTATTCATGGACGGTGAGAAGAAGCTGTTCCATCGGACCCGTATCATCTTCGGTGACCCCTATGAGCCGGTCTATACCGGCCGTCATGGTACATCTGAGGAAATGCAGAAGATAGCGGATGACATTCTGGCCCAGGCCTATGCGCTGGGCGGCCAAGCCGTTGGAGGGACGCCGCTGTGAGTGGAAAGATCATGCTGGCGGAAAGCGCCGGCTTTTGCTACGGCGTCCAGCGGGCGGTAGACCTTGCGGAAAAGACAGCCGCCGAACAAGGGAACTGCTGGATGCTGGGGGACCTCATCCACAATACCCATGTGGTGGAGGACCTGGCTGCCCGGGGTATCCGCAAAACATCGGATGCTGATTCTCTGGGGCATAGAGACACTGTCATCATCCGTTCTCATGGAGAGCTGAAAAACGTTCTGGATGGCCTGGAGCAGCGGGGCGTTCAGTACGTCAATGCCACCTGTCCCAATGTGGTCCGCATCCAGCGGCTGGTAGCCCAGGCAGAGCAGGAGGGACGCCAGCCGGTCATCATCGGCGAACCCCACCACCCGGAGGTGATGGGAGTCGCCAGCTGGTGCGCCAAGCCGCTGGTGTTTGACGGTCCGGAAGCAGTAAAAATCTGGTTGTCGAAAGCGCCTGAAAACCGGGAAATCCCTCTGACTGTAGTGGCTCAGACCACCTGTATTCGTGAACTTTTTGAAACTTCTTGGAAAATCCTAAAAAAAGAGTGTACAAACGTAAAAATTTTTGATACAATATGCAATGCTACGCATAAGCGGCAAACGGAAGCGGCGCAAATCGCCGGCCAAGTGGACGTGATGGTCGTGGTAGGAGACCGGAAGAGTGCCAATACAAAGCACCTGACGGAGATCTGCATGAAGGAATGCCCCCGCGTGCTCCAGGTGGAGAGTGCGGACGAGCTGCCCCATGGGATCTTTGCCGGATGCTCTGCGGCGGGACTGACTGCCGGTGCCTCCACACCTGCGGGCATTATTAAGGAGGTATATGCAAGAATGAGCGAAGAAATCAAAGCGGCCGAGGGCAAAGAGGAGTCCTTCGAGGAATTACTGAATCAGTCTTTCAAAACTTTAAATACAGGAGAGAAGGTAACCGGTATCGTCACGGCCATTACCCCGACTGAGGTGCAGGTGGACGTGGGGGCCAAGCAGGCCGCTTACATCAAGCTGAGCGAGCTGAGCGACGACCCCAGTGCTAAGCCCGAAGACATCGTCAAGATCGGCGATGAGATCGAGACCTACATTGTCCGCGTTAACGACGTGGAAGGCTACGCCGAGCTGTCCAAGAAGCGCCTGGACGCTGTCAAGGTCTGGGAGAACATTGAGACCGCGGTGGAAGAGAAGACCGTCATGGAAGGCACCGTCACCGAGGAGAACAAGGGCGGCATCGTGGTGTCCGTCAAGGGTGTCCGCGTGTTCGTGCCCGCTTCCCAGAGCGGCCAGCCCCGTGGTGCGGACCTGTCTGCCATGAAGGGCCAGAAGGTCCAGTTGCGCATTACCGAGGTCAACCGTGCCCGCCGGCGCGTGGTGGGTTCCATCCGCTCTGTCTCTGACGAGGCCCGCAAGGCCGCCCAGGAGGCCGTATGGGGCTCCATCGAGGTTGGCAAGCACTACACCGGCACCGTGAAGTCTATGACCAGCTACGGCGTGTTCGTGGACATCGGCGGTGTGGACGGCATGGTACATATCTCTGAGCTGTCCTGGAGCCGCATCAAGACCCCCTCTGAGGTCTGCAAGGTGGGCGACACCATGGATGTGTACGTCATCTCCTTCGACGCTGAGAAGCACAAGATCTCTCTGGGCGTCAAGGATCACAGCGTCGATCCCTGGACTGTGTTCATGAACAAGTACAGCGTGGGCGATGTGGCCTCTGTCCGTATCGTGAAGCTGATGACCTTCGGTGCCTTTGCCGAGGTCGTGCCCGGCGTGGACGGCCTGATCCACATTTCCCAGATTGCCGACCGCCGCATCGAGAAGCCCGAAGATGTCCTGTCCGAGGGCCAGATCGTGGACGCCAAGATCACTGCTGTCGATGAGGAGAAGAAGAAGATCTCCCTGTCTATCCGTGCTCTGCTGGCTCCCGTTGTGGAGGAAGCAGAGGAGGCTCCCGTCGAGGAGTAATTTTATCTGCAAAGAGGCAGACCGAATGGGTCTGCCTCTTTTTTTGAAAATCTTGTGATTTTTTTCACGTTTTCGTTGCATTGTGCATTCCAATCTGTTATAATCTTGACAATATGTTGGATAGATACGAGAAACCAGCTATCATAAACTGAAAATAACAGGCAGGAGGAAGAAACATGAGCTATCAGGATGAATACAAGCAGAAGTTAAAGACCGCGGATGAAGCGGTACAGGTGGTCAAATCCGGCGACTGGCTGGATTACGGCTGGAGCATCTGCACCGCTAACGCACTGGATAAGGCACTGGCGAAGCGCATGGAGGGCCTGACGGACGTCAATATCCGCGGCGGCATCCTGACCCGCCGTCCCGCTATTTTTGATGTTCCCAATGCCGCCGACCTCTTCACCTGGAACTCCTGGCATATGTCCGGCATCGAACGGAAGGCTATCAAGGAGGGCTTCTCCTATTATATCCCCCTGCGCTATTCCGAGCTGCCCGGCTATTACCGCAACTGCATCAAGACCCTGGATGTGGCTATGTTCCAGGTCGCTCCCATGGATGAGCACGGCTACTTCAACTTCGGCCCCGGCGGCTCTCACCTGAAGGCTGTCTGTGACTGCGCTAAGACCGTTATCGTCGAGGTCAACAAGAATATGCCCGTCTGTCTGGGCGGCTTTGAGAACTGCGTCCACATCAGCGAGGTGAGCATGATCGTGGAGGGCGAAAATCCGCCCATGGAGACTCTGGGCGGCTCTGGTGAGCCCTCCGAGGTGGATATGGCCATCGCCAATCTTGTGGTGCCCGAGATCCCAGACGGCGCCTGCCTGCAGCTGGGCATCGGCTCTGTGCCCAACACCATCGGCAAGATGATCGCCAAGAGCGACCTGAAGGACCTGGGCGTGCACACTGAGATGTACGTAGACGCTTTCGTGGATATGGCCGAGGCTGGCAAGCTGACCGGTGCCTGCAAGCCTTTCGACAAGGGCCGCCAGGTCTATGCTTTCGCTGCCGGCTCTCAGAAGCTGTACGACTATATCAACAACAACCCCGCCTGCATGGCGGCTCCTGTCAGCTATGTCAACGACATCGCCCGGGTATCCCAAATCGACAACTTCATCTCCATCAACGGTGCGGTGGACATTGACCTCTACGGCCAGGTATCCTCTGAGTCCTCCGGCATCAATCACATCTCCGGTGCCGGCGGCCAGCAGGACTTCGTTATGGGTGCCTACTTGGCCAAGGGCGGCAAGAGCTTCATCTGCTGCTCCTCCACTGTGATGGACAAGAAGACCGGCAAGCTCCAGTCCCGTATCCGCCCCACGCTGATCGAAGGCTCCGTGGCTACCTGCACCCGCACCAACCTGCACTGGCTGGTGACGGAGTACGGCAAGTTCAACGCCAAGGGCAAGTCCACCTGGGAGCGTGCCGAGGGCCTCATCAACATCGCCCATCCTCAGTTCCGGGATGAGCTCATTGCGGAAGCGGAGAAGATGCACATCTGGCGCCGTTCCAACAAGAAGTAAATATCTGTGATACGCAACAGTCGGCGGGGATTCTTCGGAATACCCGCCGATTTTTGCGAAAAACGTTTCATAATTTTATAAAAACGCTTGTAAATCCAAAAAAATGTCGGTATAATATAATTCAAATGGATCATACCTTGCAGCAAAACGGCCCAGACGGATACCAAGCTCAGGCGAACGAGGAAGTACAGAGAAAGGATTAGGGACTTGCCATGTTCAGCATTGGGGATCTGGTCGTGCATCCTATGCACGGCGCCGGCGTGATCGATGACATTGTCCGGGAGCGGGTAGCGGGTACAACAAAGGAATATTATGTGTTCAAGATGCCCATGGGCGGGCTGATCCTGAAGATCCCGACAGAGAACAGTCAGGTGATCGGCATCCGCAAAGTGATCTCCAAAGCAGAAGCGGATGAACTTCTGAACGAGATCCCGTCTATATTGGTGGAACATAATGCAAACTGGAACAAACGTTACCAGGAGAATTTACTGCGCCTGAAAAGCGGTGATCTCCGGGAGGTAGCGCAGGTCATCAAAGGCCTGATGCACCGGGATACACTCCGCGGCTTGTCCACTGGGGAACGGAAAATGCTGCACAGTGCCAAACAGATCATGATATCCGAGCTGGTGCTGGTACTGGACTCCGATTATAAGTCCGTGGAAGGGCGGCTGGACCGTGCCATGTCACAGAAGGCCCCAAATTGACGAAACTCTGAGAGGAATTGGACGATGTTCCCTTTTTTGAAGAAAATGCGGGAGAGCAGAAGACCCTTCTGTTCCGCCTTGGTAGCCGCTGCCGGAAGCTCCAACCGAATGGGTGGTGTCAATAAGCTACTGGAGCCGTTGGATGGTATCCCGGTTTTGGTACGCACGCTGACGGCTTTGCAGTCATCCCAGCGTGTGGATGAGATCATCGTGGCGACCAGGGAAGAAGACCTGGTGGAGATCTCCCAGCTCTGCCGTACATATGGCATCAGCAAATGCACGAAAGTGATTCGCGGCGGTGAAAGCCGCGTTCATTCCGTGCTTCTGGCCGCACTGGAGGCATCCCCGGAAGCGACACTTCTGGCGGTCCAGGATGGAGCGCGGCCCCTTGCTACGCCGGAGCTCATCGACCGGGTCATTTCCGCCGCAAGCCGCTGCGGTGCTGCCGCGCCGGCCGTGCCGGTGAAGGACACGGTGAAAGTAGTGCGGGACGGCGGTGCCGTGGAGCAGACCCTGGAACGTGACAGCCTGCGTGCTGTCCAGACTCCCCAAGTGTTTGAAGCGGACCTGTTGAAGGCTGCCCTCCAGGCCGCCGTGGACAGCGGCAATGCCGTGACGGATGACTGCGGTGCGGTGGAGGCCCTGGGCAAGGTGGTTTTTCTGGTGGACGGCGACGAGGCCAACATCAAGATCACGACGCCCATCGACCTCGTTCTGGCGGAGGCGATCTTACAGGCAAGGGAGAATCAAGAATGACGAATCTGCGTATTGGGCACGGCTATGATGTCCACCGACTGGTGGAAGGACGGAAGCTGATCCTGGGTGGCGTAGACATCCCGTGGGAAAAAGGTCTGCTGGGGCATTCGGACGCGGATGTGCTCGTTCATGCCGTGATGGACGCGCTGACTGGTGCGGCCCGGCTTGGAGATATCGGGAAGCTGTTCCCTGACACTGACCCGGCCTATGCAGGTATCTCCAGTCTGAAGCTGCTGGCGGAGGTCGGACGGCTGCTGGGGGAGAAGGGCTTTGCCGTGGTGAATATCGACGCCACACTGCTGGCCCAGGCCCCCAAGGTAGGGCCGTACAAGCAGACGATGGCAGGGAATATGGCCGCCGCCCTAAGCATCAGCCCGGAGCAGGTCAATGTTAAAGCTACCACAGAGGAGGGGCTTGGCTTTACCGGAGACGGCTCCGGCATGGCGGCTCACGCCGTGGTACTGCTGGAACTTCTTAAATAGAGATCGTTAAGGGACGTGCATCCAGCACGTCCCTTTTCTCACCTTTTCTCCCTCTGTCCGTAAACTGGATAGAAAGGAGGAGTGCCTATGGACTACTACTTGATTCTGGCCCGCTCCGTGACCTATGCCCAGCGGATGCAGCTGGCGCTTGAGCGGGCGGGACTCCGCTGCCAGATATTCCGTGCGCCCAGGGAGTTGACTGACCTGGGCTGCGCCTACGCCGTGCGGCTGGCGGCAACGGACCTTACAGCTGCTTTAACGGTCCTTCACAGGGAAGCTCTGGACCCTGTTCAAATATTTCTCAACCAACGGGGCGTTTTTCGGGAGGTCGGCCATGATCTACCTTGACAGCGCAGCCACCACCTTCCAAAAACCGCCTGCTGTGGCCGCCGCCATGCAGGATGCCCTGCGGACCATGAGTTCTCCGGGGCGGGGTGGTTATCCCGCTGCCATGAGAGCGGCGGAGACAGCCTTTCAGTGCCGGAGCGAACTGGCGGAGCTGTTCGGCGTTGGAAACCCAGAGCGGGTCATATTCACATCTAACGCTACCCATGGTCTGAATATCGCCATCAAAAGCCTGGTGCCGCCGGGCGGGAAAGTGGTTGTTTCCGGGTATGAACACAATGCCGTGACCCGGCCTTTGACGGCGCTGGGTGCGGAAATTTCTGTGGCGGAGGCGCCGCTGTTCCGGCAGGCCGAGGTAACTGCCGCCTTTGACCGTCTGATCGTTCCCGGTACCGACGCAGTGGTCTGCAACCATGTCTCCAATGTGTTCGGCTTTATCCTGCCGGTGGAGAAAATTGCGGCAATGTGCCGTGACCGCGGCGTACCTTTTATCATCGACGCCTCTCAATCCGCCGGGATGCTTCCTCTGGACCTGGACCGGCTGGGAGCGGCGTTTATCGCCATGCCAGGACACAAGGGACTCTATGGTCCCCAGGGGACAGGAGTACTGCTGTGCGGGGAAAATGTGCCTGTTAAGCACTTGATAGATGGCGGCACAGGCAGTCTTTCCATTCAACAGGAGATGCCGGATTTTCTGCCGGACCGTCTGGAAGCCGGAACTCACAATATGCCCGGCATTGCGGGACTATTGGCGGGCGTCCGTTTCGTCAAAGAGACGGGAACGGCAGATATTCTTGACCATGAACGCCGTCTGACTCTGTTGGCAGCGGAGGGAATACGAACGTTCCCCGGCGTAAGAACCCTTGCCCTGCCGGGGCTGCGGGAACAAGCCGGTGTGCTGTCCTTCGTCCCACTGAAAAAAGACGTGGAGGAGGTGGGCACCAGCCTGGCTCAAAGAGGAATCGCTGTCCGAACGGGCCTCCACTGCGCGCCTTTCGCCCACAGAAGTGCCAGAACGCTGGACACCGGTACTGTCCGCATGAGTTTTTCTCATTTTAATACTCGGACAGAGGTCTACCAGCTTTTGGCTGCGCTCCATGACCTTCTTCACTGATTTTTCTGAACAGTCCGTGAATTTTCCCCGGATTCGCCTTGCAATCTACTGGCATTTTTTATATAATTAATGTATTCATGGCCTGAAAGGGATGATAACGTAAAATGGATGTGAATTTCACCGTGCTGCTTGCTGATGTCGGCCGGTATTTGCTGTCGATTCAGGTCACAGACTATCTGGATATTGCCATCATGGCGTTGGTGCTCTATAAAATACTGACCTGGGTGCAGAGCACCAAAGCGGCCAGCCTTCTCAAGGGTCTATTCGTATTTTTGGCGGCGCTGATGCTGTCCTCTGTGTTTAAGCTCCACGGCATCAACTATCTGCTGAGCCGCATGGTGGACTTGGGCGTGTTGGCCCTCATCGTCCTGTTCCAGCCGGAGATCCGCCGTTTGCTGGAGCAGATGGGCAGCCGCCGCTTTATCGCCTTTTTTACTCACACGGAAGCCGGTAATGTGATGGAGCAGATGATCGGCCAGACCGTTTTGGCCTGCACCGAGATGTCCCAGTCCCGCACCGGCGCCCTCATTGTGTTCGAGCGTGAGATCCTGCTGGACGATATGGTGCGCAGCGGTACGGTGCTGGACGCCGCCGTTTCCAGTGAGCTTTTGAAAAACATCTTCTTCGTTAAAGCCCCCATGCATGACGGTGCCGTTATTGTCCGCCACGGGCGGGTGCTGGGCGCCGGTTGTATGCTGCCTCTGAGCAAAAATGTCAATCTCTCTAGGGATCTAGGAATGCGCCACCGGGCCGGTATTGGCATGAGCGAGAACTCCGACGCGGTGGTGGTCATCGTCTCAGAGGAGACTGGCTCTATCTCTGTGGCTATCGGCGGCATGCTCAAGCGCCACCTGAAACCGGAAACTCTGGAAAACCTCCTGCGGAACGAGCTGCTTCCGCAGGATGCGGAGGATTCGGACAAGCAGAAGTTCAGTTTGTTGAATCTGCTGCGCTCCAAAAAGGATGGAGGTGCGGATGATGCAGAATGAAAAGATGAGCAAGCGGAAAGTCCTGTATATCCTGTTGTCCGTTCTGATCGCCGCCGCCGTCTGGGCCTTTGTGGACGAATTCGGAAACAACGGCGGCCCCTTCTTAGTGGAGCAAAGAATCGCGGATATTCCTATTGAGTATATCTCTGAAGACACGCTGACTGACCGTGGATTGATGCTGCTGAAGGATGGAACCAGTCAGACCATCGACCTGACTTTCAGAGGTGCCCGTCGTCTTGTCACGCAGTTGGACCGCAGCAAGGTCCGAGTGACCGTGGACCTGTCTGGCGCATCCAGACCGGGCGTTCAGGGCGTCGGCACTTCAGTTTCCATTACAGACCGGAAATTCCTTCTGAATAACAACGTGACCATCACAGACCGCAGCTTCTACAACGCCACTGTGAACATCAGTGAGCTGAACAGCCGTACCGTGGAGATCCGCTGTGAAGTGACCGGCAATGTTGCGGAGGGATATTCCGCCGGTGAGGTCCGGTTGTCTCAGAATACGCTGGAGATCCGGGGTCTTGCCAAGGACATCGATCCTGTCAGCTATGCCAAGGTCACACTGGATATCGGCAAAAACACAGTCGAAACTGTGACAAAGGACCTGTCCATCCAGTTCTACGACCGTTACAACCGCCTGATCGAAAACGACGATATTTATCCCCTGGCAGACAGCGTCCAGGCCACATTGCCTGTCTATGTGACCAAGGAGCTGAAGCTGGTCATGGACTTCCTGGAGGCTCCTGGCGCCCGTGTTAGCAATCTGGACTATACCATCAGCCCCTCCACCATCACCGTCTCCGGCGACGCCGGAAAGCTGAAAAACGTGAACACCATCGTGTTGGGTGAGTTCGATCTTTTGAAGCTGCTGGACGAAGGCGCTTCCACCAACACCTATCCCATCATCATTCCAGACGGCTGTCAGAATCTCAGCGGCGTCACCCGTGCCACCATGCAGATCAAGTTCAAGGACATTGCCAGCGCTGAGGTCGTGGCGACCCAGATGGAATACGCGGCACTGCCGGAGGGCAAAGAGGCCGAGGTGCTGACGGAGGAATTGATGGTGAGCATATTCGGCACATCTGAGGAAGTCGCCGCCATCACCACTGAAAATCTGATCGTCACCGCTGATTTGACGGACTACGCAGCCGCTTCCGGCACGTATACCGTTCCTGCCACCGTGTCGGTCAAGGGGACCGGAGACATCGGCATCCTGGGCAAGTATCAGGTGCAGGTGACTATTCGGGAGCCCGCGCCGCCGGAGGAAGAGGAACAAACACCAGTGGAAGAAGAATAACACAGGAGAGACACCATGACCCAAATCGCAACTGTTGAACGTATCATTGACGCAGATCACGCGGAGATCTCTGTCCCCAGAAAATCCGCCTGCGGGCACGACTGCGAGGAGTGCGCCGGCTGCGGCGTTACCGGAACGGCTGTCCACGCAAAAGCGGTCAATCCCATCGGCGCCCGCCCCGGGCAGAAGGTGGTGGTGCAGAGCAGCACTCAGAAAATGCTGGGCATCGTGGTCCTTGTCTACCTGATCCCCGTGGTGCTGTTTTTGGTAGGCTATCTCTTGGCCGCCTTCCTGACTGCCAGCGTAGCCGTCCAGTATACGGTGGCTGTGGCAGCCTTCCTGATGGGCATTGGATTTGCCATCTTATATGACCGGCATCTGCGGGACAGGGGAGGGCTCTCGTTCACAATCGTCCGTTTGTTCTGAGGCGTGTTCGGTTATGTGAGACCCCCGCTCCAGGCGCTGCCTGAGGCGGAAGTGGAGCGGTTCCGGCACATGTACTGCGGACTATGCCATACCCTGGGGCAGCGGTACGGTCAGGCGGCCCGTTTTATCCTGAATTATGATTTCACCTATTTGGCTATCCTCCTATCCGACCCGAAGGAGGGAATCGTCTCCGGCGCCCGCTGCTATGTGAGTCCTCTGCGGCAGCGGGCATACCTGGAGTCCAGTGCTGCGATGGAATTGGCGGCGGATGAAAGCGTGATCCTGGCCTATTGGCAGCTGCGGGACGGCGTTGATGACCACGACTGGCTCCACGGATTGAAATACAGGGTAGCCTCCTCTGTGCTGGAGCCTGCTTATCAAAAAGCGGCCGCCATGCGGCCCGACTTTGATGCGGCAGTGCGGGCACAGCTCAGCCGTCTCTCTGAGCTGGAAGCGGAAAGCTGTTCCTCCATGGATATGGCGGCGGACACTTTCGCGGCGCTCCTGGGCAGTGCCGCTCAGGAAGTAGATGATCCTGTCCGGCGACGGGTGTTGGAACAGCTGCTCTACCATCTGGGCCGCTGGGTCTATCTGGTAGATGCGGCGGACGATTTGAAAAAAGACGCGGCGGATGGGAATTATAACCCCGTGGCTCTGCGGTTCGGTTTAACAGGTGGGAATTGGACAGCGGATGCCCGACAGGAGTTTGTCCTCTCTCTGGACCATTCCATCCGCATGATGGCAACCGCCTTTGAGCTTTGGGATTTCGGCGTCTGGACGCCCATTCTGGAAGCGACGGTTTATCAAGGACTTTTTCAGGTGGGAAAGTCTGTTTTGGACGGCACGTTCCGGACAACCTACCGCAAAGATGAGAGAAAGAAACGCAAGAAGGTCGAGGAAAGCACATGAACGATCCCTATCAAATCCTTGGCGTACCGGAGACCGCCTCTGACGAAGAAGTCAAGCGGGCCTACCGGGAGCTGGCACGGAAGTACCATCCGGATAACTACCACGATAATCCCCTGGCCGATCTGGCACAGGAGAAAATGAAGGAGATCAATGCCGCCTACGAGCAGATCAACAAGATGCGCAGCAATGGCGGTGAAAGATCAGCAGGCAGCGGATACTCCAGCGCAGGCAGCTACGGCAGCTATCAGCAGCAGTACAGCAGCCAGTCCTCGTCGGGTAGTTCCGTGCTTCAGCAGGTACGCATTGCCATCAATACGGGCAATATCAGCCGGGCCGAGGCGCTGCTTGCCAATTACAGCGACCACAATGCCGAATGGAACTTTCTGCGGGGTGCCGTGTGTTACCGGCGGGGCTGGATGGATGAAGCCAAGCGGTACTACCAGACTGCGTGCCAGATGGACCCTGGCAATGCCGAGTACCGTCAGGCCCTGGAGTTTATGGAGCACAGCACGGAATCGGCCTACCGTCCGGGCGGCCAGCCCTTTGGAACGGAAGTATGCGGCGGAAACCTCTGCCTGCCCCTGTGCTGTCTTTGGAGTCTTTGCAACGGCGGCGGGTACTGTCTATGCTGCTGAGAAATAGGAGGAAGCAAACGTGATCAAGAGTATGACCGGCTATGGCCGGGCAAGGGAAGTGCTGAATAAACGGGACATCACCGTAGAGGTGCGTTCCGTCAACAACCGTTATTTGGATTGTACCGTCAAGATGCCCCGGATGTACGCCTTTGCGGAGGATGCGGTCAAGCAGCATGTACAGAGGGCCATTTCCCGTGGAAAGGTAGACGTGTTCATCACTGTGGATGCCTCTGCCGCCGATGTGGCGAAGGTCACAGTCAACCGGGAGCTGGCAGCCCAATATGCCGCCGCCCTGCATGAATTGGCAGAGGTCTGCGGTACTGAGTCTCACGTCACACCGGAGCAGCTCTCCCGGTTCCCGGACGTGCTGACCGTGACGAAAGCCGACGAGGACCTGGAGACTGTCAGCGCCGACCTCTGCGCAGTTTTGGACAAGGCCCTGGCGGCATATAATGAGATGCGGGCCGTGGAAGGCGTCAAGCTGGCGGAGGACATCGGAAACCGTCTCGCCTATATCGAGAACTATACTAGCCAGGTGGAGGAGCGTTCTCCCCAGACCGTGGCGGAGTACCGGGCCAAGCTGACCGCCCGGATGCAGGAGGTGCTACAGAGTACCACCATCGACCAGCAGCGTATCCTGACCGAGGCTGCGATCTACGCCGACAAGGTGGCCGTAGATGAAGAGACCGTCCGCCTGCGGAGCCATGTGGCCCAGCTTCGGACTATGCTCACCTCCGACGAGCCCATGGGACGGAAAATGGACTTCCTGATCCAGGAGGTCAACCGGGAGTCCAACACCATCGGCTCCAAGTGCAACGACGTGGCGATCGCTCAGGTCGTTGTGGGCTTGAAGGCTGAAGTAGAGAAGATGCGCGAGCAGGTCCAGAACGTGGAGTAACGATATGAAGCTCATCAATATCGGATTTGGCAATCTGGTCAGTGAGGAGCGGCTGGTAGCTATCGTCAGTCCGGATTCCGCACCCATCAAACGCATGGTGCAGGAGACCCGGGAGCGTGGGATGCTCATTGACGCCACATACGGCCGTAAGACTGCGTCCATCTTTATTATGGACAGTGACCATGTGATATTATCGGCCTTGCCGCCAGAGAAATTCGGCGACTGCGGGGCAGTGGGAGAAGAGAGAGGAACAACATGAAAAAGGGAAAGACTTTTATCATTTCCGGTCCTTCCGGTGTGGGTAAGAGCACAGTTTTGAGCGCATTGCTGGAGAGGCGGCCTAATGTGTACTTCTCCGTTTCCGCAACCACCCGCAATCCCCGTCCGGGCGAGCTGGACGGCATCCACTATCACTTCATGGACGTGGATTCCTTCCGCAAGTGGATCGCCATGGACCAGTTTTTGGAGTATGCGGAATACGTAGGAAACTTTTACGGCACGCCCAAGCGGTTTGTGGACGAAGCCATGGAGCAGGGGAAGGACGTCATTCTGGACATCGAGGTCCAGGGCGCCATCCAGGTCACCAGCAAGCGGCCGGATACAGTGCGCATTTTTATCGCCCCGCCCAGCTGGGCGGAGCTGGAGCGCCGTCTCACGGAGCGCGGCACCGATAGCAAGGACAAGATCCAGAAGCGGCTCCTGCGGGCCAAGGTGGAGTTCCAGACAGCGCATACCTATGATTATTTTGTCATCAACGATACCGTTGAGAATGCCGTGAAGGAGCTGGACGCCATTATGACGGCGGAGCACTGCAAGCCCAAGGAGCGCATGGAGATCATCAACGGCAGATAATACCCATATATTTCATGTAAAAAATTTAGCCAAACGGCAGAATGGAAGTAGATCAATATGATGCTGTATCCCGCAATGAACAAACTGACAAGCTATGTCCCCAACCGCTATATGCTGGTAAATGTGGTGGCCCGCCGGGCCCGCCAGATTGCCGAGACCGCGGAGGAGGCCGGCGAGCACCTGGCTGAAAAGCCGGTGACCCTTGCCATCAACGAGGTGGCTGACGGCAAGCTGGACGCTTCTCAGATGGATCTGACCATCGAGGAAGAAAACGCGTAAACACCAAGAGGAGGGGCGAGGCATGGAGACCGCTGTCATTGTGAAAGTCGCGGTCAGCGCCGCGCCCTATTCCATTGATAAGCCCTATGACTATCTGGTGCCTGCGGAGCTGTTGGAAACGGCAGTACCGGGGGTCAGAGTTACTGTGCCCTTTGGCCGTGGCAACCGGGAGTCTGAAGGTATCATCCTGGCCCGGGAGACAGGAGAAAAAATACCGGGTTTGAAGGCACTGAACTCCCTGCTGGATCAGGAGCCCGTGCTGGATCAGGACAGTATTTCGCTGGCGCTATGGATGCGGCAAAGGTATTTTTGCACCATGTTCGATGCGGTCAAAACGATCCTGCCCGCCGGGCTCTGGTATCGTTTCAGGGAAGTTTGGCACCTGAAAGGCGAACCGGAAAGCGTTGAGACGGGCAAAAATGCCGTACTGAAAGCGTTGGAAGCCAACGGCGGTCAGTGTGACCTGGAAACGCTGCGGAACCTCTGCGGCGAACAGGTAGCCGCCATGCTGAAAGCCCTTCAAAAAGAGGACCTTGTCTGGTGTGAGACCACTGCCAAGCGAAAAATCAGCGACAAGACCCGCCGGATGGCGGAACTGGCGGTCAGCGCCGAGGATGCCCTGGCTCTAACGGAGCCCCGGAGACATTCCGCGCCCATGCGCTATGAGGTGGTACGGCTCCTGGCCACCACTGGCCGGGCTTCCACAGCTGATATCTGCTATTTCACCGGTGCCTCCATGCAGACCCTGCGAGGCTTGGAAAAGAGCGGTATCCTGGCTTTTTCTGAAGAGGAGGAGCTGCGGGTCCCGGAACCAAAGCAAATCGAGCCAGGTCCGCCCATCGTCCTCAACAGCGAACAGCAGGCGGCTTTTGAAGGAGTCATAGAGCTTGTGGCCCATCCCAACGGGGAGGTGGCTTTGCTTCACGGCGTCACGGGCAGCGGGAAGACCCAGGTCTATCTGCGGCTGGTACAAGAGGTGCTGGAACAGGGCAAGACCGCCATCGTTTTGGTACCGGAGATCGTGCTCACGCCGCAGATGATGCGGAAATTCTCCTCTTATTTTGGCAATGATGTGGCAATGCTCCACAGTTCCCTCCGCATGACGGAGCGGTACGATCAATGGAAGCGTATCCGCCGTGGAGAGGTCCGGGTCGTGCTGGGCACCCGCTCAGCGATATTCGCGCCATTGAAAAACCTGGGCCTCATCATCATGGATGAGGAACAGGAGGGCAGCTATCAATCGGAAAACCCGCCCCGGTACCACACCCGTGACGTGGCAAAATATCTCTGCGTCAAGCACGGCGCCACGCTGTTGCTGGGCTCTGCCACACCGACGGTGGAGACCGCCTGGGCGGCGGAACAGGGCGTCTATCACCAGCTGCTGCTGCGACGGCGGTATAATGAGGGCGCGCTGCCACAGGTCATAGTGGCCGATCTCCGGGAGGAGATCCGGGAGGGTAATCCCGGCCTGATCGGGCAGGTGCTGCGGGAGGAGATTGAAAAGAATCTCGCCAGCGGCGAGCAGAGCATCCTGTTTCTGAACCGCCGGGGCAACAGCCGGATGCTGCTCTGCGGCGAATGCGGCCATGTGCCGGAGTGTCCCCGGTGCAGCGTGCCCATGACCTATCACTCCGCCAACGGGCGGCTGATGTGCCACTACTGCGGCCATTCCCAGCGGGCCTCCGATGTCTGCCCGGAATGCGGCGGTATGATGAAGCACATCGGGACCGGCACACAAAAGGTTGAGGAGGAACTGAGGGAGCTGTTTCCGGAGGCCGGCATTCTGCGGATGGACGCGGATACGGTCGGTGGTGGTCACGAAAAGCTTCTGAACCGCTTTGAAAAAGAACGCATTCCCATCCTATTGGGCACCCAAATGGTAGCAAAGGGATTGGATTTTGAAAATGTAACGCTGGTAGGCGTATTATCTGCCGATATTTCCCTGTATGTGGACAATTACCGGGCAGCAGAGCGGACCTTCAATCTGCTGACGCAGGTGGTGGGGCGGGCTGGACGGGGCAGCAAGCTGGGCCGGGCTGTTATTCAGACCTACACGCCGGGCAACGATGTCATCCAAAGCGCAGCCCGTCAGGATTACGGCAGCTTCTACGAAAGCGAGATCAGGATGCGCCGTCTGCGGCGCTATCCGCCCTTTGCGGACCTGTTCACCATCACCGTATCTGGCACAGAGGAAGGGGCCGTACTGCGGGCCGCCGCTGGTGTCCGGGGGCGGCTGCGGGAGCTGTTCACGCAGGACGATTTCGTTGAGGTGCTGGGTCCCGCGCCTGCGCCGGTACTGAAGCTGAACAACCGCTTCCGCTACCGCTGTGTGCTGGTCGGGAAAAACGACAAATTCACACGGGAAAAAATCAGCTGGCTTTTAAAGGAATTCGCAAACGACCGCGCTAACCGCGGACTGAATATCTTTACAGACTGCAACACGCTGGAATGAGCGAGGAGGATAAAAACAATGGCATTGCGCAAAATCGTAGAGCAGGGCGACGAGTGCCTGACCAAGGTCTGCCGTCCCGTGACCGTATTCAACAAGCGGCTCCATGAGTTGCTGGACGACATGACGGAGACCCTAGCCGACGCTAACGGCGCCGGTCTGGCCGCTCCCCAGGTGGGGGTGCTCCGCCGCCTGTGCATCGTGATGGACGAATCTTCCGGAGAATATCTGGAGCTGATCAATCCGGAGATCGTTGCCCAGAGCGGTGAGCAGACCGGACTGGAGGGCTGCCTCAGCGTCCCCGGCAAATGGGGCATCGTCACCCGGCCGGCAAAGGTCCGGGTCCGTGCTCAGGACCGCTACGGCGACTGGTTCGAGGCGGAAGGCGAGGGGCTGAACGCCCGCTGCTTCTGCCATGAGCTGGAGCATCTGGACGGCCACCTGTACACTGAGCACATCGACCATTTCCTGTCCGACGAGGAACTTCGGGCGTATCTGGAAGCCGAGGAAGGGGAGTAAGCCCATGCGCATCCTGTTTATGGGGACGCCGGATTTCGCCGTGGTGTCCCTGAAGCGTCTAGTTGAGGACGGTCACGACATCTGCGGCGTGTTCACCCAGCCGGACAAACCCAAAAACCGCGGACATAAGTTGGCCTTCTCACCTGTAAAGGAATATGCGTTGTCACAAAATCTGACCGTTTACCAGCCTCTGAAAATGCGGGATGGGGAGGCAATGTCCATCGTGGAAGAGCTGGCTCCTGAGCTGATCGTGGTTGCGGCTTATGGCAAGATTTTGCCGGAGGATATTTTGAATTATCCGAAGTATGGCTCCATTAACGTCCATTCGTCCTTGTTGCCCAAATACCGGGGTGCGGCGCCCATCAACTGGGCCATCCTGGACGGCGAGGAGGAGACCGGCGTCTCCATCATGTATATGGCAAAGGAACTGGATGCCGGCGATGTGATCCTGCAAAAGACAACCGTCATCGGCGGTGAGGAAGACGCCCTGACCCTGACCGCCCGTCTGGCGGAACTGGGCGCGGAGGCGCTGTCCGAGGCTGTGGAGGCCCTGAAAAACGGGACGGCCAGCCGCACGCCTCAGGACGGGAGCAAACAGACCTATGCCTCCATGCTCTCCAAAGAAATGTCTCCCATCGACTGGAACCGTTCTGCCCACGCCATCGGCTGCCAGGTACGGGGCCTGATCCCCTGGCCCTGCGCATCCACGGAACTGGCGGGTCAGCGGTTCAAGGTCTACCGCACCACTCCCGGAGGGGAGACAGACAAAGCCCCCGGTACCATCCTGGCCGCCGGAAAAATGGGCATTGAGGTCGCCTGCGGTGATGGAAAGAGCCTTTGTATCACAGAACTCCAGGCAGAGGGCGGCAAGCGCATGGCCGCGTCCGCCTATCTGCTGGGACATCCAATTCAAATCTAAGCGAGGGATATTATGCCTGTTGATTCCTATATCTACGCGGGCGGCTATGGCACCTTTCTGGCCAATAACATCTATTGTATTCTGCTGATTCCGGTGTTTTTGCTGTCTCTTTGGGCCCAAATCCAGGTCAGCGGGAACTTTCGGCGGTACAGCGCCGTCCAAAACCGCAGACGCCTCACCGGCGCCCAGGCGGCAGAGGCTGTCCTGCGGGCTCACGGCGTCTACGATGTGGGCATTCGTACCTGCCGGGGAAGTTTGACAGACCATTATGACCCCCGGGACAACACGATTTACCTGTCCGAGGACGTATACAACGCCCCCACCATCGCGGCGGTGGGCGTTGCGGCCCATGAGGCAGGCCATGCAGTGCAGTATGCTGTGGGCTACGGCCCCATCCGCCTGCGGAGCGCCATCGTTCCCGCCACCCAGTTTGGTTCCAGGTTCTCCTTTATCCTGTTGCTGCTGGGAATGCTGTTTTACAGCCAGCAGCTCTTCCTCATCGGTATCCTGCTGTTCTCCTTGACCACATTCTTCCAGCTGGTGACGCTTCCGGTGGAGTTCAACGCCTCTCACCGGGCCATCGAGACACTGGAGAACCAAATGCTGCTGGATAACGAGGAACTGAACGGCGCCCGGAAAGTTCTGCGGGCGGCGGCTCTGACTTATGTAGCCGCGCTGCTGATGTCCATTTTGCAGCTTTTGCGCTATGTACTAATCTTCCTGTCGCGGAACAATCGCAGGGGAGGCCGGGAATGAACCGATCAGCCCGAATCACAGCCCTGCGGGTGCTGGTGAGCTGCCGCAGCAACGGAGCCTGGGCGGACGCCGCCCTGAAAGCGCAGATCAGCCGGGACGGCTTATCCGGCCCGGACGCAGCCCTGTGCAGCCGTATCGTCTACGGCGTTATGCAGAACCAAATGCTGCTGGACTTCTATATCGGCGCCTATTGCTCTCAGAAGCCGGACCACCTGCAGCCGCCGCTTCTGGAAATCCTGCGCATTGGTGCATATCAGATACTTTTCCTTGATAAAATTCCAGACAGCGCCGCTGTCAATACCTCCGTGGAGATGGCAAAGCTATCAAAGAGGGGACAAGCGTCTGGCCTCATTAACGCTGTTCTCCGTAAACTTTCCCAGAACAAGGAGTCTTTGCCTCCCATCCCGGATCGGGATGAGGTACAGCGTCTGTCCATTCAGTACAGCCACCCCAAATGGTTGACCAAACGCATGGTAAATCTGCTTGGCAGGGAGGAGGCGGAGCGGTTCCTGGCCTCCAATAACCAAATCGCGCCTTTGACCATCCAGGTCAATCCGCTGAAAACGACCATGGAGAGTCTAACGGAAGAGCTTCGTCGATCAGGCGTCGAAGTCCGGCCTCATATCTGGGTGCCGGATTGCCTGGAACTCTCCGGTACCGGCGACCTAACGGCCCTGCCTGCGTTTCAGGAGGGAGAATTCCTGGTCCAGGACCCCGCCGCCCGGCTGGTGTCGCTCATTGCGGACGTCTGCCCCGGCCGAAAGGTACTGGACGTGTGCGCCGCGCCCGGCGGCAAATCCCTTAGCGCCGCCTTTGCCATGGCGGGAAAGGGTTCTATTGTGGCCTGCGACCTCCATGAAAACAAGCTCAAGCGTATTCAGGAAAGCGCTGACCGCCTTGGCGTGGACATCATTGACACCCAGACAGCAGACGGTCGCGTGTTCCATCCGGAGTGGGAATCTGCTTTCGATGTGGTGCTGGTGGACGCGCCCTGCTCCGGCCTTGGCATCATCCGCAAGAAGCCGGATACCCGGTATAAAAAGGCGGATGACCTGTTTACACTCCCTGTAATTCAGTCTGCCATTTTGGACAATGCCGCCCGGTACGTCCGGCCCGGCGGTACGCTGGTCTACTCCACCTGCACCATTCTCCCTGAAGAAAACGAGCAGGTGACGCAGGCGTTTTTGGCAGAACACTCCGGCTTTACTTCAGAGTCCTTTGAACTGCCCCTGCCTGTTGGAAAAACGGATGGCTCTCTGACCCTGTGGCCCCAGCGCCACAACACGGACGGCTTCTATATCTGCCGCATGACGCGGCGCTGACACGAGGAAACCTATGCGAGATTTGAAATCCATGACCCTGGAGGAAATGACGACAGCCTTAAAAGCCATGGGCCAGCCATCTTTCCGGGGGAAGCAGGTCTTTACCTGGCTCCATAAAGGCGTTACTTCTTTTGACGAAATGACGAACCTGCCTAAGGACCTGCGGGACAAGCTGAAAAGTGAATTTACCCTCACGGTGCCCAAGGTGGCCCGGGAGCAGATGTCCAAGCAGGACGGCACCATCAAATACTTATGGGAGCTGGCGGACGGCAACTGCATCGAGTCCGTCCTGATGCGCTATCATCATGGGAATACTGTGTGCATCTCCTCCCAGGTGGGTTGCCGGATGGGCTGCGCCTTCTGCGCGTCCACAGTGGCTGGCAAGGTACGGGACCTGACACCCGCTGAAATGCTGGACCAGGTGCTGTTTACCCAGTTGGATTCCGGTTTGGAGATCAGCAATATCGTGCTGATGGGCATCGGCGAGCCCATGGACAACCTGGATACCGTGCTGCGCTTTCTGGAGTTGGTGAACCATCCCGACGGCATGAACATCGGGATGCGGCACATCTCCCTGTCCACCTGCGGGGTCATTCCCGGTATCCGCCGTTTGGCGGATCTGGGCCTGCAGCTCACCCTGTCCGTATCCCTCCACGCACCGGACAGTGAGACCCGGTCGAAGATCATGCCGGTGAACCGGGCTTATGACGTGGAAAAGCTGTTTGATGCCTGCCATGATTACTTCAAAAAGACCGGCCGTCGCATCTCCTTTGAATACGCCATGATCGACGGCGTCAATGACCAGGACTGGCAGGCCGATCTGATCGCCGCCAAGCTGAAGGGGATGCCCGGCCATGTGAATCTGATCCCGCTGAACGACGTGGTGGAGAGCCCCTTCAAGCCTTCCAAGCGCATCGCGGCGTTTCAGAAGCGGCTGGAGTCCCACGGCATCACTGCTACGGTGCGGCGAAGTCTAGGCGGCGATATTGACGCCTCCTGCGGTCAGCTCCGCCGCAAAGCCATGGAGGAAGCGGAGAAAGGAGAGAAGCGATGAAAGCATGGGGAATTACGGACATCGGCCTTGTCCGTAAAGAAAATCAGGATGCCTATTTGATCCGGGAGGCCACACCTTCCGGCTATACCATCTGTGTCGTCTGCGACGGCATGGGCGGCGCCGCCGGCGGGCGGCTGGCTAGCCAGATCGCGGTGGAAACCTTTACCGCCGAGCTGGAGCATCTCCTGACTTCTGGAATGACGCCGGATCAGCTGCGGGAAGCCTCCTCCTACGCAGTCTCTCAGGCGAATAAATCCATCCGGGAAGCGGCGAGAAAGTCCGCAGAGTACCATAATATGGGCACCACGCTGGTGTCTGCGGTATCCTATCCGGGCGGCGCGGTCATTACCAATGTGGGCGACAGCCGGGCTTACCACATCACAAAAAACGGCATCATCCGCGTCACCAAAGACCACTCCCTGGTGGAGCGGATGGTGGACCGGGGCGACATCACGGCCGAGGAGGCCCGCCGCCATCCCAACCGCAATCTCATTACCCGTGCCCTGGGGCCTGACGCGGACGCCCAGTGCGACGGCTACATCTGCCCCATGGAAGCGGGGGAGCATTTGCTGCTCTGCTCGGACGGGCTGGTCAACACAGTCACAGACCTGGAAATGCTGCACGAAGTCCTGCACCGCACGTCACCGGAGGAGTGCCTTGCCCATTTGCTGGAGATCTCCAAGTCACAGGGCGCCCCCGATAACGTGACGGCAGTCCTGATGCGGAAACTGTAAGGAAGGGGGAGACGCATGGATCAGTATATTGGAAAAATGCTGGATAACCGCTATGAGATCCTGGAGCGCATCGGCACAGGCGGCATGGCGGTGGTCTACAAGGCAAAGTGCCACCGTCTCAACCGCCTGGTAGCTGTAAAGATTCTAAAGGCCGATTTGGCCCAGGACGAGGATTTTCGCCGCCGCTTCAACGCGGAGTCCCAGGCTGTTGCCCAGTTGTCCCATCCCAATATTGTATCTGTTTATGACGTGTCCCGCGGCGGCGATACCGAGTATATCGTCATGGAACTCATTGACGGTATCACGCTGAAGCAGTACATGGAAAAGCGGGGCCAGCTGAACTGGCGGGAGTCCCTACATTTCATCACCCAGATCATGCGCGGCCTTAGCCATGCCCATAGCCGGGGCATTGTCCACCGGGACATCAAGCCGCAGAACATCATGGTCCTGCGGGACGGCAGCGTGAAGGTGGCCGACTTTGGCATCGCCTGCCTGGAAAATTCCGCCCAGACGCTGACCCAGGAGGCCCTTGGTTCCGTTCACTATATTTCTCCCGAGCAGGCACGGGGAGACCGTACCGACGCCCGCAGCGACATCTATTCCGCCGGTGTGGTCCTCTACGAGATGCTGACCGGCCGTTTGCCCTTTGAGGGGGATTCTGCCGTTTCCGTTGCTATCCAGCACCTCAGCTCCATTCCTCTTGCACCCCGGGAAATCAATCCCGATATTCCCGAGCAGATGGAACTGATCTGTATGAAAGCCATGGCCTCGGATATCGACCGGCGGTATGACTCCGCTGACGATATGATCGCCGATCTGGAAGCCTTCCGCAAGAATCCCGGCGTCAGTCTGGACTTTGAACTGGAAGACTTGCATCCTGAAGAAGTAGATGAGCCTACCCGCCCTCTGCGGGTCGCTCCGTCCCACGGTGCTGCCTCCGCTGTACAGCAGCAATACAAAGCGCCCCCTGCCCACGAAAGAGAAAGACGCCGGGACTACGAGGACGAGGAACCCAGCCATGGGAAAAAGCAGACGACCGTGTTATTGGTCATCGTCGGCATCCTTGCGATTGCCTTAGCAGCCGTGCTGTTCCGTTCCATTCTGACTTCCTTTGAACCTCCCGTTCCTGAGACATATGTGGTGCCAAGCGTGGTGGGCTACACGGTGGAGGAAGCCAACAATTTGGGCAGTGTGAAAGAGATTTTTGATATTGTTGTCAAGGAAGAGCCTTTCTACAGTGATTATCCTGTGGGTACCATCGCCCGGCAGGACCCTGCCGAGGGCGAACACCGCAAAGGGGATAACTGTGTTATCACCGTCTGGGTCAGCGCCGGAGAGGAGACTGGGGAGATGCCCTACGTGCTGAATAAAACGGTGCAGGAAGCCAAGGCGGATATGAAACGCTTGATCGACAAATATAACCTGGTCATTGACGACTCTGAGGAACAGTTCAGTGAAGACGTGACGGACCGGTATATCATTTCCAGCGACCCGGCTTTTGGCGAGCCGCTGCGGAAGGGACAGACCGTGAAACTGGTGGTCAGCAAAGGACCTGAGCTGAAGGATGTGGTGGTATCCAACTTTGTAGGTATGACCTACGGAGATTCCAAGATGCTGGAATTACTGCAAAAATCCAAGCTCACCTGCACAGATGCCGATGTGGAGACCGTTTACAGCGACCGTCCCGGCGGTGAGATCGTCTGGCAGAGCCTGACGCCCGGCGACACTGCCAAAGAATGGGATACCATCCAGTTCCAGGTCAGCTCCGGTCTGGCGGCCGTAACCATTACAGAGGATATTCCACTGCCTCAAGATGGACGTGAAAAGGTACTAATGGAAGTTTTTGTCGGCGACGAGGAAAAGCCCCAGTACAAGGAGACTCTCAACTGCTCGGATGGATATGCAAGAGTCTCGCTGAGCGGCTCCGGTACCCAAAAGATACGGGTCTATTTTGACGGCACCCTTGCTCAGGACCTTACCCACAATCAGACCTTTGGTTGATATGAGTGAAGGACGTATTCAAAAAGCCCTCAGTGGCTTCTATTATGTGGATACCGGAGTGGAGGTGCTGACCTGCCGCGCCCGGGGAAAGTTCCGTAAAGACGGTATTTCTCCGTTAGTGGGTGACCGGGTGGAAGTGCGGGAACTGGGGAACGGAGAGGGCTTCGTGGAGGCCATTCTGCCCCGGAAGAACGCATTCACCCGGCCTGCCGTAGCCAATATTGATCAGTTGGTGGTCATCGCCTCTGGCGCCATTCCCAAAACCGACCCTTTCCTGATTGACCGTGTCGCGGCCATCGCGGCGCTGAAGGGCTGTGAGGTCATTATCCTGCTGAACAAGTGTGATTTGGACAGTGCCGACAGCCTGTACCAAATCTACCGTGCCGCAGGGTTCCAAACGCTCCGCGTCAGCGCACAGACAGGCGAAGGACTGGAGGAATTGATTCCTCTGATTTCTGGTAAGCTATCTGCCTTTACAGGCAATTCAGGCGTAGGAAAATCCAGCATCCTCAACGCATTGGACCCGGAGTTTCATCTTCAGGTGGGAGAGGTCAGCGATGCACTGGGCCGCGGCCGCCACACCACTCGTCATGTGGAGCTGTTTCGGCTATCTTGCGGTGCGGAGATCGTGGATTCTCCCGGCTTCTCCTCCTTTGAGACAGATGAACTAAATCTGGAGCTGAAGCACCGTCTGCCGGATACCTTCCGGGAATTTCAGCCGTATCTGGAGCACTGCCGCTTTGTTGGGTGCAGCCACACCAAGGAAAAGGGCTGTGCCGTATTGGAAGCTGTCCGGCGGGGTGACATTCAAAAGAGCCGCCATGCCAGCTACCTGCGGCTGTGTGAGGAATTAAAGCCGTTGAAGGACTGGCAGGAGCATAAGAAATAGCCAAAGCGCCGGACGCAAATGTGTCCGGCGCTTTTTTCTGAACCATGGACAAGAGATTTGGATATACTGAAAGCAGAGGGGAGGCGTGGCGTATGTTTCATGGAAGAGACAGCGGCTGCAAAATATTAGGCATCTGCGCGGTGGCATTGGGTGCCGGTATTCTGATCGCCGCCATCTTTCCCGTAGGAGCGCTGCTGTTTTTGGTGGCATTCCTGCTGATCGCATGCGGCTGCGCCTGCTGCAGGCGTTAGAAAGGAGCGTTCTATGAACATCGTGGTCTGGAAATCCCCAAAGGCACTGCGCGGTATCCTACGGAAATTATTCAAGATAAAGGCATAAACTTTCCCGGCACTTCATAGGGTAGGACATGAACTGCCGGGAAAGGAAGGGGTTCTCATGGAACTGGAACTGAAAAAAACGACCCTGGACAATTATGAAAGCAGCGGAGAAGTAACGCTGACCCAGGAGGAGACCACAGAAGTCATCGTACCGGACTACTGCCCGGATATCGCGCGCATCATTGCCGCTGACGGGAAAGTCTATATCCACAGCCGGGAACTGCGGGACGGAAAGGCCAGCATCGCCGGAACTGTGCGGGTCACGGTACTGTATACCCCGGACGGGGAGGGCGGTATCCGCACCCTGGAATTTACCATGCCGTTCAACGCCGAAAGTGATAACCGGGCGCTGGCAGACTGCGTGTTTCTTGATGCGGACACCCACACGGAATTTCTGGAGTCCCGAATGCTGAATCCGCGGAAGGTATTTACTAACTGCAAGCTGGTGACCCGCCTGACGGGCTACCAGAAAGCGCCGCTAAGTTTCTGTACAGACCTGGAAGCAGAGGACCGCTTCTGTGTGGAGAAGCGCCAGGAACAGCAGCGCGTAACCCTTTTGACACATATCACTGAAAAGGATTTTACATTTACAGAGGAGATGAATCTTTCTCCCGGGCGTGAGGGGGCTGCAGAGCTGCTGAACAGCCAAGTATGTGGCTCTGTGACGGAAAGCAAGATCGTGGGCAGCAAGCTGATCTTCAAGGGCGTATTTTCCGTGAGTCTGTTGTACCGGAGCGTGGACGGAAAATACTATACAACTTCCAGCGAACTGCCTTTCTCGCAAATCATGGAGGTGGAAGGCGCTGCGGAAGGATGCATCCCCTCTCTGCGGCTGCAGATGACAGGGACCGATCTTCAGGTAGACGGTGATGACGCGGAGGGCCGTCAAATCTCGGTGACACTCTATCTGCACGCCATCGCGTTGCTGCGGGAGGAACAGGAGATCACTCTTCTGAACGACCTGTACTCCACGTCTTATGAGACTGCTTACGAGGCCGCACCGCTGAGCATCACCGGATTTTATGAGACCTTTGCCCGTCGGCACACGGTCCGGGAGGTCCTAGAGATCGGCGTAGTGGCAGATTCCATTCTGTCCCTTTCCGCCTCCTGCGGTGCTGTCTCCGTCAGCCGGGAAGGGGAGACTACCGTCCTGCGGACAGAGACCAACGTTCGGGCACTGTATCTGGATGAAGGCGGTGTGCCGCTGGTGGTAGAACGCAGCTTTGATATCACCAGTCAGCTGGAGCTGCCGGAGGACTGTAAGGTCAGTGCTTGTGCTGTCTGTCCTGAGGAAATACAGGGCAGTCTGGGGGACCGTGGCATCGAGGTGCGGTTCCCGGTGGACTTCCGTGCGGAAGCAGTATCCCGTCTGAAAAAAATCTGTATCAACAGCGCCAAGCTGGACACAGAGTCCACAAAGGAAACAGTTGGAGCTCCGTCTCTGGTACTGCGGTGTCTGGGGAAGCAGGAAAGTGCTTGGGATCTTGCTAAGAAGTATAACACTACGATCTCCATGATCCTGGCGGCAAACCAGCTGGAGGACGGCGAAATTCCCCGCGAAAAGCTGCTGCTGATTCCCCGAAAACGGGCATAAGTGCCGCGCCCCCTGCGCTGTGAGCCAATTAAAAAGCTGTTGCAGAATCATATGTCTGCAACAGCTTTTTAGCGTTTATAAGCGAAAAAGCTTATATAAAATCAGTTTTCCGAATACCGGGCCAAGAACTGACGGGTACGCTCCTCCCGGGGATGCTCGATGACCTGGTGCGGGTCTCCCTGCTCCACGATAACGCCGCCGTCCATGAAGATGATCTGGTCCGCAACGTCCCGGGCAAAGGCCATCTCATGGGTGACGATGATCATAGTGGTCTTTTGCTCCGCAAGCTCCCGGATAACCCGCAGGACCTCGCCGGTCAGCTCCGGGTCCAGAGCGGAGGTAGGCTCGTCAAAGCAGAGGATATCCGGGTGCATCGCCAGGGCCCGGGCAATGGCTACCCGCTGCTGCTGACCGCCGGAGAGCTGGTGCGGATAGTGGCTTGCCCGGTCAGACAGGCCCATCTGAGCCAGAAGCATCCTGCCTTCCTCTTCGATCTCCTTTTTGCTCTCACCGCCCCGCTCCTTTGCCAGCAGTTCCCGGGCCAGTGTGACATTTTGAAGGGCAGTATACTGGGGAAACAGGTTAAAATTCTGGAAAACCAAACCAAAGTGGAGCCGCTTTGCGCGAATCTCCTTCTCCTGCTGGGTAGCGGGGTCGGCGGCGTCAAAAATGATGTTTCCATTCACGGCAATCGTACCGCCGTCAGGTTTTTCCAGAAAATTCAGGCACCGCAGCAACGTGGTCTTGCCGCTGCCGGAGGAACCGATGATCGACATAGCCTGTCCCTTTTCCAGGGAAAAGCTGATGTCGTTGAGGACACGGGTGGCACCAAAGTGCTTTTCAATGTGATTGACTTCCAAAATTGGCATTGTTCCAGGTCCTCCTTACTTAAAATAGTCCAGTTTCTTCTCCAGCCAGCCAAACAGCACCGTCAGAATGCCCACAAAGGCCAGGAAAAACAGGCCGGAGGAGAACAGAGGCCAAATCAGGCCCTTGGAGGTATATTCATTAGCCATCATAATGATCTCCTTACAGGAGATGATGCGGGCCAGCGAGGTATCCTTCACAAGGGTAATGACCTCGTTGCCAATGGGAGGCAGGATGCGCTTGACGACCTGCAGCAGTGTGACCTTGAAGAAGATTTGACTTTTTGTCATGCCAAGGACCTCGCCCGCCTCATACTGTCCCTTGGGCACAGACTGGATGCCGCCGCGGTAAATCTCCGAAAAGTAGCAGGCATAGTTGATGACGAAGGCCACCGTAGCCGCTGTCAGACGGCCATTGGAACCGTCAGGCCAAGGGTTTCCCATGCCCATCAGACCGGGGCCAAGGAAAATGACCAGCAGCTGCAGCATCAGAGGCGTTCCCCGGATGATCCAGACGAAAACCTTGATGAGCCAGGCCAGAGGTTTAAAGCGGCTCATGGAGCCAAACGCGATGATGAGCCCAAGCGGGAGGGCAAACAGCAATGTCAGACTAAATAATTTGAAATTCAGAAGGAAGCCTTCGCAAAGACGGCCCAGGATCACAGTCATATGTAACACCTCATGAGACAGGTCTTGGGACAGAGACCAAAGCCTCTGTCCCAAGTGTTATTGTGGGAATATCGGCAGCGATCAGTCAGCCAGCTCCAGGCCGTACTTCTCAGCCAGGGCACCCAGAGAACCGTCGGCCACCAGCTCGTCGAAGATGGCGTTGACAGCATCACGGACATCAGAACCCTTACGGAAAGCAACACCGTAGTTTTCGATGGCCAGCTCATCCACGATCTCCAGATCGGCATAGTCGGTGCCCTCACCAATCATGGCGTTGGCCAAGGTCATATCCAGAACGGCGGCAGTGGCAGTGCCGGCCTTGACTTCCATCAGACAGTCGGTCTGGACGCTCTTGCCCACATAGTCGGCCTGCGCCAGGTTCGCGTCGGGCTCAGCGTCCTCACCGCCCAGGATCTGGGCCTCACCAGCAGAGCCGATCTCGGCCACGACCGTCTTACCGATCAGGGAAGAGGTATCCGTGTATTCAGTGCCCTTCTTCACAACGACCACCTGGGCGTTCTTCACATAGGGCTGGGTGCAGTTCATATTGGCCTCACGCTCGGCATCCAGAGTCATGCCGTTCCAGATGCAGTCAATGCTCTTTCCGGCCAGCTCTACTTCCTTGGTGCCCCAATCAATCTCCTGGAAATTGGGTTCCACGCCCAGCTTCTCACAGACCATCTGAGCCAACTCGGTATCGAAGCCGGTGAACTCACCATTGTCGTCAGTGTAGTTCATAGGGGCATAAACCGTATAGCCGATGGTCATGCTGCCCTTGCCCTTGATGTAGTCTAAATCACTTTCCTCGGCGGGCTCAGCAGCGGGAGTCTCAGCAGGCTGCTCCGCAGCGGGCTTCTCAGCCTCGGGAGCGGGAGTTTCCTTCTTGCTGCCGCAGGCAGCCAGAGACAGGATCATGGTCAGAGCCAGCAGCATGGCCCAAATCTTCTTCATATTTTTCATAGTTTCATCCTCCAAAATAAGCGGTCTGTCCGCTCGTTTAATACGTTAGTAGTTTACCATGCTAAATCAAAGATGTAAAGTCAGAAAATAGCCGAATAGGAGAGAATGAGACGGACCGTTTTTGTTTGTTTTACCCAAAAGCAGACGGGCTGTCATACTTTCTCCTGTTGGGACATAGAGTGAAACAAAACTATGGAGCGCAAAAAGAACGGCGTGCTCACGCCGCACAAAATGCCCATTCGCTCGCCGCGGAGCGGCAACCGCGAATGATGGCGGCAACCTCCATGCGCAAGAGGTTGCTAATTTGAATGGGCGCTATGAAGCGCATGGAGGTTGCTATGAATACCAGTATCTATCAGAATATCGCCACCCGCACCGCGGGAGATATTTACATCGGCGTCGTAGGTCCGGTGCGAACCGGCAAGTCCACCTTCATTAAACGGTTCATGGAGACGCAGGTCATTCCGAACATCGAAAATGTCTACCGCCGGGAACGTGCTAGGGATGAGCTGCCCCAGAGCGGTTCCGGCCGGACCATCATGACGGCGGAACCGAAATTTGTCCCGGAGGAGGCGGCCCAGGTCCAGCTGGAGGGCGGCGCCGCATTCTCCGTGCGGCTCATCGACTGCGTGGGCTACGTGGTGAAGGGCGCTATCGGCCAGTACGAGGATGACGCACCCCGGATGGTCACCACCCCTTGGTACGACCATGAGATCCCCATGACCGAGGCAGCGGAGATCGGCACCCGGAAGGTCATCACGGAGCACTCCACCATCGGCATCGTCATCACGACTGACGGCACCGTGGCCGACATCCCCCGTGAGGACTACCTGGAGGCGGAGGAGCGGGTCATCCGGGAGTTACAGGAGCTTGGAAAGCCCTTCATCGTGCTGCTGAACTCCGTGGATCCCGGCGGGGACCGGGCACAGGCCATCGCCAGGGACATTGCCTCCCGGTATGAGGTGAACTGCGTTCCGGTCAACTGCCTGGAGCTGGATGAGACCGCTGTGTCGAACATTATGAAAGCAGTCCTTTATGAATTTCCCATGCAGGAGCTGGACCTGTTCCTGCCCCCCTGGGTGGACGCCCTGCCTGCCCAGCATCCGCTGAAAGCCGGGCTGTACGAGGCCATCCGGCAGGGCACCTCGGAGCTGCACCACATTCGGGAGATTGACGGGGTCATCGCCGCGCTGGGAAACTGCGAAAACATCAGCGAGGCCAAAATTACCACCATCGACTTGGGCACTGGTATCGCGGCAGCGGAGCTGTGGCTGCCGCGAGAGCTATTCTATCATACCCTGTCGGAACAGTCCGGTTTCGAGGTAGCAGATGACGGCGACCTGATGAGCCTGCTGACTCAGCTGGCAGGGGTCAAGAAGGAATACGACAAGGTATCCGGTGCTTTGAAAGATGTGCGGGAGACGGGCTACGGTATCGTGGTACCCGGTATCGACGAGCTGAAGCTGGAGGAACCGGAGATCATGAAGCAGGGAGGCCGGTATGGCGTCCGCCTGAAGGCCAGTGCTCCCAGTATCCACATGATCCGAGCAGACATTGAAACGGCGGTTTCTCCCATCGTTGGCAATGAAAAGCAATCCGAGGACATGGTAAACTACCTGCTCCAGGAGTTTGAGGGCGATACCAGCAAGATCTGGCAATCCAATATCTTTGGCCGCAGCTTCCATGAGCTGGTCAGCGATGACCTCCAGACCAAGCTGAAGCGGATGCCGGAGGACGCCCGGAAGAAGCTTCAGGAGACCCTGACCCGCATCATCAACGAGGGCAGCGGCGGACTCATCTGCATTATCCTATAAAATCCCATAAAAAGAGGAAGCACCGGGCTGCCGGTGCTTCCTTCATAATCACAGTTCCTCTGGTAACGGCTTGCGGGCATACCGAGCAAGCCTGGAGTCACATACGCCGAGAGTTTTAAAATTCTCCCGCCCCTGATTCAGAGTTAGACCGTGGTTTTCATCGCTGGGCTCATCATCAGAGGCGGTGAACAGGTCATTCTCCCACATGCACACCGGGCAGATATACGCCAAGGCAGCGGCGGTAGGCACCGGGAAAGTCCGGCAACCGCAGCAGGGGCAGGGATAGCCGCCGTTTACCGAGTTCTCCAGTTCCAGCAGGAACCGCTTCGTCTCCACACCTCCGGCATAGCCTGTGAGGCTGCCGTCGGTGCCCAGAACACGGTGGCATGGAATGAGAATGGAGATGGGATTATGACCCACGGCGCCGCCCACGGCCTGAGGTGCGGCGGGAATGCCGTTCTCCCGAAGCCTGCGGGCAAGTTCGCCATAAGTAGTGGTCTGCCCATACGGAATCTCCAGGAGCAGCTTCCATACCGCCTGTCGGAATGTACTGCCCCTGAGGGAAAGCAGCGGCAGGGCAGGGAGGGGTTCCTTTCTAAAATAGGCGTCCAGCCATTCTGCCGTCTGCCGGAATACCGGAAGCTCCGGCTGCTCTGCGGCATCGCCATCCAAGGTAGCAGCAAAATATTTTTGTCCTTCCAGCCACAACCCGGTAAGCGTCTGCCCATCAGAAGCAAGGAGCAAATTTCCAACCGGTGAAGGAATCTTTGTCACGTACATAGCCGCACCGCCTTTCTGACTGCAGTATAGCAGTCCGCACCAACACTTGCAAGCGGTGAAAAGTCGTGATACCATATAGACAGTAAAACGATTTACAAAAGAGAGGGGATATTCGGATGCTGCTGGCCATCGATGTGGGCAACTCCAACACTTCCGTGGGCCTGTTTGACCGGGAAAAGAACCTTCGTTTTCTGGCTTCACTGGACACAGACAGCCGCAAAACTGCCGATCAGATCAGTATTGACCTGATGAACCTGTTTACTCTGTATCACTATTCCTATACAGACGTGACCGGAGCGATCCTATGCAGCGTGGTGCCGCCGCTGAACTTTATGATGGAGAAGGCCCTGACCCGGCTGTTGGGCAAGCCGCCCATGGTGGTAGGCCCCGGCGTCCGAACAGGACTGAACATCCGGCTGACCAACCAGACCCAAGTAGGCGCGGACATCGTGGCAGATGCGGTGGCAGCGCTGGAGAAGTTCCAGCCGCCCATCATTACCATCGACATGGGTACTGCCACTACTATCGGCGTTATATCCCAGGGGAGGACCTATGAGGGCGGCTTGCTGCTGCCGGGCGTCAACGTCTCCCTGGAGGCCTTGAGCCGCCGGGCGGCCCAGCTTCCGGCCATCTCTTTGCAGCATCCCAAGAGCCTCATCGGCAAGAACACGGAGGACTGTATGCGCTCCGGTATTGTCTACGGCTCCGCCGGAATGCTGGACGGCGTTATCGACCGCATCCGGGAGACGTTCCCGGGCCAGGAGGTCACGGTGGTAGCTACTGGCGGCAACGCGCCTGTAATCGTCCGCTACTGCCGTAACCACGTGATCTACGACAAATATCTTCTGATGGAGGGCCTTTGGACCATTTACCAGAAGAATAAATGAGGAGGTACACAAAGCTATGTGGACAGCTTTTGCAGTTATTTTCTGGACAGTGGTCGCCGGACTGATAGGTGTTGTCTTTGACAATTATTCCGGCAGTAGCTCTTTTGGCATAATCTGTGCCATCGCGGTGGCGGCTGCATTTATCACATCTGCTATCGAAAGAAACGTGAAGAACTCCTGAATAAAAACAGCGTGTACCATAACCGGTACACGCTGTTTTTATTCAGGAGATGAATTACTTCGCCAGGACCTTCTTCAGCTTGGCAAAGCGGGGCAGGGAATCCTGCTTGGGCAGCTTGGGCTCGCCCTGGACCAGGGGCAGCACATAGTCGATGAAGGGCTTCTCCACGCCGTTATGGGCGGCGTTGATCCACTCCAGGGGGACCTTCTTCTCGGTGTTGGCCACGTCGGTCAGGCCCAGCAGCTTAGTCTTGCAGACATACTTGCCGTCCTCATAGGTGCGCTCGAAGCCCACCATCTTGTCGGTGATGCCGTTGACGGCGTTCTCCACAGCGGCCTTACCGGACATGTAGGACTCCTCAATATCGGTCTCGGAGGCCAGGTGAGCGCCGCAGCGCTGCAGCAGGCTCAGCTCAATGCCGCGGACCTTGGCGCCGGTCTTCTCCTTGACGATCTGGGCCAGCATAGCGGCCAGGCCGCCCAGCTGAGCATGGCCGAAGCCGTCGGTTGCAGATGTCTTGGCCTCGGAGACGAAAGAGCCGTCGGCATAGTGGATACCCTCGGAAACGGCCACCATGCAGTTGCCTTTCTCCTTGTAGATGCGGTCCACGTCAGCCAGGAAAGCGTCCATGTCGAAGTCCACCTCGGGCAGGTACACCAGGTCGGGACCGGCGCCGTAAGCGGTGGCCAGGGCGGCGGCGCCAGCCAGCCAGCCGGCATGACGGCCCATGATCTCGATGATGCAGACCATGCCGGTGTCGTACACACGGGCGTCCTGATAGACCTCCATGCAGCTGGTCGCAATGTACTTGGCGGCAGAGGCGAAGCCGGGGCAGTGGTCGGTGCCGAACAGGTCGTTGTCGATGGTCTTGGGCACACCCATCACGCGGCACTCATAGCCCACCTTCTGCATATACTTGGAGATCTTGTTGCAGGTATCCATGGAGTCATTGCCGCCGTTGTAAAAGAAGTAACGGACGTCATACTTCTTGAAAATCTCAAGGATACGCTTGTAATCGGTATCATCCACATCGGGATCGGCCATCTTGTAACGGCAGGAACCCAGAGCGGAGGAGGGAGTATACTTCAGCAGCTCCAGCTCGGCGGGATCTTCCTCAGCCATATCGAACAGGCGGTCATTCAGAACGCCCTTGATGCCGTGCTCGGCACCCAGCACCCGGGTGATATTGGGATTCTTCAACGCGGTGTCGATGACACCGTACACGCTGGCATTGATCACGGAAGTAGGACCGCCGGACTGACCGACGATGCATGCGCCTTTGAGTTCATTCATTGGAATTAGCCTCCTCAGAAAATGTTTCATTAATCATATCATTGAAAAAAAGAATTGTAAATACTTGCAATTTAATTTTTTTATGATATTATCTAAGAAGAAAATCGTTTTCGTCTATTTGAATCAACGGATTTGCCAATTTGTTAACAAGCCCCTGCAAATATACCCATAGGGCGGTTCAAACAGGCGGAACAAATAAAGAACAGGAGTGAAACATTATGGCACTGGTTACCACTACCGAAATGTTCAAGAAAGCCTACGATGGCGGCTATGCTGTTGGTGCATTCAACGTCAACAACATGGAGATCGTCCAGGGCATCACCGAGGCCGCTCAGGACCTGAAGGCTCCTCTGATCCTCCAGGTCTCCAAGGGCGCCCGCGCCTATGCCAACCACACCTATCTGGTGAAGCTGGTGGAGGCCGCTGTTATCGAGTGCCCCGATATCCCCATCGCTCTGCACCTGGACCACGGCCCTGACTTCGAGACCTGCAAGGCCTGCATCGACGGCGGCTTTACCTCCGTCATGATCGATGCCTCCAGCAAGCCTTTCGAGGAGAACATCGAGATCACCAAGAAGGTCGTCGAGTACGCCCATGACCACGGCGTGGTCGTCGAGGCCGAGTTGGGCACCCTGGCCGGCATCGAGGATGACGTGAAGGTCGCTTCTGACGCCGCTTCCTATACCCGTCCCGAGGAGGTCGAGGAGTTCGTGTCCAAAACTGGCTGCGACTCTCTGGCCATTGCCATCGGCACCAGCCACGGCGCTTACAAGTTCACTGCCGCTCAGTGCACCCGCAATGAGAAGGGCATCCTGGTTCCGCCTCCCCTGCGCTTCGACGTGCTGGAAGAGGTCTCCAAGCGCCTGCCCGGCTTCCCCATCGTGCTGCACGGCTCTTCCTCCGTGCCTCAGGACTTCGTGAAGGCCATCAACGAGCACGGCGGCAAGATGCCCGACGCCGTCGGCATCCCCGAGGAGCAGCTGCGCCACGCTGCTGAGCTGTCCGTCTGCAAGATCAACATCGACTCTGACCTGCGTCTTGCCATGACTGCCACCATCCGTCAGTACTTCGATGAGCATCCCGGCGACTTTGATCCCCGTCAGTATCTGAAGCCCGCCCGTGCCGCCATCAAGGCCATGGTCGCCCACAAGATCGTGGACGTTCTGGGCTGCGACCACAAGGCTTAATTTCCTGTATCCCGCATTTCCATACCGGGAGGCGCTGCGCGCCTCCCGGCTTTTTGCACTCTTTTTACCTTTCCCGCATAGAATAGGACAGAAAGGGAGGGGAAACTATGCGCTTTTTGCAGGACTATGACCGCAAAGCGGCAGTCATGTACGCACACCGCTGGGCCTACGGCCAGAACCCGGCTTACTATGACTACGAAAAACTGGGCGGTGATTGCACCAACTTTGCATCTCAGTGCATCTTCGCCGGCAGCGGCGTGATGAACTTCACGCCCACCTTTGGCTGGTACTACATCGACGCCAACCAGAAAGCGCCTGCTTGGACAGGAGTCATGTACCTTTGGAACTTCCTTACGAGAAAAGGTATTTCCGTGGGACCGGTGGGGGAACCATGCCGTTTGGAAGACCTGCGTCCCGGCGATATCATTCAGCTCTCCTTCAAGGGTGCGGATTTCCAGCACTCGCCGGTGGTCGTATCTGTCGGTAGAGTGCCCACTCTGGAAAACACTCTGGTGGCCGCCCACAGCTACGACGCCGATAACCGCCCCCTGTCCACTTACGAATTTCGGGATATCCGATATCTTCATATCACCGGCACCGTTCGGCCCTAGCAACACTTTCTGGAAAATTTAAGGAATCGTTCATATTTTTTTCAGCGGGTGTGCTATCATGTCCGTATTACGAAAGAGAGGGGATTTGGTATGAAAAAGTTCCTATCCTACTTTTTATCTGTAGCACTGGCGGCGGTACTGGCCGTCCCCATGGCCGGGGCGGCCTATACAGATGTACCCGCGGGAAGCTCACTGGCAGGCGAAGTCCGGAAAGCCACGGAATACGGTCTGATGAACGGATACAGCGTAGACTGCTTCGGTTATTCGGACCCCATGACCCGCGCTCAGTTCGTCGCGGTGCTGGACCGAATGCTGTTTCAGATGGACGCGGAGACCCTGGTGGATTACATAACTCCCGCCATGGAAATACCTGAAACCATATCCGGCGCCTATCGAAAGGCGATCAATCACGCTGCACGGTTCGACGTCGTGGACCGCAATGCAGCTTTCCGCCCCAATGCCGCCATCACCCGGGGTGAGATGGCGGAGATGCTGGTGCGGGCCCTGGGACTGAAAACCGCCGCCCAGATCGCCGAAAAGGAAAACTACTTGCCATTTGCTGATGTATCAGGTCGGAAGGGCTACATCTCCGTTGCCTATGACATTGGGATGACAAAGGGCACTTCCGCCACGACCTTCGGCCCTGACGCCACCGCTACCCGGGCTCAGGCAGCAGCCATGCTGGTGCGTATTTACGAAAAGCTCCACCAAGATACCGATTTTATCCACGGCTTCTACGCCATTTCCTCTTACAGTCAGTTGTCCCTCTCGGAAAATATGGACGCCGTCAGCGCCGGGTGGAGCCGGATGACCTGGGACGGAGAGACGGCTCTGCTGTCCACCACCAATGCGCGCGGCAATGAATTTGCTGTCCCCAGCGGTTACAGCGATGTAGCAGAGCGGCTGGAGGGGAAACTGAACCTGATGGTATTCATGGAAGGCGACAGCCTGAAGACCATGTTGGCCTCCGCCGATGGCCGGACCCAGGCAGTAGGGCAAATCATCCACGAAATGACTGTGGACTACAAGACCATCGGCAGAAATCCGTACAGCGGCGTCACCATCGACTTTGAGGGTCTTCGGGACGCCCAGAAAGCCGACTTTACCGCCTTTTTGACGGAGCTGCGGGAGGAACTGGACAAGCAGCAGACCCTGTACGTCTGCGTTTCCCCGGTTCTGACCACTGGTTCCTATTATGACGGCTATGATTACGCCGCTATCGGCGCTCTGGCGGACAAGGTCATACTGATGGCCTATGATTACGACGCGCAGGACATGAGCGCCTTTTTGGGCACGGAATACCATAAGACCGCCGCCACCGCGCCTATCGGTCAGGTATACCAGAGTTTGCGAGCTATCACAAAGCAGATAGACCCCTCCAAAATACTTCTGGGCTTCAGCGCGGAGAACACCGCCTGGCAGATTGACCAGACTGGCGTGCTGGTTTCCGGTACGCCGGTCCATCCCTCCAATGAGATTGTGGCACAGCGGCTGGCGCAGTCCAGTACCGCCCGTGGCTGGTCGCAGGAATATCAGCAGTCCTATGCCATTTATGAAACCGAAGACGGCGCCCGGTACTTCCTGTGGTATCAGGACGGCAGGAGCGTCCGGGCCGCCCTGGACGCCGCAAAACTGCTGGCCGTCACAGGGGTATCCCTGTGGCGGTTGGGGACGATCCCCACATACAGTGAATGGAACTGGAACAGCCTGCTGGCATGAAGCAGGGAGGAGGGACCCATCAAGAAAACCGCCCCAGATGGGGCGGTTTTCTTATTCGCTTTTGCGGATCTTCTTCGCTTTTTTAACGCGTGACAAGGGGTTTGCCTTAGCAGCTACCCGCAGAGACTCGTTGTCAATGTGGGTGTAGATCTCAGTGGTATTCAGATGGTCGTGGCCTAATACCTCCTGGACCGCCCGTACATCTACGCCGTTTTGCAGCATCAGCGTGGCTGCGGTATGGCGGAGCTTGTGAGAAGAATACTGGGTACTGTCGATTCCGGCTTCTCCCAAGCGCTTTTTTACCATGGCGTGGACCGTGGAACGGCTAATACGCTCGTTCTGCGCCGACAGGAACAATGCGTTGGCGTCCCGACCTGTGATTGGCCGCCGAACAGCCAGCCATCGCTTCAGAGCGTCCTGGCAGGCGTCATTTAGGTAAATGATGCGCACTTTATTGCCTTTGCCCAGCACCCGCAGGGCATCGTCCTGTATGTCGTTCAGATTCAGACCCACCAACTCGGAGATTCGCAAACCACAGTTGAGGAACAGCGTCAGGATACAGTAGTCGCGCTCCTGGTTTTTGCCATCTACAGAATCCAAAAGCTGTAAGCTTTCATCCAAAGTCAGGTATTTCGGCAATGTTTTTTTCAGTTTTGGAGAGTCGATATCTTTGACAGGATTTTCACGAAGTTGATGGGTCTTATTAGTCAGATAATTGTAGAAAGAGCGGATCGTAGCAATTTTCCTGGCCCGTGACGCGGCATTCAGGCCATAATCGGAATTCTGGCTGTTCTGGTGGCGGACACGGTCGCGGCTCAAATACGTCATGTAGCCGTAGATGTCCGTCAGAGTCACAGACGCCACGAAATCCAGATCAACGTCCATAATATCGATCTCATCCAGCGGTTTGTCAGAAAGCGACGGGTCACGAATTTGTTTCATATAACGGAAGAAATTCCGCAAGTCCAGAAAGTATTCATCGACGGTACGTCTGGAATGGGCTTTGATCGTTTCATGGTAAGATAAGAAATCCCGCAGGATTTGCGGCGCTTCGGTGCGGTAATCAGTCATAGCGAGCAGGAAGTATCCAAGTATCCAAATAAGGTTGAGTCCGTTGGAAACACGCAAGACCCCTGAGATCAGGTCCAAAAGAGGCTGTAAAGTCCAAGACCCGGAAAAGCGGCGTTTTGCTCTCCCCTAAATTGAACAAAATTTTTATTTTGTTCAATTATGTGAATACCTCCAAAACCTCCTCCCTGAGTAATAAAAATCCTTGCAGCGGGTCAAGCTATCCTCACAGACAGCATCCACACCCAAAAATCAATCAGGAACGGATGATCGCCATGAGCTTAATCCCGTGCACCAGCAAATGTGTCTATCAGGCAGATGGTATCTGCACGCTGGACAGCGCCGCAGCCGCCGGACAACCGTCTCTGGGCGGCGCCTGTATCCATTTCATTCCGTCGGACGCAAAGCGGCTCGGATCGCCTCACCGATATTATGAGCCGGGATCAGCTGCAAATCGGGATACCGCCGCAGATCACCCGCGCGGTGCGCCGGAATGACGCACTTTCGGAATCCTAGCCGCTGTACCTCGCTGATGCGCTGCTCCAGTTGGTTCACTGTGCGGAGCTCCCCTGTCAGGCCTACCTCCCCGATGGCTACCAGGTCGCTTGGCACAGGCCTGTCCAGATAGCTGGATGCCAGCGCCACGATGGCCGCCAGATCGGCGGCAGGCTCGTCCAAATACAATCCGCCGATAATGTTCAGATACGCGTCGCAGGCCGATACCTTCAATCCGCCCCGCTTTTCCAGAACCGCCAGCAGCATCGCGGCCCGGTTGTAGTCAAAGCCGTTGCTTGTCCTGCGGGGATTGCCTGCCGGAGACGTTACGACCAACGCCTGGACCTCCGCCAGTACCGGCCGCATCCCCTCCATGACACAGGCGACGCAGGTGCCCGGTGCGTCATCGGGACAGCCGGACAGCAGCATTTCCGAAGGATTTTCCACCTCTGCCAGTCCCTCGTTCCGCATCTCAAATACGCCAATTTCGTTTGTGGCGCCAAAACGGTTCTTCGCCGCCCGTAGGATACGGTAGGACGTGTGCTGATCGCCTTCGAAATACAGCACACAGTCCACCATATGCTCCAACACCTTTGGGCCTGCTATGGAACCTTCCTTGTTAACGTGACCAATCACAAACACCGTGATGCCCTGGCCTTTGGCCAGCTGCATTAGGGCCATGGTGCAGTCTTTCACCTGGCTGACGCTGCCTGCCGGTGAATCCAGAGCGTCATTGTACAGCGTCTGGATGGAATCCACGATCAAAATATCCGGCTTCTCCTCTGTCACGGATTCCAGCAAATCGCCCAGACAGGTCTCAGAAATCACATATAGGCGCTCACTTTCTACGTGTAAACGTTTAGCGCGCAATTTCAACTGATGTTCTGATTCCTCGCCAGATACATATAAAACCTTAGAAAATTCGCACAATTTACTACAGATCTGCAGCATGAGCGTGGATTTTCCGATGCCGGGAGCACCGCCTACCAGCACCAGAGAGCCTTTGACGGCGCCTCCGCCCAACACCCGGTCCAGCTCCCCCATACCGGTGGGAAAGCGAATCTCCTCATCCGTTTTCAGCGCCGTCACCGGACAGGCCCGGCGGACAGTGCCCACCCGGGCGGAGGACTTGCCTCCCCGGACCATTTTCGTCTCCGGCTGTTCCACAATGGTATTCCAGGCGCCGCAGGCAGGGCACTTCCCCGCCCATTTCGCTGTTTCGTTGCCGCATTCGGTGCAGTAAAACAAGGTCTTTTGTTTCATGGTATTTCCCCTTCGGAAGTGCCGCACAGATATCCGGCGGCAATGGATACCGCCAGCCCGCGCTGATATGTCTCGTCCTGCAAACGCTTGGTCTCCTCCTGATTGGTCAGGAAACCGCACTCCACCAGAACCGCCGGAACGGTCACATGCTTCATCAGGTAAACAGTCGGTGGGATTCGCTTGGTATGCTTTTCGTTTCCCACGTTCACCGAGCTGTTCAGGGACGCCTGAATGGCCTCTGCCAGTTCCTCGGCACCCTCCTGCTGGTTCCAGAACACTTGGGCGCCGTGGGTCACGGTGGACGATGGCAGACTGTTCTGGTGGATGCTCAGAAGAACCGCGTTTTCCGTCCCCTCCACCATGGCTACACGGTTACGGATATCGGAGGCCTTCCGCTCCCGGATGGTCCCCAACCCCTCGTCGCAGATGGTCACGTCCTCCTCTCGGGTCATCACCGTTCTCACTCCCGCGAAGCACAGCAGGTCCCGGAGCTGTTTGGAAACCGCCAGATTGATATGGCTCTCCGCCACGCCGCCCGGAGACACGGCGCCGCCGTCCTCCCCGCCGTGGCCAGGGTCGATGACCACCGTCACAAGCGGCTTCTCGGCAACGGAAAACACGGAGATTGCGGACGGTCCCGTCAAAATGTGGAAAGCCAAAGCGGCACAGAGGAATCCCGCACAGCAGAGCAGCGCTTTCCGCAGTTCAGTTTTACGTATCCATAGAATCACAGACAACACCCCCAAACAGGGTATGGCTGCCTGCTTATCCCATATGCCTGATTATAGCGGTTTCAGCCTTCAAAATCAAGGGCAGGCTCCTTTTCGCCGGCCTCCGCATAGGATAGCGTGAGCGCATGGTGCGTCCGTGCGCCATCCTTCCCGAAGGAGGTATTCCGTTTCAATGGAAAAACCTGACATCAAACCTGAGACTAAGCCAGAAACCAGGCCCGAAATGAAGCCTGAAGTAAAACCGCCTGTCACGTCCTGCGGCACCGACAAGGGCTCACTGCCCGGCGGCTGCTGCGCGTCTATGGCGTTTCCCTATATTCCCATGCAGGAGCAGAACCCTGTCCGGTTCAGCCGGATGGAGGCCCTGCAGACCGGCACTCTCTTCCCCGGTCTGGACCTCCCCTTCAAGGCGGCCATCCAGGCCAAGACCAAGATGGCCAACACGGCCCTGGTGGAGCTGATGGCTCTGGACTTCGCAATCGACGAGCTAGGGTTATACCTAGTGACCCACTCCCAGGACCAGGAAGTCCTGCAGCTATACTGGACCTATATCAAGCTGGCCCAGGAGGGACGGGCAAAGTACCAAAAGCTGTACGGTCCCCTGCTGCAAACCGACCTGACCCCGGAAGAGGGCTACGCCTGGCTGAAGGACCCCTGGCCCTGGGATGAAGGAGGGAACGACTGATGTTCATTTACGAGAAAAAGCTGCAATATCCTGTCAAGATCAAAAATACCAATCCCAAACTGGCGGCGGTCATCATCAGCCAGTACGGCGGCCCTGACGGCGAGCTGGGCGCCTCTCTACGGTATTTGAGCCAGCGCTACTCCATGCCCTACCCGGAACTCAAGGGCTTATTGACCGATATCGGTACTGAGGAATTGGGCCATTTGGAGATGATCGGCGCTATCGTCCACCAGTTGACTCGGAATCTGACGGAAGACCAAATCAAGACTGCTGGATTTGACACGTATTTCGTAGACCGTACCGCCGGTGTCTACCCTACTGCCGCCTCCGGCTTTCCCTGGAGCGCAGCCAGTATGGCGGTGAAGGGCGATCTGATCGCCGACCTTACGGAAGACCTTGCCGCAGAGCAGAAAGCACGGGTCACCTACGACAACATTCTCCGTCTGAGTGACGATCCTGACGTCAACGACGTCATCAAATTTCTCCGGGCCCGGGAGGTAGTCCACTTCCAGCGGTTCGGCGAAGGCCTGCGTCTGGCGAAGGACAGACTGGATGAGAAAAACGTTTATTTCATCAATCCCAGCTTCGACAAATAAGCTGCGGCGATCATATGGATTGTCTTCCGGCTCTTTTTGTGGTATACTTTTTTCAAATCTACACAAAGGAGATTCCATGATATGCAGTCATTTGAAGATGTGGAACTGTTTGATTGCCCCCTCTGCCACGGCTCTGGTCTGATTGAGGAAGAAAACGGCTGGTGCCTGTATGTCCAGTGCCTGGATTGTGGCTGCCACACGGCGGCACTGTCCTACAACAGCGAAGAGGAGCGCCAGGCGGCGGCCCGTCAAGCTGCCAGCCTTTGGAACGTAGGCAAAGTCATTCACACCGGTGTCGGTGACTGATTGCCTTCGATGTGCGTCAGAAGCCGCTTCGGGAGATCGGAGCGGCTTCTTTTTGCATACACCGCTTTCTGATTCATTTCAGAAATACCATTTACAAGTGTCGCTTTCTCGTGTACAATGAATTTAACAATATAAAGAAATGCAGGAGAGTTAAAATGAAGTTGCTGTATGCTATCTACGATTTCATGTGGGGCGATCTCGTTACGATTCCACTCCCCGGCGGCGGATCCTTTGGACTTTCCCTTCTCGTACTGATTTTGGTGCCAGCGGGCATCTTTTTTACGCTCCGCACCCGCTTCCTTCCTGTTCGCCTGTTCCCGGAAATGATCCGTGTGACGCTGGAAAAGGAAACCAGTTCCAAGAAGGAAGGCATTTCCGGCTTTCAAGCGCTGATTGTATCCACCGCTACCCGGGTGGGCATGGGTAATCTGGCAGGCGTCGTGGCCGCAGTCTCCGCCGGTGGCGCCGGCGCTGTGTTCTGGATGTGGGTCACCGCGCTGGTGGGCTCCGCCACCGCCTTCATCGAGGCTACCCTCGCCCAGCTCTATAAGGAGAAGGACCCCCTGTACGGCGGCTATCGCGGCGGCCCCGCCTACTTCATCCACGCTTTTATGACCCGCCGTTTCGGAAACAAGGCCCGCCGCTGGTCTATTACGGCTGTGTTGTTTGCTATCTCCGGCCTGATCTGCTGGTGCGGCATCAGCCAGGTCATCGGCAACTCCGTTTCCTCCTCCATGTACAACGCCTTCCAAATTCCTCCGCTGTATACAGCCATCGCTTTGGTTGCGGTATCCGCAGTCATCGTGCTGCGCAAAAACGCCACAGTCAAGGTGCTGGATGTGGTAGTGCCCATCATGGCCGGGTGCTATTTCTTCATCACGCTGTTTATCATCATCAAGAACGCCTCCCTCCTGCCCGGTGTGTTCCAGCGCATTTTCGCTGAGGCCTTCGGTCTGCGGCAGGCCGTCGCAGGCGGCTTCGGCGCCGTTATTATGAACGGCGTGAAGCGGGGATTGTTCTCCAACGAGGCCGGCTCTGGCTCCGCTCCTTGTGCGGCGGCCGCCGCCGACATTGACCACCCCGCTAAGGAGGGATTGCTCCAGGCCTTCGGCGTGTTCCTGGACACCATCGTCATCTGTAGCTGCTCCGCCATGATCATGCTGCTGGCTCCGGCAGAGCGCATCGAAGGCCTTGCGGGCATGGATCTGCTCCAGGCTGCCATGGAGTATCATCTGGGCCGCTTTGGCGTGGTGTTCATTGCCCTGACACTGCTGCTGTTCAGCTTCTCCACCTTCATCGGTATTCTGTTCTACGCTCGCAGCAACGTGGCTTACCTTTGCGGCGATAACTGGGCCTCCCAGACCGCCTACAAGGTTCTGGCCCTGGTGATGCTGTTCATCGGATGCCTGGCGGCCTATACCTTTGTGTGGGACCTGGGCGATGTGGGCATTGCTCTCATGACCATCTTCAACATGATCGTCCTCCTGCCTATGTCCAAGGAGGCACTGGTCTCCCTACGGGATTATGAGACTGTCATCAAACGGCGCAAACAGGCAAAGTAAATGTAGAAAAGCGGGGCAAACGCCCCGCTTTTTCATATCAATATACCATTACAGTGGTCGATCTCATGCTGGATGATCTGGGCCGTCCAGCCTGTGAAGGTCTTGAACCAGGTCTGGAACTGCTCATTCTGATACCGCACCTTGATGGAACGGTAACGCTTCGCTTTCCGCAGCCCGTCCAGCGAGAGACAGCCCTCCTCAGCGGTGTAAGGGCCGGAGGATTTCACGATCTCCGGGTTGAACATGACCATGTACACGTCCTCGTTGTCAAAGGCAATCACACGCCGGCTGACGCCGATCATATTGGCCGCCATGCCTACACAGCCGTCCTTATGGGCCTCCAGGGTATCCAGCAGATCCTGAGCCGTCGACAGGTCCTCCGCCGTAGCAGGAGATGATTTTTGTGCCAGGAAAAAGGAGTCTCGCATGACAGGTCGTATCATATCTGCTTCAGCCTTTCTATGATCTCCTGATCCGCCGGACAAAAGAGCATCGACGCCGCCTCTTCCACCGTTACCCAGAGCATAGCCTGATGCTCCATCAGCCGGGGCGTTCCCTCCGCAATGGAGGCGTGGAACACCGTCAGGTGAATGGTCAGGTCCGGATAGCGGTGGGTAAGCTCCAGAAAGGGCTCCCCCACTGATAGCGTAATGCCCAGTTCCTCCCGACACTCCCGGACAAGGGCCTGGGGCCTTGACTCCCCTGGCTCCACCTTGCCGCCCACGAACTCCCACAGCCCACCCCGGGCTTTCTCTTCTGGGCGCTGGCAGGCCAGGAACCTGCCCTTGTCCCAGATCAGGGCCGCTACCACCTCGATGGGCACAGCCTTCTGACAGCAGGTTTCTAATTCTTTATCCATCTTTTTCAATTCCTCTTTTGGAAACGCCGGAGGCAAAATTCCGCCTCCGGCGTTTCATTACTCCAGCATATCCGCAAACTCGTCCTCGGACAGCACCGGGATGCCCAGCTCCTGGGCTTTCGTCAGCTTGCTGCCGGCTGCCTCGCCTGCCACCACATAAGTCGTCTTTTTGGATACGGAGCTGGAGGCCTTGCCTCCCCGCTCCTCGATCAGGGCCTGGGCGGTTTTGCGGTCAAAGCGGGTCAAGGTGCCGGTAAGGACGAACGTCATCCCCTTGAAGCGGTCGTCCACCTGCTTTCTGGTGCTCTCCATGTTCACATCCGCCGCCTTCAATCGTGCGATCAGATCCCGGGACTGGGGCTGGGACAGATAGTCCACGATGCACTGGGCGGTAATGGCGCCTACGTCGTCGATTTCCGTCAATTCCTCCGCCGTGGCCGCCATCAGGGCGTCCATCGTGCCGAAATGGGCAGCCAGCACCTTTGCCGCTTTTTCGCCTACCTGACGGATACCGAGGCCGTAGATCAAACGGCTGAGGTCGTTGGCCTTGGACTTTTCGATGGCCCGGATCAGATTCTCCGCCGACTTGGCGCCCATGCGGTCCAGCTTAGCAATATCTGCGGCGTGCAGACTGTAAAGGTCAGCAGCATTACGGATCAGGCCACTGTCCACCAACTGCTGCACCACGGCGGGGCCGCAGCCGTCGATATCCATGGCGTCCCGGCTGGCAAAATGGGTCAGATTCCGCAGGAGCTGCGCGGGACACTCCGCTCCTGTGCAGCGCAGGGCGGCGCCGTCCTCATCCCGGACCACAGAGGCGCCGCAGACAGGGCAAACCTCCGGCAACGTGTAAGGCACCGTGCCCTCCGGGCGCTGGTCCTTCACCACCTCCACGATCTCAGGGATGATCTCTCCCGCCTTCTGGACGATGACTGTATCGCCGATGCGGATGTCCTTCTCGGCAATATAATCCTGATTGTGGAGGGTGGCGTTGGTAACGGTGGTGCCCGCCAGCCGGACAGGCGCCAGTACCGCCTTTGGGGTCAGCACGCCGGTGCGGCCCACCTGGACCACGATGTCCAGCACCTTGGAGGGCTTCTTCTCCGGCGGATACTTGAACGCCACCGCCCATTTGGGGAATTTCGCAGTAGACCCAAGAATGGTACGGTCTGACAGGTTATTTACCTTTACGACCGCGCCGTCAATATCAAAGGGATAGTCCATCCGCTCTTCATTGATGCGGGCGATCTCCTCTTGCACCGCCTGGGTGCCGGTCAGGGTCTTGTGAGGAATGACCCGGAACCGCTGGGAAGCCAGATAATCCAGTGTCTCGGCATGGGTCAGAAATTCCCTACCCTCCGCCAGCTGGAGGTTGAACACCTGAATGTCCAGCTTCCGCTCGGCACAGATTTTCGGGTCCAGCTGACGCAGAGAACCGGCGGCGGCATTCCGGGGATTAGCCATCAGCGGTTTGCCTTGTAGTTCCCGCATGGCGTTGATCTCCTCAAATACAGAGCGGGCCATGTAGACCTCGCCCCGGACGATGAGACGGGGCAGCTTTTCCGGCAGCGTCATGGGAATGGAACGGATGGTCTTCAGGTTTTCCGTCACGTCCTCCCCCACGCGGCCGTCGCCCCGGGTGGCGCCCTGGACGAACACGCCGTCCCGGTATTCCAGAGCCACGGACAGGCCGTCCACCTTGGGCTCCACGGAGTAGACAGCAGAACTCCCCAGCGCCTCATCCATCCGCTGGCAGAAATCGGCCACCTCGCCGTCATTGAATACATCCTGCAAACTCTCCAGGGGCACTTCATGGGTGTAAGGTGAAAAACCTTGTAAGGTCTTGCCGCCGATGCGCTGGGTGGGAGAATCAGGGGTGACCTCCTCGGGATGCTCCGCTTCCAGTTCTTCCAGTCGGCGGTTGAGTCGGTCATATTCATAGTCGGGGATCACCGGAGCATCCAGTACATAGTACAGGTAGCCTTGCTCGTTCAGATAATCCCGGAGATACTTCATTTCCTCGCGGTAATCTTGAAATTCCATGGAGTTCCTCCTTAGCCGTTGTTCAGGATATAATCCTTTAAATCCTCTTCATAGGTAGATGGTGTGGTGCTGAAATAGGTGTAGGTGTCCGGCACGGAGCCCACAATGACGGTCTCTGCCACGGTAACGGCGCTGGAAACCTTAGTCGCCGTGGTCACGCCCGGCAGCAGAATGGCCACGCTGACGTCGATGTGGAGAATGATGCGGTGGTTGGTCTGGTTGATGCCAGCGGACGTAAACTCGTTTTCAAACCAGGCCGACGAGGTGCCTACCGACTCCATCCGCACCGCGATGCGGGGCCCCCGCCCTGCCAGCAGCGCCGAACCGGTGAGACTGCCGATGGGGATGCTCAGTTCCCTGGCGGACACCTGCCCGACCCGTGTCAGTATCAAATCCAAAATATCCGTCTGCAGACGGTTACAGGCCGCCATATTGCTGTGGACTGCCGTGATGCGGCCATCGTTGTCCTTTTCAAAGGTGATGAGCTGGTCATACCGGATGGTGCCTGACTGAATAGACTCATCCACCGACTCCGAAATAATACGGTTCACCGCGTTGGATACCCGGGTGGTGGCAAGGCTCTCCAGCAGCGGGCGGAGCTGGATGGTGGCAAACAGCACGGCAGCCAGGACCAGCACCGCAAAAAATAAGGCAAGGACTTGTGCCAGCGCCCTCCGGTCCATCCGTCTGCGGTAGTAGAAAAAGCCGGGGCCCATATCCTCACCTCCCACCGCTATCCTTATGCGGCGGAGGGTTGGCCTTAGACGCGCTTATTCCAGGCTGTTTACGATGTCCTTGAACACCCTTCCCCGTTCCATAAAGTTGGCAAAGCGGTCGAAAGAGGTGCTGGCGGGAGACAGGATCACCACATCCCCCTCTTGTGCCCGGCTGTCCGCCAGGGCAACGGCCTGGTGGTAGTCTGCCACATCCACGATTTCCAAGCCGTTGTAGTTGGGGGCCTGCTCAGTGGACTGCCGGATGACTCCGGCGGTGGAGCCGCAGAGGATCAGCAGCTTCACATGGTCATTGACCACCGGGCCAAGGACCTCGTAGGAAATGCCCTTATCCTTGCCGCCCGCAATGAGGATGACCTTTTCATCGAAAGATTTCAATCCCGCGATGGTGCGGCTGGGACTGGAGGCAATGGAGTCGTTGTACCAACGCACGCCCTTCCGGGTGCGGATCAGCTCGATGCGGTGCTCCACACCGCCGAACTCCCGGGCAAAGTCCCGGATGACCTCGTCGGATACCAGACCGTCCACAGCGGCAATGGCCGCCATATAGTTCTCGATGTTGTGGACGCCGGGCAGCTTGATGTCACCAGTGGTCATCACCTGCCGCTCCGCGCCGCCATGCCGGGCGATGATGGCGTCGCCCCGGAGGAACACACCGTCCTCCAGCGCCTTCTGGCGGGAGAACAGCCGGGCACGTCCCACGGTCCGGGATGCCTCCTCCAGGGTGTAGGGGTTATCAGCATTGAATACGGCTATATCTTCTACCGACTGGTGTATAAAGATGTTTTCCTTTGCATCAATATATTCCTGGAAATCCTTGTGGACATCCAGGTGATTGGGGGCGAGATTGGTGACGACGGCGATGTGAGGGCTGTGGGTCATGGTCATCAGCTGGAAGCTGGACAGCTCCAGCACAGCAATGTCATCCATCTTCATCTTCCCGGTCTCCGCCAGCAGAGGATGGCCGATGTTGCCCCCAAGGTGGACGGTCTTCCCCGCCCGCTTCAGGAACTCCGCGATGATTGTAGTGGTGGTCGTCTTGCCGTCGCTGCCGGTGACGGCGATCTTCGGGCAGGGGCAGACCTCAAAAAAGACCTCCATCTCGCTGGTCAGGGTGCTGCCCCGCTCCACAGCGGCGGTAAGCTGGGGCAGGTCGGGCCGCATACCGGGAGTGCGGAAAATGACGTCCTCGGTCAGATCGTCCAGGTACTTCTCCCCCAGCCGCAGACGGCAGCCGTTGGCCTCCAGCTGCTCCGCCACGATGCCGAGAGACTCCCGGTCCTTCTTGTCGCAGGCGGTGACGGCGATGCCCCGGTCCAGCAGCAGCTTGATCAGCGGCTGGTTACTGACACCGATGCCGATGACCGCCACGGTCTTATTCTGCAAAGAATCCAAATATTCCTCAAAGTTCATGGAGAACGCTCCTTATATCCTCCGCCACAGGGCGGGTTTCTGCATACCGTAAAATTATACCGCACCAGGCGAAAAAAAACAACGAGGCGGGAAAATTTTCCGCGTTGACAATCCGGCGGTGGTTTAGTACAATAGTTGCGCGAGGAAAACAGACAGTCGCGTGGCCAGGCCGAAAGGCCGGTCATGAGGAAAGTCCGGGCTCCACAGGGCAAGGATAACGGGTAACGCCCGCCCAGAGCGATCTGAGGAAAAGTGCAACAGAGATATACCGCCGTCAAGGCTGCTCTGTGCTGGTAAACTGCGATGGTTGATGACACTTTACCCAAGCGAATGCGCAGGGGTGTTGTGTGAAGAGGGACGAAGGGTCCCTCTTCACGATTCCAATCAGCCCGCCCGCAGGCGGCCGATTCCGCGGGAATCGGTTTATCGGCAGAGCGCAGCTCTGACGGTAAGGGTGGAAAGGCGAGGTAAGAGCTCACCCATCACATGGGAACATCGTGATGCTGTAAACTCTATCCGGAGCAACACCGGTATGGGAGCATATAGGCTGGCCCGGCCGCTCCCGGGGTGGCTTGAGCGTACTGGCAACAGTGCGTCGAGATAGATGACTGTCAAATACAGAACCCGGCTTACAGTTTTGCTCGCGCTATGATATAGCCCCTTCTGCGGAATACGCGGAAGGGGCTCATTTTATATGTTCTCATTGGTAACGATTTATATGTTCTCATTGGTAACGATACTGGGCGGCAGTATACTGGTCGATACAGCGAAGGAACATCTCCTGACTGTGGAATTCCAGCAGTTCAAAGACCGCAGAAAATTCTGTGTAATCGACGAACCTCGACAGTATGAAAATCTTCGACTAAGTCAAGAATGAGAACAAACATTCAAGACGAGGAGACGAAGATTATGCAGTCAGTACCACAGGATTTGTTGAAAGAATACGTTCAGAGCCAGCACTTTACCAGTACGACGGAGATCATGGAGGCCATGAAGGAAATGTTCCGGGACGTCATCCAGACCGTCATGGAAGTGGAGATGGACGAGGAGCTTGGCCGTGAGCGCTGTGAGCGGTCAGGCGAGCCGGAGGGCGCCCCCAGAAACTACTGCAACGGCTACACGAAGAAGACCGTCAAGACCCAGCTGGGCGAGGTGGACATCAAGGTTCCCCGGGACCGGAACGGCTCCTTCGAACCCAAGATCATCGGCAAGTATGACCGGAATGCGGATGGGATGGAGGATAAAATTCTGGCGCTGTACGCCTGCGGCATGAGCCAGCGGGATATCGCTGAGCAGATCAAGGAACTGTACGGCGTGGAGATCTCTCCGGAGCTGGTAACGAAGATCAGTGAAAAGATCATGCCGGAGGTCACAGCCTGGCAGAATCGCCCGCTGGAGCCGGTGTATCCTTTCGTGTTCATGGATGCCATTCACTACAAAGTGCGGGAGGACCGGCGGTATGTGACCAAGGCTGCCTATGTGGTCCTGGGCGTCACCATGGATGGCAGGAAGGACATCCTGGGCGCCTGGATCGGAGAGCACGAAAACAGCAAATTCTGGCTGAATGTGCTGAATGACCTCAAAAGCAGGGGCGTTTTGGATGTATATCTGTTCTGCACGGACGGCCTGTGTGGGATGATGCAGGCTA
>JAGBDS010000074.1 GCA_017937405.1 Oscillibacter sp.
GGTCGACGTGACCGATGGTGCCGATGTTAACATGGGGTTTGGTTCTCTCAAACTTCTGCTTAGCCATTTGATGATCCTCCTGTCAATTTACAAAATCAACTTGCAGCAATGCACAAATCCATAGCATTGCTTATTTTACAGTATTTCTTAGGGAAAATCAATCCCTTTTTCCAATCAGTCCTGGCTCTTGGTGCGAGTCTCCACGATCTTGTCGCGGATGGACTTGGGCAGCTCGGTGTAGCTGTGGGGCTCCATGGTGTACTGGCCGCGGCCCTGCGTAGCGGAACGCAGGTCGGTAGCGTAACCAAACATGTTGGCCAGAGGCACCAGAGCGTCCACCTGCTGTGCACCGGGACGGGCCTCCTGGCCCAGGATCTGGCCGCGGCGGGCGGTCAGGTCGCCGATGACAGTACCCAGGTAGTCGTCGGGAGCAATGACGGAGACCTTCATGATGGGCTCCAGCAGGACGGGATCGGCCTTGCGCATGGCCTCCTTGAAGGCCATGGAACCGGCGATCTTAAACGCCATTTCAGAGGAGTCGACCTCGTGATAGGAGCCGTCATACAGGGTGACCTTGACGTCCACAACGGGGAAACCGGCAACAACACCGGCGTTCAGAGCGCCGCGGATACCGGCGTCGACAGCGGGGATGAACTCCTTGGGGATGGAGCCGCCCACGACGGCGTTGATAAACTCGTAGCCCTTGCCGGACTCGTTGGGCTCGACCTTGATCTTGACATGACCGTACTGGCCGGAACCACCGCTCTGGCGCTTGTACTTGGTGTCCTGATCGACAGCCTTCTTGATGGTCTCCTTATAGGCGACCTGGGGAGCACCGACGTTGGCCTCCACCTTGAACTCGCGGAGCAGACGGTCCACGATGATCTCCAGATGCAGCTCGCCCATGCCGGCGATGATGGTCTGGCCGGTCTCTTCGTCGGTGTAGGTCTTGAAGGTGGGGTCCTCCTCGGCCAGCTTGATCAGGCCCATGGTCATCTTTTCCTGACCGGCCTTGGTCTTGGGCTCGATAGCCACGCGGATAACGGGCTCGGGGAACTCCATGGACTCCAGGATGATGGGGTGCTTTTCATCGCACAGGGTATCACCGGTGGTGGTGTTCTTCAGGCCGACAGCGGCTTCGATGTCGCCGGCGTAGACCTCCTCGATATCCTCCCGGTGGTTGGCGTGCATCTGCAGGATGCGGCCCATGCGCTCCTTCTGGTTCTTCACCGTGTTCAGCACGGTGGAGCCAGTGGTCAGGTGACCGGAGTACACGCGGAAGAAGCTCAGACGGCCCACATAGGGGTCGGTCATGATCTTGAAAGCCAGAGCGGCAAAGGGAGCGTTATCGTCAGAAGGACGCTCCTCTTCCTCCTCGGTCTTGGGGTTGACACCCTTGATGGGGGGGATATCCAGAGGAGAGGGCATATAGTCGACCACAGCGTCCAGCATCTTCTGGACACCCTTGTTCTTGTAAGAGGTGCCGCAGACGACGGGGACCATATCGTTGGCGATGGTAGCCTTACGGATGGCGGCCCGGATCTTCTCCTGAGGAACTTCCTCACCGCCCAGGTACATCTCCATGATCTCATCGTCGAACATGGAAACGGCATCCATCAGCTTCTCGTGGTACTCATTGGCCAGGTCTATCATGTCCTCGGGGATGGGCTCCACGCGCATATCGTTGCCCAGATCGTCATAATAGATATCAGCATCCATTTCGATCAGGTCCACGATGCCGCGGAAGCTGTCCTCGCTGCCGATGGGCAGCTGGATGGGCACAGCGTTGCACTTCAGACGATCATCGATCATCCGCAGAACGTTGTAGAAGTCCGCGCCCATGATGTCCATCTTGTTGACGTAGATCATGCGGGGGACCTTGTAGTTATCGGCCTGACGCCACACGGTCTCAGACTGGGGCTCCACGCCGCCCTTGGCGCACAGAACGGTCACGCTGCCGTCCAGAACGCGCAGGGAGCGCTGCACCTCCACCGTGAAGTCCACGTGACCCGGAGTATCAATGATGTTGATACGGGTCTTGGGGAACTTCCGGCCCTTGCCCTCGGGGAAGAACTTCGCGGAGCCCTCCCAATAGCAAGTGGTGGCGGCAGAAGTGATGGTGATACCACGCTCCTGCTCCTGAGCCATCCAGTCCATGGTAGCAGTACCATCATGGGTCTCACCGATCTTATAGTTCACGCCAGTGTAGTACAGAATACGCTCGGTAGTCGTCGTCTTACCAGCATCGATGTGAGCCATAATGCCGATATTTCTGGTATTTTCAAGAGGTGTTTTTCTCGGCATACTGTTTCTCCTAACTTACCAGCGGAAGTGTGCGAAGGCCTTGTTAGCCTCGGCAGCCTTGTGGACTTCCTCGCGCTTCTTCACGGCAGCGCCGGTGTTGTTTGCGGCGTCCATGATCTCGCCGGCCAGACGCTCGGCCATGGTGCGCTCGCTGCGGCCCCGGGAATAAGCGGTCAGCCAGCGCAGACCCAGGGTCTGACGACGGGCGGGGCGCACTTCCATGGGCACCTGATAGTTGGCACCGCCCACGCGGCGGGCCTTGACCTCCAGGCTGGGCATGATGTTTTCCATAGCCTGGGTAAACACTTCAACGGGGTCCTTCTCGGTCTTCTCCTTGATCTGGTCGAAGGCCGCGTAGACCACCTTCTGCGCGACGCCCTTCTTGCCGTCCAGCATGACGCTGTTGACCAGCTTGGTCACCAGGACAGAGCCGTATACGGGATCGGGCAGAACTTCTCTCTTGGGAACATTACCTCTTCTGGGCACTATGCTTCCCTCCTTCATAATAATTCTATGATCTCATAGGTACTCAAAAGGCGATATTTCAGCCTTCCGTAGAATGCCTGCCGAAGCGGTAACATGTTCGCACATATATATAAACCTATTCGGCAAAGCTTTCAGAATTTCGCAGAACTTACTTCTGCTTGGGACGCTTGGCGCCGTACTTGGAACGGCTCTGCATACGGCCGGAAAC
>JAGBDS010000015.1 GCA_017937405.1 Oscillibacter sp.
ACCGGCCAGGGCCTGGCCGAGGCCAAGGCTACCGTCGAGGGTGCTCCTTCCACTCTGAAGGAAGGCATCTCCAAGGACGACGCCGAGGCTCTGAAGAAGCAGCTGGAAGAGGCTGGCGCCAAGGTCGAGCTGAAGTAATTTTACTTCCAGTCGTGCTTTGTGTCTGAGACAGAAAAAGGACCCAGGTCGTGAGACCTGGGTCCTTTTTTATCCTGCGGATTCAATCCTGCTGGGGAGCCTTTGGACGGTGGACGAGCAACAGTGCCTTTTCCAATACGACAGTGAGGAAGGAAAATACTGCGGTGATCGAAACATAAGCGGCCATGGTCGAGAGCACGTTTTGCATACCTGACTGCTGAGGTGCAGTTCCCTGTGCCCCCTTTCCTGCGCCAAGTCCCTGGCCGCAGCCTTCATGTTTTCCGCCGCCAATGTGTTCTGAATCCCCGGAATGTTCAGTAGGGGGCTGCTGGTGGCTTTCAGAGAATACGGCGTTTGCCTGGAAAGGATCGCTGAGCCACGCTGAGAAATGGCTGGTGGTGAGAGAATAGGCTCCGAAAGTCAGGACCAGCACCAGAAACGCACTGCCGATTATCGTACCTGTCCGTTGCGGCAGGGGGAGTTTGGACAACAGAACGGTGCGGAGATATTTCCAATGCAGACCAAGATGGATGCCAGTCAGAATGAGCGCCGCCGCTGCGGAAAAATAATGCCACGGCTTTACAAAATAGGCTCCCTGAATGGCTGTGGGGAGGGTTTTGGACATGAGCAGTCCGGTGATGACGGTGGCTGCCATCGAGATGAACAGGAGGACATTCACCAGCCAGCTCACTCTGGAATGCGGAGGCAGGCCCCGCTGGAAAATTTTTGAGGACACCGCTTTGACCCATTTCCAGTTCAGACCGTTATGGAACAGGAACAAACCGAACAGGATCAGGCCGCCGACTTCGTGGAAATGCATACTGATGACTCTCTTTTGATACATCAGGACCAGTAGGGAGAGCATACAGACATCCAGAATGATCTTCCACAGCGTCTTTTTCGCAATTCGCATAACGTATCTCCTATCTCGGCGATTTTCAATGACAGTATATAGGAGTGACCTTAAAACGAACTGAAATCAACAAAAAGCAGGGTACCTGAGGCACCCTGCTTTTTGTTGATTCAGATTTATTTCAGGACAGAGGCGGCAATGGCGTCGGCCAGGGCATCCATATCGGGCAGATTCTGCTCCTGGAGAGAGGAGGCCATGGTGACTCCGTCGTCCAGGATGTCCATGTGCTTCAGCTTCTCCAGCTCCTCCCGCATGAGGGCGCCAGACCGGGGGGCCCAGGAGCCGTTCTCCACCAGGGCCACCGTGCGCTTCTGGAGGTTCAGGGCCTTCATATCCGCCAGGAAGTTGTGCATGGGCGGGAAGATGCCCAGGTTGTAGGTGACGGAGGCCAGGACCAGGTGGCTGTACTTGAACAGGTCGCTGATCAGGTAGCTGACATGGGTGCTGGACACATCGTACAGCCGGGTGTTGGTGACGCCCCGATCCGCCAGCTTGGAGGCCAGCACCTCGGCGGCGGTCTCCGTGTTGCCGTACATGGAGGCGTAGACGATCATGACGCCCTTTTCCTCCGGCTCATAGGTGGCCCAGTGGACGTACTTGTCGATGATGTAGCCCAGGTCCTTCCGCCACACGGGACCGTGGAGGGGGCAGAGGTACTTGATGTTGTCCAGACCCACGATATTGGCGGCCTTGTTCAGCAGGGCCTGGACCTGGGGGCCGTACTTGCCCACGATGTTGGTGTAGTAGCGGCGGGCATCGTCCAGCCACTCGCCGTCAAAGTCGAACTCATCGGCGAACAGCTTGCCGTCCAGGGCACGGAAGGAACCGAAGGCGTCGGCGGAGAAGAGGACGCCGTTGGTGGTGTCGAAAGACACCATGGCCTCGGGCCAGTGGACCATGGGAGCGGAGACAAAGGCGATGGTGTGCTTGCCGAAGCACTTGGTATCGCCCTCCCGGACCTCCTCCACCTGCTCCGCTTCAATGGGGAAGCCGAACTGGTGCAGCAGGATGACGGCCTTAGGGGAGGTGATGATCTTCACCTTGGGCCAGCGGAGCAAGATCTCCTCAATGGAGGCGGCGTGGTCCGGTTCCACATGGTTGATGACCAGATAGTCCAGAGGACGGCCGGCCAGCACGGCCTGGATGTTCTCAATGAACTGCCGGCCCACGGCCCAGTCGGCAGTATCGAACAGGACGGTCTTTTCATCCAGCAGCACATAGGCGTTGTAGCTGACGCCGTGATACAGGGGGTGGATATTCTCAAACAGGGCCAGGCGGTGGTCGTTGGCGCCTACCCAGAACAGATCGTCAGTGACTTTACGGAAATTATACATACAACAGATACCTCCTTTATGTATCCAGGCAGCGCCTTAAACTTCGATTTCGATGAACTGGTCCATGGGTTCGCCGCAGTGGGGGCAGACCCAGCCTTCCGGCAGGTCCTTGAAGGCGGTGCCGGGCTTGACGTCATTTTCGGGGTCGCCCACCAGCACGTCGTACTCATGGCCGCAGCCGTTGCAGATGTACAGCTTCCGGGGCGGCGTGGTCTTCTTGGGCACGGCCCGCTTCATCTTCTTCATGGGAGGCGCGGGCAGCTTCTCGCCGGTGTCCAGGGCCTTTGCCAGCAGGGGCAGAATTTCCATGACATCGCCCACGATGCCGTAATCGCAGTTCTTGAAGATGCGGGCGCCGGGATCAATGTTGATGGCTACGATGGTGGAGGCGTCCTTGATGCCCTTCAGGTGCTGTCCGGCGCCGGAAATGCCGCAGGCGATATAGAGGTTGCCCTTGAACTTCTGACCGGACATGCCGACGTAGCGGTTCAGCGGCACATACTGCAGCGTTTCGGCCACGGGGCGACTGGAGCCGATGGCGGCGCCGGCGGCTTTGGCCAGGTCCTCGATGAGCTTCATGTTCTTCTTTTCGCCGATGCCCTTGCCGGCGCTGACCACCCGCTCCGCCTGGGCGATGGGGGTGTCCATGGGGATGCCCACAGTAAAGTCGTAGCCGTCCTTCTTCAAAGCGGCTACCAGGGTGTCCACCTTCTCCTGGGCGGTGCCGTCCTTCAAAATCATCTTCTTGCGCTCGCCGGTTTCGGCACCCCGCTTCTGAACGGGAGCGGCCTCGGCCTTGCCTGCCTTACCCAGGATGTGGGAGGCGATAACGACCCGCTGGATCTCGTTGGTGCCCTCGTAAATGGTGGTGATCTTGGCGTCGCGGTAGAACCGCTCCACCTCCATGCCCTTCAGGTAGCCGCTGCCGCCGAAGATCTGGAGGGCGTCGTTGGTGACCTCCAGGGCAATGTCAGAGGCGTACATCTTCGCCATGGCGGACTCCATGCCGTAGGGGACATGGGCCTGCTTCAGCTCAGCGGCGGAGTACACCAGCATCCGGGCGCAGCGGAGCTTGGTAGCCATATCGGCGATCTTGAAGGCGATGGACTGCTGCTGGCAGATGGGCCGTCCGAACTGGACGCGGTCCTTGGAATATTCCACAGCCGCCTCAAAAGCGCCCTGGGCGATGCCCAGCGCCTGGGCCGCGATGCCGATACGGCCGCCGTCCAGGGTACTCATAGCGATCTTGAAGCCCTGGCCCTCCTTGCCCAGCAGGTTCTCCTTGGGAATCTTGACGTTGTTGAAGTTCAGCTGGCAGGTGGCGGAGGAGCGGATGCCCATTTTGTCGTAGTGGGGCTCAAAGGTGAAGCCCTCCCAGCCCTTTTCCACGATGAAGGCGGAGATGCCCCGGGTGCCGATGTCCGGCGTGGTGACGGCAAAGACCACATAGGTGTCCGCCTCGCCGCCGTTGGTGATGAAAATCTTCTCGCCGTTCAGCAGCCAGTGGTCGCCCTTGTCCTCGGCGGTGGTCTCGGTGCCGCCGGCGTCGGAGCCGGCATTGGGCTCGGTCAGGCCGAAGGCGCCCACCTTTTTGCCGGAGCACAGGTCGGGCAGGTATTTCATCTTCTGCTCCTCAGTGCCGAAGGCGTAAATGGGATAGGTGCCCAGAGACGTGTGGGCGGAGAGGATCACGCCGGTGCCGCCGTCCACCCGGCTCAGCTCCTCCACGGCGATGGCATAGCTGAGAGCGTCCAGTCCGGCACCACCGTACTTGGTCTCATAGGGGATGCCCATGAGTCCCAGCTCGCCCATCTTCTTCACGGCCTCCCTGGGGAAGCGGTTTTCCTGGTCCAGCATGAAAGCAATGGGCTTGACTTCCGCCTCCGCGAAGGCACGGACCTTTTGGCGCAGAGCCTCGTGGGCTTCCGTGGTCTGATAGAACATAAAATACCTTCCTCCTTTTTCGTATGATCCGTATCCTCTGGCATGAAGATACGATTGCTTCCTGTTTATATTATACAAAGTGTGCTGCAAAATCAAGATTGCATTTGCAACACTTCATACATTTTTTGACAAAAGGTAACTGTTCAGCAGGGGTAAAAATTGAATCGTCAAAACGTAGAAAATGAGAGTACGGGTGTAGCCAGCAGGACACACATTGCAGAGCCAAATCGCCCCTATGTGGATAGAACCTGAAGCCTTTCCACAAAAGCTTACAAA
>JAGBDS010000016.1 GCA_017937405.1 Oscillibacter sp.
ACACTCTGCGGTACCACTCTCGGTTGCCGTGACCTTGCGGACACGACCGCTCACAGCCCGCCGTCACGGGCCGACGGAATAACGCTCGTCACACGTCCTTACCTACTCGCGTCGTCTTTCAGCAGGAGGCTCCAAGGTGATTTTCACCCTCCGCACCCGTCCGCCTTGCACCAAACGGCGGCTCTCTTCGCGGGGACTGAAGGGTTACTCGTCCTTATCTACGCCAAAATGTTCAATTACTGGATTATCATATCACGTTTTTGACGTTTGTCAACGGGAAAGTTGGGGGTTTTTCGCCTTTTCGGGGACGGGGGGCGCCACCCCCGTCCCTTGGTCAAGGGACAAAAAAGGGCCAGCCCCCTGCCGAGGGCCGGCCCTCTCTCGTCATTGATAGCGGTACTGCATCCCTGTATACTGGTCCACGCAACTTAAAAACATCTCCCGGTTCCGGAACTCCAGCAGTTGACAGCCCTCCTCCTCGTGGAAGGACACGATGCGCCGCCGGGTATCCACCCAGACGCGCCACAGGGGTTCGTTTTTCGTCATCTGTTTCTCCATGGGGGAAGGCTCCTTTCACACAGCTTTTGATTATAAGACGATTCAGGAAGGCGTTTTGTTTCACGGTCCCGCGAAAAAATTTCAGGAATTTTTCTCCGCCTCTTTTTGGCGCTCCATCTCCAACGCCACGTCAGCCCGGAAATCGTCCCAGGCCTCAGGATTGTCCACATAGTATTTGGGGCAGATCTTGCCCGTCACGTCGTAGTGGCGGATAACGTCCGTCTCCGGGTCCAGCCGGAACTCCCGGCACAGCCAGGCGGTCAGTTCTACCGTCCGGGCGTAGGTAACGGGAGAGAACTGGCCCGTTTCGTCGGGGTGGCAGACCTCAATGGACACAGTATCCTCATTCCGGGTATTGGAGGCGTAGGCCACCTCCGTCAGGGGAACGCACTGGATGACCTCGCCGTCCAGACCAACGATGAAATGGGAGCTGGCGTAGGTGTTCTCCAAACCGGAGGACAGGGATTGAAAGTAATTGCGGTTGGCGTGGGCGGTGGTGCCGGGATTGCCCACATAGTGGATGACCACGCCGTCGATTTTATCCAGCGCCTCGCCAGGGCGGGAGTAGGGATTTACCGTCAGGTAGTCCTTTTCCACATATTCCGGCACGGGGACATCCTCCGCCTGGGGGCCGCGGTCCCGGAACAGGGTCCACAGAACGGCTGCGGTCAGGCACAGCAGCACCGCTCCCAGCAGCAGGGGGACCGCCGGGCCGGGGGCGGTCCGGCGGCGCCTGCGTCTTCTTCTGTATGGTTCCGGCATGGCTCAGGCAGTCACCCCGGCAATGACCACGGTGGTGGGGCCGTCGGCGCCGCCGATGACGCCGATGGAGGCGCTGTTTTCCTGCTCCATTTTCTCCGCATATTCCACGGTCTCACTGTAATCCCGGTTGTTCATCTTCTCCATGGCTTCCCGGGTCACCAGGTCCCGGTCTGTGACGAGGCCCAGCTCTTTCAGGCAGGCCACGGTGTTGTCCATGCCGGGGCGGACGGTGATGCTGATCCAGTCGTAGCGCTGATGGTCGTTTTCGGAGCACGCAAACCGCAGCTCCAGATTCATGGCGTAGGCGCTGTTATTGTCCTGGTCGAACCAGTCGTATTCGCCCCAGGTGCCGAGGACCGCGTCCCGGAAAACGGCGTAAAGAATGGCGGAAGCCTCTCGGCTGTTCAGGTCAAAATAGTCACCGCTGCTCTCCAGATACAGACTGCCGCTTTCCACGGCGTAGCGGTCATCCCCGGCGTGGAGGCGCCTGGCCTTCATGGTATCGCTGTTCACCAGGGCGTCCAGCAGGCGGTCGTAGGTGCCATCCTGATTCATCCGGTACTTGGTCAGGGGGATGGAGTACCGGCGCTCGACCTTCAGGCCGTTGTTCAGGGTGTAGATGAAGCGGATGTAGGTTTCGGTCATGGTGTCGTCGCTGACCGCAAGATACCGCCGGTCGCTGTCTTCATAGGTTCGGACGTAGTCCTGGTCGGCCACGATGGCTTTGTGGAGAGAACGCACCTGCTCCAGCAGGGCGTCGTCCTCGCCGGGATACAGTCTATATGTATTGTCGGCGGCGTAGAACTCCACCTCCTGCACCTGGCTGGCCTCCGGCACCCGGCGGGAGACGCCCAGCAGGTCGAACCGCAGGACGCAGCACAGGGCGACGCAGCCCGCGGCCACCAAAATGAGGCCCTTCCAGCTCTTGCGGAACACCCGGAGGGACTTGGCAAGGAGCATGGAGGCGGCGTAGTAGCCGATGGCGCCTGCCACCACCATACAGACGGCCATGGGCAGGGCGTCGTAATACCGGCCGTCCTGAAAGCTGCCCCAGAACAGGGCGTATAGCGCCTGACCGCCCAGCAGGGCCGCCAGCGATGCCAGGCCGAAGCGGAACACGGGCTTCATCCAGCCCACGGCTACCACGTCGCCGGCGCTCTCGCTGCGGCGGCGGGCGTACAGAATATAAGCGAGGGCCAGGAACGCCACGCCCACCAGGGCGTAGACACCGATGAGCCAGAAGTTTTCCAGATCGACGGCGGTGAGCCGGTTCGTTTCAGAATATGCCCCGGTGATGCTCGTCTGGGTGATAATATTTTCATAGGTGCAGTTCACGTTGACCCGCTCCATCAGGTAGACGGTGGGGGAGAGGAACTCCACCACGCCGGAGTACCAGCTGTTCAGGCCGAAGATGAAGTTTCCGGCGAACAGGCACAGCAGCCAGTCCAGCAGGACCGCCAGGAAGTGCAGCAGGAAGTACACGGCGGGCAGGGCGAAGATGTTGCCCACCATGAAGGCCACGAAGGTGGCGGAGGCGAAGTAGAAGAAGCTCTCGCCCAGCACGCCCAGGATGGTCACCAGCAGTCCCACCGGCTCAAGGACGCCGAAGGCCAGGGAGATGAGAATGCAGAGGAGACCTGTGACGGCGTAGGGGATGATCATCATGGCCATGCCGGAGAGGAAATTCGTCACAAACAGGTTTTTCCGGGTGATGGGCAGGGTGTGCATCAGGCCCACGCTGCGGGCGTTATAGAGGTAGCTCCACACCAGCATGGCGCAGAGGATGGCGTAAATCAAGGAGAGGATGGGTACCGCGTAGGCCAGCACGTTGTAGTAGGCCTCTGTGACCTCCAGGGGATGGATCAGGTCCGTCCGGCCCCGCATGAGCTGCAGCAGCAATGCCAGAGGGAACAGGCTGCCCAGGAAGCTGGCGCCGCCCCACAGGGGCCAGAACCGGGTCAGGTTCTTCCGAAACAACGTCACATTAAAGAACGATGTCTTTGACTGCATAGTCCGCACCTCCCAACTCATAAATGAAAATCTCTTCCAGGGTCAGCGGCACCGCGTCCACCAGCAGGGGATCATAGACAGCGAGCCTTGCGGTGGCCTCCTCCGCGTTCATGCGCATAATTAAGGTATGGATGCGGCCCACCTTGCTGGCGTGGAGCACCGGCAGGTCCGCCGGGACTTCGTTCGTGCCGTCCTGGAACACCACCTGGAGCTTCACCATGTTGTCCTGCAGCTGGGCCAGGGACCGCTCCAGCAGCACCTTGCCGTGGTCCATGATGCCCACATGGTCGCAGACATCCTCCAGCTCCCGCAGGTTGTGGGAGCTGACCAGCACCGTGGTGCCCCGCTGGGCCACGTCGCCCATCACCAGGCTCCACACCTGCCGCCGCATCACCGGGTCCAGACCGTCCACCGGCTCATCGAGAATGAGGTAGTCCGGCATACAGCTCAGGGCCAGCCAGAAGGCCACCTGTTTCTGCATACCTTTACTGAGACGGCGGATGGTGCGCTTTTCGTCGATGTTGAACACTTCCTTCAGCTTTTCATACCGCTCCGTAGAGAAGGAGGGATAAAAACCCTTGTAAAAGCGCATCATATCCCGGACGGTGGACTGCATGAAGTAATACCAGTCGTCGGGGATAGCGGCGATCCTTGCCTTGAGGGGCGCGTTCTCCCACACCGGCTGGCCGTCAAGGCGGACGGTGCCGCCGTCCTGGCGGTAGATGCCCGTCAAATGGCGGATGAGGGTGGACTTGCCTGCGCCGTTGGGGCCTACCAAACCGTATACGCTGCCCTGGGGCACCAGCAGATTGGCACCGTCCAGAGCCGCAAAGCCGTCAAATTTCTTGACGGCGTCCCTTACTTCGATCATCGGTCTCCTCCTTTTTCTTCACTCTGCCGGGGAGCGCCCGGCGCGTCCGACACCAGGGCCGCCAGCTCCTCGCCGGTAACGCCCAGGTATTTCAATTCCGCTGCCAGCTCCCGCAGTTTTTCCAGCAGCTCCTTCCGGCGGCTCTCGTCGGCACTGTCGTTCCCGGCGGCAAAGCTGCCCTTGCCGGGGACGGAATAAATGTAGCCCTCGGACTCCAGCTCGTTATAGGCCCGCTGGATGGTGTTGGGATTGATGGAGAGCTGGGTCGCCAGCGCCCGTACCGAGGGCAGCTTTTCCCCGGTCCCCAGGGCTCCGGTGACGATCAGCTTCCGCAGGCCGTCCTTGATCTGTTCGTAAATGGGACGGGAGTCCCGGTAATTCAGACTGATCATCCGCTCACCTCCTGCTCATAAGGACTGCCGCGAGAAGGACGACCGCTAGTACTCCCGCAGCGCAGACCAGTAAAAACACCATGGACATTGCATACCTCCCATGTAAACTGTACTAACTGTTCTAATACGGTTAGGGTAGCACGGCGGAAACGCTTTGTCAAGATAGAAAAAATATTGGAATATCCGGGGAAAAAGACGTTTTTTCTCTTTACAAGGGAATCATCCTGTGATATGCTGGCTAAGCACGCGAATGTGCGGAAACTGCCCCAGGGCTTCGTTTCGCGGAACTTCACCGTCCCGATACGCAGTCCCGCGGGGAATACTTTGAAAGGTGGAAATCACTATGCTGCGCAAAGAACAGAAGACTGCTATCATCGACGCCAACCGTACCCACGAGACCGACACCGGTTCTCCCGAGGTCCAGATCGCCATTCTGACCGAGCGGATCAACCAGCTGACCGTTCATATGCAGAACAACCCCCAGGACAAGCACTCCAACCGCGGCCTGCTGAAGATGGTCGGTAAGCGCCGGAGCCTGCTGGACTACCTGCAGAAGAAGGACATTGAGCGCTATCGTGCCCTGATCGCCAAGCTGGGTATCAGAAAGTAATTGCTGAATGAGGGTGGTGTGGATACCCGCACCACCCTTTCTTCACATTTTCCCAACGCGCCCGTGAGAGCCAGTCAAAGCCTTTAGCAGTTGAAAAAGCGCCTTCCCAAAGCAAAACAGGGCTCCCGCGCAAACCCAGCGAAGCGGTTTGCGTGGGAAAAGGACGAGCAGCGAAATGAGCGAGCTTACGGCTTCAGCCGGAAGCGAGCGATATGGAGCTTGTGAGGACGCTTTTTCAAGTGCTAAATGGTTTGGCTCCCATGGGAAAAATTCAACAGAAAAGGAGACAAATCATGTCAACCATTATCACCCGCAGACAGTTCCCCGGTTACCACAAGTATGAGATGGAGCTGGCCGGCCGTCCCCTGACCCTGGAGGTGGGCAAGCTGGCTGAGCTGGCCAACGCCGCTGTCATGGTGGGCTACGGCGACACCCGCGTGCTGGTGTGCGCCACCGCCTCCGCCCGTCCCCGGGACGGCATCGACTTCTTCCCCCTGTCCGTGGACTTTGAGGAGAAGATGTACTCCGTGGGCCGCATCCCCGGCAGCTTCAACCGCCGTGAGGGCCGCCCCGGTGAGAAGGGCATCCTGACCGCCCGCGTTATCGACCGCCCCATCCGCCCCCTGTTCCCCTACGATTTCCGCAATGACGTGTCCATCATGGCTACCGTCATGAGCGTGGACCACGACTGCTCTCCCGAGATCGCCGCCCTGATCGGCACCTCCGCGGCCCTGGCCATCTCCGACATCCCCTGGAACGGCCCCGTCGGCGCCCTGAAGGTGGGCCTGGTGGACGGAAAGCTGGTGTTCAACCCCACCAGCGAGGAGCGTAAGGTCTCTGACCTGGACGTCACCGTGGTCTCCACCGGCAAGAAGGTCGTCATGATCGAGGCCGGCGCCAACGAGGTCCCCAACGACGTGATGTTCGAGGCCATTAAGACCGCCCACGAGGAGAACCAGAAGCAGATCGCCCTCATCAACCAGATGGTCGCCGAGATCGGCAAGCCCAAGTTCGACTATCCCCACGCCTCCTTCGACCAGGAGCTGTTCGACGACATCGTCGCAAACTTCATGGACGAGGCTAAGGCCGCCATGGACACCGACGACAAGAACGTCCGGGAGGCCCGCTGGAACGCCATGATCGAGAAGTGGCACGAGAAGTATCTCGACACCCATCCCGACATGGACCAGTACCTGGAGGAGATCACCTACAAGTTCCAGAAGAAGATCGTCAAGGCCTGGCTGCTGGAGGGCCACCGCGTGGACGGCCGCCAGAAGAACGAGATCCGTCCCCTGGACGCCGAGGTGGGCGTGCTGCCCCGTGTCCACGGCTCCGGCCTGTTCACCCGCGGCCAGACCCAGGTCCTCTCCGTCGCTACCCTGGACACCCTGTCCGCTAACCAGAAGCTGGACACCATCTGGGAAGAGACCGAGAAGCGCTATATGCACCACTACAACTTCCCCGGCTACTCCGTCGGCGAGGCCAAGCCCGCCCGATCCCCCGGCCGCCGGGAGATCGGTCACGGCGCCTTGGCCGAGCGTGCCCTGCTGCCCGTGATCCCCTCTGTGGAGGAGTTCCCCTACGCCATCCGCGTGGTGTCTGAGGTGGTTTCCTCCAACGGTTCTACCTCTCAAGGCTCCATCTGCGGCTCTACCCTGGCTCTGATGGACGCCGGCGTGCCCATCAAGGCTCCCGTGGCCGGCATCTCCTGCGGCCTGATCCAGGACGACGACGGCTCCTTCACCACCTTCATCGACATCCAGGGCGTGGAGGACTTCCACGGCGAGATGGACTTCAAGGTGGCCGGCACCAAGAAGGGCATCACCGCCATCCAGATGGACCTGAAGAACGACGGCCTGACCATGGAGATCATCAAGAACGCCCTGGACATCACCTACGACGCCCGGGTGCAGATCCTGGACCAGATCATGCTGCCCTGCATCGCCGAGCCCCGCAAGGAAGTCAGCAAGTACGCCCCCAAGATGATCACCATGCACATCGATCCCGACAAGATCCGGGACGTCATCGGCAAGGGCGGCTCCGTCATCCAGAAGATCGTGGCCGACACCGGCGCCAAGATCGACATCAACGACGACGGCTCCATCTTCATTGCCGCCTCTGACGCCACCGCCTGCGACGCCGCCAAGAAGTGCATCGACGACATCGTGTTCGTGCCCGAGGTGGGCGCCCTGTACTATGGCCGCGTGGTGCGGCTGATGACCTTCGGCGCCTTCGTGGAGCTGGCTCCCGGCAAGGACGGCCTGGTGCACATCTCCAAGCTGGCCGACCACCGCATCGAGAAGGTGGAGGACGCCTGCAAGATCGGCGACATGATGTGGGTCAAGGTCACCGACATCGACGAGAAGGGCCGTGTGAACCTCTCTCATAAGGACGCCATGCGCGAGATCAAGGCTAAGGAAGAAAACGGCGAGCGCGTGAAGTAAAACAGGCTGGCCTGTTCCTGATTCTTATTAAAAACGGACGCCGGAAGGCGTCCGTTTTTTGGGCTGTGCGCCCGCCCGTTTGGAGGGGAAAGAACGAGGAAATGAAAAATTGGAGGTGGAGCGGATGAATTTGGAACTTGGAAGGGCATGTGATATCGACAACTGGATGCATCTGGTCGGGCAAGTGAAGGACAGCTTTCCCGGACTTGAGACGCGGGAGGCTTTGGAGGAACACAGGCGCACTGTTTTGGATTTTATGGACAGGGAATCCGCTGTCTGTGCCAAAATCGATGGCCGGATCGTCGGCACGCTGCTGTTTTCAAGAGAGGACCATATGCTCTGCTTTTTGGCGGTGGATGAAAAGCACCGCAGACAACATGTCGCGGAAAGCATGGTGTCGTATATGCTCGACTTGATGGGACCGGGGAAGAATATTGTGGTCACGACATACCGGGAGGGCGCGCCGGAGGGAGTTGCGGCCAGAGCGTTTTACAGGCGGCTGGGATTTACCGAGGGAAGGCTGACGGAGGAGTTTGGAAGCCCGGTCCAGGAATTTGTGCTGAGACAGTAAACGGGGCCGCGCCTGGGGCATGGTTGCAATTTGGCGGGAAAGCGTGTAAACTACTTACATCATATAATTTGTGATATTTAAAGGAGACTTTTCATGTTATACGCTGTTTTTGGCGCCCTGGGGCTGGCGTTGCTGGGGCTGGACCAGTGGTTCAAGCACTGGATCACCGTGAATCTGCCCCTGGGGGAGACGCAGCCGTTCCTGCCGGGCTTCATGCAACTGCGCACCGTCCACAACTACGGCGCCGCCTGGTCCAGCTTTTCCGGGATGCGGTGGCTGCTGGTGGCCGTCACCTGCTGCATCGTGGTGGCGGTGGCCGTGGTGCTGGTACGGCGCGTCGTGCGGCATCCCTTCGGCGTGGCCGCCGGGTTCCTGGTCATCTCCGGCGGACTGGGGAACATCATCGACCGGGTGCGGCTGGGGTATGTGGTGGATATGTTCGACTTCCAGTTCATCAACTACCCGGTGTTCAACATCGCCGACTGCTGCATCGTCTGCGGCTGCATCATGGGAGCTGTCTATTACCTGTGGCTTTATGAAAAATACGACAAAAAGGGAGTCAGCAATGGAGATCCTGACGCTCCAACCGAATAAGGAGGATGCCAGCCAGCGGGTGGACGCTTGGCTGGCGGCGAATCTGGAGGACATGACCCGCTCCGCCGCGGCGCGGCTGCTGGAGGAGGGCCGGGTGACCTGCGATGGGAAGCCCCTGGCGAAGAATTACAAGCTGACGGGGACGGAGACGCTGGAGGTGGACCTGCCGGAGCCGGAGCCGGTGGACGTGGTGCCCCAGGACATTCCGCTGGACGTGGTGTACGAGGACGGCGACGTCATCGTGGTGAACAAGCCCAAGGGGTTAGTGGTCCATCCCGCGCCGGGGCACCCCGACGGGACGCTGGTCAACGCGCTGCTGTACCACTGCGGGGACAGCCTGTCCGGTATCGGCGGAGAGCTGCGGCCCGGCATCGTTCACCGCATCGACCGGGATACCTCCGGACTCATCATCGCGGCGAAAAACGATTTTGCCCATCAAAGGCTGGCGGCCCAGCTCCAGGACCACACCCTGGCCCGCATTTACCGCTGCATCGTGGTGGGAAATTTGCGGGAGGACGATGGAACCGTGGACGCGCCCATCGGGCGGCATCCCGTGGACCGGAAAAAGATGGCGGTGGTGGCCAATGGCCGTCCCGCCGTCACCCACTGGCGGGTGCTGGAACGGTTTCAGGGGTTCACCTACGTGGAGTGCAGGCTGGAGACCGGGCGGACCCACCAGATCCGGGTGCACATGGCCCACATCGGCCATCCTATTCTGGGGGACACGGTGTATGGGAACAAAAGGGCAGTGCCGGGGCTTCAGGGACAGTGCCTCCATGCCGTGGGACTGCGGTTCCTCCATCCCCGGACGGGGGAGGCTGTGGAGCTGCACTGCGAACTGCCGGAGGAATTTCAGGCTCAACTGCGGAAGCTGGAGGCGCGGAGATGAAAAGATGGGTCGTGACATGCGCTGCGGCGCTGCTGGTTCTGTCCCTGACCGCCTGCGGCGGCACGGCGGAGCTGGATGAACTGCGGGCTGAGAACACGGCCCTGGCAGCAGAAAACCAGACCTTACAGGAGGAGAACCGGCGGCTCACCCAGGCGCTGGAGGAGCAGGCTTCCGGGCAGACAGAGGAAGAAGCGGCAGCGGATGAGAGCGGCGATGCCTCCCTGGAAGAGCACAATCCCATCGACGACTTTTTTGACGGTGGGCGGTACTGGGACTGCGGCACTACCGCTGCCATGCGCGCGGTAGCAGACGCTTATTCTAGAGCCTGGGAGGCTGAACTGCGCGCTTTGGCGGAGAGGCAGAAGGAAGCGCTTTTGTATCAGGAGGACAGGGACCTGGTAGACGCCTTTGTGCGCGCTGTTGAGGAGCAGGCGGACTGTATGCTGGACCTGAACGCCTTTTCCCTCGCCGATCTGGAGGCGGAGCCGGGGGAGGCGCGGCTGGCTGCCGCCGGAACACTTCTGGGACCTGTTGCAACCCAAAGCAGGGCGGAGGTGTACCGCAGCGGCTATTTCCAACTGCTGTATGCCTGTGGCTATCCGGGGGAGGAACCTTTCCGCTTCGACCCGGAGGCTGCCGGACGGGAGCTGGACGAGGAATTGGGTGAGGAGATCGTCCGGGTACGGGAGGCCGCGGAAGGCTGATTTTCGGATACGGCACCATAAAGAATGAAGAATGAGGCCCCGCCAAACGGCGGGGCCTGTTTTTGCCTTGACGGAGCATGGGCATGATTTAGAAAGTGCTCGGCAGGATTCAGGGAGAAATTTTGATTTTGCACAAAAAGTAAACGATTACTTAACATAATTCTGAACAAAATTGCGATTGAAGTTCCATGGGAGCCCTGCTAAGATGATGCCGTCCGCTGGGAACGGCGGAAGCAAACTTTGCAAGACAAGAAGGAATGGATGAATATGACAAAAGTGATCGATATTAAGACCCGGGAACAGGCTGAGAAGATCAACGAGTTGGCCAGCGAGGCCCCCTACGAGGTCTGGCTGAGCACCGACACCGTGATGCTGGACGCCCGGTCCCTGCTGGGCATCCTGAGCCTGGTGGGCAAGCGGGCTAAAGTTGTGGCGGAGGATGATGTGAATCCCCGCAGCTTTGGCAAGCTGGTGGACAAAATGGCGTAAGGAGTAGGAACTCCTGTGAAAGCGGAAGCGCGGCGGCTGCCACCGTCGCGCTTCCGCTTTTTTGCTTGTGCTTTTTCACCTTTTATGCTATGATATCTTAGTTAAAGTATCTGTATTTCGGAGGAAATGAACTTGGAACGCAAGGAAGTATTGGTGTCCCCGGCGGACCTGGACCGCCAGCGGGAGTTTGAGGAAAAAATCAAGGCCATGTTTACCGAGCGGCAGGCCCATCCCGTGGCCTGCGTGGACACCTTCGGGTGCCAGCAGAATGTGGCCGACGGCCAGAAGCTGATGGGCATGCTGGCCGCCTGCGGTTTTACCTTCACGGACAAGCCCGCCGAGGCCGATCTGGTCATTTTGAACACCTGCGCCGTCCGGGAGCACGCCGAGGACCGGGTGTTCGGCAACCTGGGCGCCCTGACCCACGCCAAAAAGGAAAACCCGGAGATGGTGATTGCCCTGTGCGGCTGCATGGCCCAGGAGGAGCGGGTATCCCAGCGCATCAAAAAATCCTATCCCCTGGTGAATCTGGTGTTCGGCCCCCACGCCCTGTGGAAGTTCCCGGAGCTGCTCTGGCAGGTCTATGAGAGCCGGAAGCGGGTGTTCTCCGTGGACGACGAGCACGGGACCATCGCCGAGGGTATCCCTGTGGTGCGGGAGAAAGGCGTGAAGGCTTGGGTCTCCATCATGTACGGGTGCAACAACTTCTGCTCCTACTGCATCGTGCCCTACGTCCGGGGCCGGGAGCGGAGCCGGGACCCCCAGTGCGTGTTACAGGAAGTGCGGGAGCTGGTGGAGAGTGGGTACAAGGACATCACCCTGCTGGGCCAGAACGTCAACTCCTACGGCAACGATTTGAATTTGGGCTATGATTTTGCGGACCTGCTGGCGGACATTGACAAGATTCCCGGTGAGTACCTGATTCGGTTCATGTCCAGCCATCCCAAGGACGCCACGAAAAAGCTGTTCGACACCATGGCCCGGTGTGGGCATGTCGCCAAGCAGCTCCACCTGCCCTTCCAGTCCGGCAATGACCGGGTTTTGAAGGAGATGAACCGGCGGTACACCCGGCAGCAGTATCTGGACCTGGTGAACTACGCCAAGAGCGTGATGCCGGGGCTGGTGCTGACCTCCGACGTCATCATCGGATTCCCCGGCGAGACCGAGGCGGAGGCTATGGACACTGTGTCGCTGGTGCAGGAAGTGGGCTTTGACGCCCTGTTTACGTTCATCTACTCTCCCCGGCCCGGCACCAAGGCGGCGGACATGCCGGACCCGGCCAGCCGGGAGGAGAAGCAGAAGTGGTTCGACAAGCTGCTGGAGGTGCAGAACGGCCAGTCCGCCGCCCTTCACGCGGCGTATGTGGGTAAGACCGTTCGGGTGCTGGTGGACGGCAAGAGCGACGACGAGAAGTTCCCCCTGGCGTCCCGCACCGAGGGCAACCGGCTGGTGCGGCTCAAGGGGGACGAGCGCCTCATTGGGCAGTTCATCGACGTGAAGGTCACGGACAGCAACACCTGGGCGCTGTACGGCGAGCCGGTCTAACGGTAGATTTCCCTTGCCAGCAGAAACACCTGCCGGGCGTAGGCGTCCTCGCTGGCGGCGGCGAAGGCGGTGCGGGCATCGTCGTAGGCGTGAAACAGCCTGCGCTGTTCCTCCGTGAAGGTGCGGGAAAGGGCTTCAAAGGCCTCCTCCTCACGGGCCAGCTGGGCGGCGGAGGGAAAACTCATGGCGGCGTTGCGGCGGTCACTGAGGTATTCCAGCAGAGCGTCGATATAATCTTCCATAAAAATTCTCCTGAAAATGAATTGACACGAACATTTGAGTGTGATTATATTATCACACTCGGTTGTGCGTGTCAATAGAAAGAGGAAAAAATGACTTTTTCTGAACATCTGCTTCAACTGCGGAAAGAAAGAGGCTTGACGCAGCCGGAAGTCGCGGCGGGAGCTGGCATTAGCTGGCGGGGCTATCAGAATTATGAATTGAATTTGAGAGAGCCAAAGCTGTCTGTTTTGGTGGCCTTGGCGGACTTTTACGACATCTCCCTGGACGAGCTGGTTTGCCGGGAAAGGAAAGAGAAACCATGAAGATCATCACCCTGCTGGAAAATACCGCCTGTGACGCGGGGCTGTGCGCCGCCCACGGGCTGAGTTTGTATATCGAGACCCCCAAGCATAAAATCCTGTTTGACATGGGCCCGGACGAGCGGTTCATCGGCAATGCGGAAAAGCTGGGGGTGGACCTGAGCGCGGTGGATATCGCGGTGCTGTCCCACGGGCACTTCGACCACGGCGGCGGACTGCGGGCTTTCAGCGAAGTCAACAGCCGGGCTGACATCCTCATCCACACCGACGCCTTCGGCAACTTTTACGCCCTGGAGGAGGGGAAGGAACCCCGCTACATCGGCCTGGACCCGGAGCTGTGGGAGCTGGAGAGCCGCGTTATCCCCACGGCGGACTTTGTGAAGCTGGACGACGAGCTGACGCTGTTTTCCGACGAGCCGGAGGTGTTTCACGCCCTGGCGGCCAGCGCCAAGCTCCATGTGGAGACGCCGGACGGCCTGCGGCCCGACCCCTTTGCCCATGAGCAGAACCTGCTGGTAACGGCGTGGGGCAAGTCCGTGCTGTTCGCGGGCTGCGCCCACCGGGGCATCGTCAACATCCTGGCGGGAGCCAAAGAGCGGCTGGGCCGTCTGCCGGACGCCGTGTTCGGCGGGTTTCACTTCTTTGAGCTGGACCCGGCGGACTCGGAGAGCGCCAAGCTCATCGACGACACCGGGAAAGCCCTACTGGAGGGGGAGACGGTGTACTATACCGGACACTGTACCGGAGAGTACGCATACGAACGGCTGCACGCCATCCTGGGGGACCGCCTGCGGCGCATGAGCGGCGGGAGCGTCGTGGAGATTTGAACAGAAAGAGCTGACAGACACTATCGTGTCGTTTACGACTACATATCGTAGCAGACACTATCGTGTCTGTCAAGAGGAAAAGAGGAAGAAATGACTTTTTCTGAGCATCTTCTTCAACTGCGGAAGAGCCGGGGTCTGAAACAGACGGAACTGGCGGAGCAGATCGGCATCAGTTGGCGGGCCTATCAGACCTATGAGCGGGGACAGCGGGAGCCGACGCTCTCCACCCTGGTGGCTTTGGCGGACTTCTACGGCATCACGGTGGACGAGCTGATCTGCCATGAGCGGAAATGAGCGCTTTGAAATAGAAAGACAATGAGGTGAGTTCATGGCGGAATTGACCCCCATGATGAAGCAATACCTGGAGATCAAGAAGGACAACCCGGATTCCATCCTGTTTTTCCGGCTGGGCGACTTCTATGAGATGTTCGCCGACGACGCCAAGCTGGCGTCCAAGGAGCTGGACCTGACGCTGACCTCCCGGGACAAGGACCCCAAGAAGGCGCCGGAGGAGAAGGTGCCCATGTGCGGCATTCCCTACCACGCCAGCGAGGCATACATCGCCCGGCTCATTGCCAAGGGCTATAAGGTGGCCATCTGCGAGCAGATGGAGGACCCCGCCACCGCCAAGGGGCTGGTGAAGCGGGACATCATCCGGGTGGTGACGCCGGGCACGGTCATTGACGCCGCGTGTCTGGACGACAAGTCCAGCAATTTCCTCTGCGGCATTTACATGGATTCCCGTAGTGCCGGCGTCGCGTTCTGCGACATCACCACCGGCAAGGCCCACCTGACGGCCTTTTCCGGCAAAGACCGGGTGGAGCACGTCATCAACGAGCTGGGGCGCTTTTCCCCGGCGGAGGCCATTTTGAATGACGGCGCCTACGCTGAGAGCGCCCTGGTGGACGCCCTGCGGGAGAAGTTTTCCTGCCGGGTCGAGAAGGTTGGCGAGCGGCGGTTCCTCCTGAACGAGGCGGAGAAGAACATCCGCGCTCAGTTTGGCGAGGAGGCGCAGAAGCGCCTGCCCGCCGGGAATCCGGCGGCGGCCATGGCCCTGGGCGGACTGCTGAATTACCTTTATGAAACGCAGAAAACCGACCTCTCCCACATCAACGACCTGGATTACTATGAGCAGGGCCGGTTCATGGAGCTGGACCTGACGGCCCGGCGGAACCTGGAGCTGACGGAGACCCTGCGGGGCAAGGAGAAAAAGGGAAGTTTGCTGTGGGTGCTGGACAAGACCAAAACGCCCATGGGCGCCCGGTGCCTGCGGAGCTGGCTGGAGCGGCCGCTGCTGAGCGTGACGGCGATCTGCAAGCGCAATTCCGCAGTCAGCGCGTTGGTGGACAACACCATTGTGAGAGAAGAACTCATTGCCGCCATGACGGGCCTGGGTGATATGGAGCGGCTTATCGGCCGCATCGTCTACGGCACGGCGGGCGGACGGGACATGGCGTCCCTCCGGGCGGCCATTGAAAAACTGCCTGCTGTCAGGGAACAGCTGTCGGCGCTGAATGACCGCCGCCTATCGGAGCTGACGGCGGAGCTGGACACCCTGGATGATATCGGAGGGCGTATCGCCGCGACGATTTGCGACGAGCCGCCGTTTTCCGTCCGGGAGGGCGGCTTCATCCGGGATGGCTTCAACGAGGAAGTGGACCGCCTGCGGCATATCCTCAAGGGCGGTAAGGGCATTATAGCGGAGATGGAGGCCAAGGAGAAGGAGGCCACCGGCATCCGAACACTGAAAATTGGATACAACAAAGTGTTTGGGTACTACATTGAGGTGTCCAACTCCTTTAAGGACCAGGTACCGGAGACGTACATCCGCAAGCAGACGCTGGTCAACGGCGAGCGGTACATCACCCAGGAGCTGAAAGACCTGGAGCACCAGATCTTGACCGCCTCTGAGCGGGTGGTGGCGCTGGAATACGAGCTGTTCACAGCCCTGCGGGAGGAGGTCTCCGCCGCCGCGCCCCGTATCCAGAAGACCGCCGCCGCTGTGGCGGAGGCGGACGCCCTGGCGTCCTTTGCCGCCGTGGCAGTGCGGAACGGTTACTGCCGCCCCGACGTGGACGAGTCCGGGGTCATTGAAATCAAAGAAGGGCGGCACCCCGTGGTGGAGCGGGTGCTGAAGGACAGCCTGTTCGTCCCCAACGACACGTTCATGGGGGAGAAGGAGGGCCGGGTGGCTATCATCACCGGCCCCAACATGGCGGGTAAATCCACCTACATGCGCCAGGTGGCGCTGATCGTCCTGATGGCACAGATGGGCAGCTTTGTCCCGGCGAAATACGCCCACATCGGCGTGGTGGACCGTATCTTCACCCGCATCGGCGCGTCGGATGACCTCTCCGCCGGACAGTCCACCTTTATGGTGGAGATGACGGAGGTGTCCGATATTCTCCATCACGCCACGAAGAACTCCCTGCTGATTTTGGACGAGATCGGACGGGGCACCAGCACCTTTGACGGTATGTCTATCGCCCGGGCGGTGCTGGAATACTGCGCGGACAAGAAGCTGCTGGGGGCCAAAACGTTGTTCGCTACCCATTACCACGAGCTGACGGAGTTGGAGAACACCCTGCCCGGTACGGTGAATTACTCCATCGCGGTGAAGGCCCGGGGGGAGGACATCATTTTCCTGCGGAAAATCGTCCCCGGCGGGGCGGACCGGAGCTACGGCATTGAGGTCGCCAAGCTGGCGGGGTTGCCGGACAAGGTGGTCCAGCGGGCCAAGGCGGTGCTGGCGGAGCTGGAGGCGGAAAACGGCGTCCAGTACGTGGCGGCACGAAAGGAAGAGGACCAGGTGTCCCTGGACGCTATCGGCGAGGGCGAGGTGCTGGACGCGCTGCGGCGGTGCCAGCCGGATACGCTGACGCCTATCGAGGCGATGAGTTTACTTTATGAGCTGAAGCAGAAGTTGAAGTAAGAGACGGGCGGCCTGCGGGCCGCGGAGACGGGGATTCCGCGCCTCGGGCGCGGGACGGGAGCTGCGCCGCTTTGCGGCGCGGGGAATGAACCCCCATTTTCTTTTCGGTTGCGCCGAAAAGACTGCGCCCGCAGGCGCGTGTCGGAGCCAACCGCCGCAAAGCGGCGGCTCTTAGGCGAAGACAAACGGCCGTTCACGGTCAAAAGAAAAGGCGCTTTCGCGTCCAAATCCTGCCCGTTCGGGCAGGTTTGGACAGGTGCGGGGGTCGTGCGAGACCGTGCGGTGGAGACTTGGATGGCTTGTGCCGGGTGCGCTATAGCCTTGAGGAACAGAGATGGTGCTTCCCCGCATTTGATGGTGAGGAGGGGCTTTCGGGGTGGTCGTCGCATGGCATTGCTTCTCTTTCCGCACTCCTCGCTTCGCTTAGCGCTGCCTGGGAGATAATAGGGAGCGGCAGCGGATGGGAGAAGAAAGTCAAATCAGTCTTGCAGCCCGACGCACGAAAGCAGTTCGTCGCGGGCTGCACGCCTGCAAGTTTCAGCAAAGTAGGGGCCCCCACGAAAACCCAGCGCAGCGGTTTTCGTGGGGAGAGGAAAAAGAAACGGAGCGGTGCGAGACATGCCCGTTAGGGCGGGACGAGCATAGCGCAGTTTCTTTTGACGACAATGGGGGGCGCATCCCCCCCCGCCGGGGTCCCGGCGCACACAGGAGGTTTCTATGGCAAAACGCAAAGCATCGACTTACATGACCTACGGGGAACAGATCGCCGGCGTGGTGTTCTTTGTCATCTACCTGCTGGTGCTGCCCTTTGTCACCACGCCGCTGTTTGATTTGGCGCAGCGGCTGCTGGGCACGCCTATCTCCGGCGCCATGCGGAATATCCTGTACTATTACATCCTGTTTGCTGTGACGGTCGTCATCTTCCACGGCTTCCTGGCCCGGACCTCCCGGCAACTGCTGGACAATCTGGGGTTGGCCTGCAAGAGCCTGGCGGTGGGACTGGTGGGGCTGTACGGCCTGAATGAGCTGGTGTACCGGCTGACGAACCTAGTGTTCACCAACCACACTAACCTCAATGACACCACCATCTCCGCCCAGATCGACGACGCGCCCCATATGACGCTGCTCATCGTCATTTTTCTGGCGCCTTTCGTGGAGGAAGTGCTGTTCCGGGGGCTGGTGTTCGGCAATTTGAAGGGTAAGAGCCGGGTAGCGGCTTACGCCGTGAGCTGTCTGCTGTTCGCATTGCTCCATGTGTGGCAGTTCGCCGTGGTGAATCGGGACATCACCTACTTTTTGTTGATGATCCAATATCTGGTGCCGGGCCTTATGCTGGCCTGGGCCTATGAACACAGCGGGACGCTGTGGGCCTCCATCGGGCTTCACGCCGCTGCCAACGCCCTCAGCGTGTGGGCAATGCTTTGAAAACCTGGAGAGACAAGAGGGTGAAGACTTTTTGAGTATTTATGACGTATTTCAGGAGATGCTGGTCATCCTGTTCGGAATGGCTGTGGGATACCTGGCCCACCGGCTGGGCTACCTTGGCGGGGAGACCGACCAGAAAATCTCCAAGATCATTTTGAATATCACCATGCCCTGCCTGATCGTGGCGTCGGTGGCCACCGGAGACGAGCTTCCCGGCGCGGCGGAGATTTTATCCGTTTTGAAGGTGGCCGCCGTGTTTTACGGAATGGAGCTGCTGGTATCCGCCGTCTTGCCCCGGCTGCTGGGCGGCACGGACAAGCAAAAGGGCGTGTGGCGCTATACACTGGTGTTTCCCAACATGGCGTTTATCGGCTATCCGGTGGCGGTGGCCCTGTTCGGGCCGGAGGCGCTGTTCTACGCCGTCATTCTGGTGCTGCCCTTCAACCTGCTGGCCTACTCCCTGGGGCCGCTGATGCTGGCCGGACGGGCCAAATTCCGCTGGCAGCAGCTGACTTCTCCCTGCATCATCGCCTCGGTCATCGCCCTGGTGGTGGCCCTGGGCCACATCCGGCTACCAGCCATTGTGGGAGAGTGCGCGGGCTTTGTGGGAAATCTGACCACACCGCTGTCCCTGCTGGTGGTGGGCTCCTTGCTGGCGGGGCTGACGGTGGGGAAGGTGTTTGCCTCTCTCCGGCTGTGGGTACTGACGGTTGTACGGCTGCTGGCCCTGCCTGCCCTTCTGTGGCTGCTGTTGGGCTGGATGAACGTGGAGCCGCCCATGGTGGCGGGCATCGCGGTCATTCTCATGGCTATGCCCACGGCGGTGAACGGCTCCATGCTGAGTATGGAATACGGCGGAGACACGGAGTGCATGGCACAGATCACATTTTTGACGACACTGGTGTCTATCATCACCATCCCGGTGGTGTCGGCGCTGCTGTAAGGAGGTGGGCGGAATGCCCCATATCCAACAACTGGAGAACCATGTGGCGGACCTGATCGCCGCCGGCGAGGTGGTGGAGCGGCCAGCCAGCGTGGTGAAGGAGTTGGTGGAGAACGCCATCGACGCGGGCTCCTCCGCCGTGGTGGTGGAGATCCAGCGGGGCGGCATGGGCCTTATCCGGGTGACGGATAACGGCTGCGGCATCGCCCCCGGCGAGCTGCCCACGGCATTCCTGCGCCACGCCACCAGCAAGCTGCGCATGGCGGACGACCTGGGAAAGATCGGGACGCTGGGCTTCCGGGGCGAGGCCCTGGCCGCCATCTCCGCCGTCAGCCGGGTGGACATCGTCACACGGCAGAGGGGCGCGGGCTGCGGCGCGGCGCTCCATCTGGAGGGCGGCGTGCCCGGCCGGGTGGAGGAGGCTGGCACCCCGGAGGGCACTACCATCGCTGTCCGGGACCTGTTTTACAACACCCCGGCAAGACTGAAATTCATGCGGAAGGACAGCGCCGAGACCGCCGCCGTGGCGGGGCTGATGCAGCATCTGGCGCTGAGCCATCCCGATGTGTCCTTTAAGTTTATCAAGGACGGCGTGGAGAGCCTCCACACCCCCGGCGACGGGAAGCTGGAATCCGCCGTCTACGCCGCCATGGGCCGGGATTTTGCCCGGGGACTGGTGGGCGTGGAGGGCCGGGGCGGCGACATCGCCGTCAGCGGCTTCGTCACCGCGCCGCTGATGGGCCGGGGGTCCCGGTCCATGCAGGTGTTCTTCGTCAACGGGCGGTTCATCAAGTCCCAGCTTCTGACGGCGGCCCTGGAGGAGGGCTACCGTAACCAGATCATGAAGGGGAAGTTCCCCGGCTGCGTGCTGAGCGTGACGCTGCCGGTGACGGCAGTGGACGTCAATGTCCATCCCGCCAAGACCCAGGTGAAATTCGCCCGGGAGCGGGAGGTATTCGATGCGGTGTACCACACCGTGCTGGACTGCCTGGATGCCAAGGGCGCGCCTGTGGCGGCGCCGAAGAGCGCGGAGCGGGTGGTGAATCCCCGGCAGGACTTCTTCCAGTCCATGGACGCCAAGACCTTCCGGGAGCAGGGAGCAAAGCCCAGCGAAAAGGTGGCGGAGAAGCCTCCGGTACGCCCGGCGGTCCCGGCCCGGCCTGTTTGGGATACGGAGTGGAAAAGCTCTGCAAAGGTGGCGGACAGCCAGCCCCAGAAGCCACTGGGCTTCCGGCCCTTGGAGAAGCCCGCGGGCGGGGTGCTGGGAAAGGCCCCATCGTCGGTGACGGAACGGCGGGAGGCGGCGCCTGCTCGGGAAGCGCCGATTCAGGAAATGCCGGTCAGAGCGGAAGCGCCTGTGGAAAAAGAGACGCCCGTGAAGCTGGAGGCGGCGAAGCGGCCCTTTGTGCCCGCCATCCCGGCGGAGCAGCAGGGGCTGGACCTGCCGGGACAGACTACCATCGAGCCAACCAAAGAGGCCCCCTGGCGCATCGCCGGGGAGGTGCTGCATACTTATATCATCTGTGAGAGCGGCGACGGGTGCGTGTGGCTCATCGACAAGCACGCCGCCCATGAGCGCATCAACTTCGACCGCCTGAAGGCCGCCAAGGAGCCGGTCATGCGGCAGACGCTGCTCCAGCCCATCGCGGCGGAGCTTTCCCGGGAGGACGGGGCGCTGCTGCTGGAGAATCTGGGCCTGCTGGAGCAGTTTGGCTTCGATTGCGAGGACTTCGGCGACGGCGCGGTGTTGGTGCGGGAGGTCCCGGCGGACATTGACGCCGGGGATACCGTCTCCACACTGGAGGAGCTGGCGGAGAACCTCCGCAGCGGAAAGAGCTTGGAGGAAAAGCGGGAGAACCTGCTGCACACCATGGCCTGCAAAGCCGCCATCAAGGGCGGCTGGACCAGCGACGTGTCGGAGCTGAGGGTACTGGTGGAGAAGGTCCAGAGCGGCGAGGTGCAGTACTGCCCCCACGGGCGGCCTGTGGCGGTGAAGCTGACAAAATACGAGCTGGAAAAGATGTTTAAGCGGGCATAATGTTGTTCAAGGGGGAGACTCCTCATCCGGCCCCTGCGGGGCCACCTTCCCCCCAAAGGGGGGAAGGCATGGGACGCGGAACAGTGAGATCACCTGCCCCCGGAGGGGGAAGGCATAGGGGAGTGATGGATTGAAGGTTTTATTTGTGGACTGCTGTATCAGTCAGAGGGGAGAGAACTCCCGGACAAGACGGCTGGCGGAAGCGTGTTTGGCGGCGTTCCGGGAAAAATGGCCGGAGGCGGACGTTGAAACGGTGACGCAGGAGACGCTGCTGGCGCTGAAGCCCTTTGATGTGGAAATGCTGAACGAGCGGGACGCTCTGGCCTCTGTGGGGGCCTGGGACGCGCCGGTGTTTGGCCTGGCCCGGCAGTTCCGGGCGGCGGATGCCATCCTGGTGGCGGCGCCCTTCTGGGATATGAGCTTCCCGGCGGCGCTGCGGACGTATATCGAGTATATCTCCGCCAACGGGTTGACCTACCATTACGATGAGGCCGGCTGCCACGGAGACTGTCAGGCGGAGCGGCTGGTGTACCTGACCTCCGGCGGCGACTTTGAGCGGGAGGACAGCGTGGGGGTTGTGTACTGGCGGCAGCTGGCCGCCATGTTCGGCATCCCACAATTCGACTATGTGTTTGCCGGGGGATTGGACGCGGCGCCGGAACAGGCGGCGGAGCTGCTGGCGGGCGCCTGCGCCCTGGCGGAACAGCTGGCAAGAGAAGCATAAAAACGGGACCGGAGGGTTCCGGCAATATCAAATATTAAGGAGGAGACGGCCATGTTATTGTTCGTGGACTGCTGCATCAGCTACCGGGGGGACCGTTCCCGGAGCCATGCCCTGTGCGAGGCTTTTTTGGAGAGCTACAAGAAGGCCCATCCGGCGGAGGACATCGAGGTGGTGAACCTCCAGCGCATGGCGCTGAAGCCTTTCGACCAGTTCAGCACCGACGACCGTAACGCCCTGCGGAACGTGAAGGCCTTTGACGCGCCCATCTTCAAGCTGGCCCGGCAGTTCCGGCGGGCCGACCGCATCGTCATCGGCGCGCCCCTCCGGGATCTGACCTTCCCCGCCATGCTGCGGGTGTACATCGAGTACATCTGCGTCCGGGAGGTCACCTACCACTACGACAACGGCGTGTGCAAGGGCGACTGCATGGCCCAGAAGCTGGCCTACCTCACCGTCAGCGGCGGCGAGGAGCCGGAGGAGAACCTGGGCACCGAATACTGGCGGCAGCTTTGCCAGCGGTTCGGCATCAAGGAGTTCTGCCATGTGGAGGCCTACGGCCTGGACACCCGGCCCGAGGAGGGCGAGGCCATCATGGCCGCCGCCTGCGAGAAGGCAAGAGAACTGGCAAAGAGCTTCTGAAGAAATGAAATTTTGGGGAGAGGGGGAGACCATGGCACCGAAGATCGTCTGCGTCGTGGGGCCAACGGCCTGCGGCAAGACAACGCTGGGCGTGCTCATCGCCAAAAAATTCAATGGGGAAGTGGTCTCCGCCGACTCCATGCAGATCTACCGGGGCATGACCATCGGCACCGCCGCCCCCACGGAACAGGAGATGGACGGCGTGCCCCACCACATGGTGGCGGTAGCGGACCCGGCGGAGCAATGGTCCGCCGCCCGGTATGCTGAGACGGCCATCCCCATCATCGACGGCATCCTGGCACGGGGAAAGCTGCCTGTCCTGGTGGGCGGCACCGGGCTGTGGCTGGACGCGGTGGTGAAGGGCCACGGCTTTGCCGGGGGCCACGCCGGGGGCGAGGTGCGGAAAACGCTGCAGGAGCGGCTGGAGGCGGAGGGCATCGGCCCTCTGCTGGAGGAGCTGGGGCAGGTGGACCCGGAGACGGCGAAGCGGCTGCACCCGGCGGATGAAAAGCGCATCCTCCGGGCGCTGGAGGTCTGGCTGGAGACGGGCAAGACCATCTCTGCCCACAACGCGGAGACAAAAGACCTTCCGCCCCGGTACGACGCCGTGTGGATCGGATTGCGGTTCGCGGACCGGCAGGACATGAAAGCCCTCATCGACCGCCGGGTGGACAAGATGGCGGAGGAGGGCCTTGTAGAGGAGGTCCGGGGGCTGCTGGAAAGCGGCCTGCCCCGGGACGCCACGTCCCTCCAGGCCATCGGCTACAAGGAGTTTTTAGGAGTGCTGGAGGGCACCGCCACCGAGGCGGAGGCCCTGGCGGAGGTGAAGCTCCGCTCCCGGCAGTACGCCAAGCGCCAGCTCACCTGGCTGCGGCGGAATCCGGCCATCCACTGGATCGAATGGGAAAAAGAACGGGATTTTGCGCGGGCCTTACAGGTTTCGACGGAAATCTTGACCGCCGAGGGCGTATCCTAGCCCTAAGGCGGACGAAATAGGAACAATCGTCCGACCCACAAAGAAAAAGGAGCGGACGATATGCAGAACAAAGCAAATTTACAGGACATTTTTCTTCTTCAGGCGAAACGGGACAAGCTGCCGGTGACCATGTTTTTGATGAACGGCTTTCAGATGCGGGGCGTCATCACCGGATTTGACGCTTTTGTGGTCATTCTGGACAGCGACGGCAGGCAGCAGGTCATCTACAAGCACGCCATTTCCACCATCGCGCCGGTGCGGCCCGTGGACCTGACGATAGAAGTGGTGTAATACGCGCGGCTGGCACTGCCGGGAGAGCGTGTTACATCGCGCTACATAGTGAGGAACATCCACCATGAAAAACAACTCTTTCGGCACAAAACTGCTGATGGCCGCTGTGACACTGGGCCTGCTGGCCTATTTTGGACTTCAGGGCTACCGCTATTTCGTGGACCCGCTGACCACCACCTTGGCATACAGCTACCAGGTGGAGGAGAGCGTCAGCCTGTCCGGCTATGTGGTGCGGCAGGAGCAGGTGCTGACCGACGAGGGCAGCGGACTGCTGCGCCTCCGGCGGGAGGAGGGCGAGCGGGTCAGCCGGGGCGGCGCCGTGGCGTCCGTCTACGCCGACCAATCGTCTTTGGACCGCCAGGCGGAGATCAGCACCCTGGAGGCCCGCATCGAGCAGCTCCAATACGCCCAGAACGCGGCGGGCAGCTCCGAGGTGTCCATGAAGCTGGACAGCCAGATCATGCAGAATATTCTGGAGTACCGCAAGTGTCTGGCGGCGGACCGATTGGCCAAGGCCGAGACCTATGGCGGCCAGCTCCGGGCACTGGTGCTGAAACGGGACTACACCTATTCGGAAAACGAGGACCTCTCCGGCCAGATCGAGGGGCTCCAGAGCCAGCTCAAGGAGCTGAAGACCCAGGCGGCGGGGTCTGTCCAGACCATCACCGCCCCGGTTTCCGGTCTGTACTCCGCCGTGGTGGATGGATATGAGAATGTCCTGACGCCGGAGAGCCTGGCGGAGCTGACACCATCCAAGCTTAGCGCCGTCCGGGCGGACAGTACGGTGTCCTCCAGCGTGGGGAAGCTGATTTTGGGGGATTCCTGGTACTATGCCGCCGCCATGTCCGCCGCGGACGCGGAGGAATTAAAAGAGGAATCCGATGCATTGCAAAAGGCCGGAAAAAACCTGATTTTGCGGTTTGCCAAAAGCGTGGAGCGGGACCTGCCGGTGACGGTGTCCCACATCGGGACGGAGGAGAACGGCCGGTGCGTCGTGGTGTTTGAAGGGAAAAGCTATCTGCCCCAGCTGACGCTGCTGCGCCAGCAGAGCGCCCAGGTGGTCTGGGACAGCGCGGAGGGCATTCGGGTGCCCAAGGAGGCGCTGCGCATCGACACCCGGACAACAGAAAACGAGGACGGTACCACCACGGAGAGCCGGGTCACCGGCGTGTACTGCGTGGTGGGCATGGAGGCCCGGTTCAAGCCGGTGGAGGTGCTGTACAACGGCAGCAGCTTCCTGCTGGTACGGGCCAACGCCCCGGCGGACAAGGAGAAGCTGCGGCTGCGTCCGGGTGACGAGGTCATTATCACGGCAAACGACCTGTACGATGGCAAGGTCATCGGACAGAAAAACACATATTGAGAGAAAAGAGAGGCTGATCGCTATGTCTATCGCGGAAAATATTGCACGGGTGCGGGAGGAGATCGCTTCCGCCGCCAAAGAGGCGGGCCGGGACCCTGGAGAGATCACTTTGGTGGGCGCCAGCAAGATGAATGACGCCGCCGCCTGCCGGGAGGCCATCGCCGCAGGCATCGACGCCCTGGGGGAGAACCGGGTCCAGGAGATGACCCAGAAGCTGGGGGAGAACGCCTACGACGGCGCGCCGTTGCACTTCATCGGCCACCTCCAGCGGAACAAGGTGAAGCAGGTGGTGGGCCACGTCAGCCTCATCCAGTCCGTGGGCTCCCTGGAGCTGCTGGACGAGATCGAAAAGGTGGCGGCGAATAAGGGCCTGGTGCAGGACATCCTGCTGGAGGTCAATGTGGGCGGTGAGGAGGCCAAGAGCGGCTTCGCCCCCGCCGATACGGAGGCCGCGGCGGAGGCCGCGGCGTCCCGGAGCCATGTCCGGGTGCTGGGACTGATGACCATCCCTCCCGCCGACGCCGACCGGGATACCAATATGCGGTATTTTGAGGAAGTTCGGGCACTTTATGTTGACATCAATAGGAAAATGTTCCATAATGGTTTCAAGTATCTCTCCATGGGCATGAGCGGCGACTTCGCGGACGCCATCCGCTGCGGCGCCAACATGGTTCGGGTGGGGACCGCGATTTTCGGAGCCCGCCACTATACTTGAGAAAACGCCTCAAGGAGGTTTTTGAAACATGAGTTTTATCGACGAGCTGAAAAAGCTGACCCATCCCTACGAGGACGAGGATGAGGAGTTCGAGGATTTTGAGGAGCCCGCCCGCAGCAGCCGGGACGCCTTTGAGGACCGCCGGGTAAAGGTGGAGGACCGCCGGAACAAGGTGGTCAACATCCACGCCACCACCCAGCTGAAGGTGGTGCTGGTGAAGCCGGAGCGGTTCGAGAATGCCTCCGAGATCGCCGACCATCTGAAGGACAAGCGGACCGTGGTGCTGAACCTGGAGTCCACCAACAAGGACATCGCCCGGCGCCTGATCGATTTCCTGTCCGGCGTGGCCTACGCCGGCGAGGGCAAGATCAAAAAGGTGGCCGCCAATACCTACATCATCACGCCCTATCATGTGGACATCGAGGGCGACCTGATCGACGAGCTGGAAAACAACGGACTTTATTTCTAAAGGCCGTTGTGACGCAGGCGAGAGCCTGTCGCGCCGAGTGGCGCGTACAAGGGTTTTGCGGAGCAAAACCTTGAAACCGGCGGGCTTTGCCTGCCGGTTTGAGTGAAATCAAAAGGGCTCCCGCCCGGTGGGACACCGGGTGGGAAACAAACAACGGGCGTTCTTTCTGATTCTAAAATAGAAAATATATACGGGGGGTAACGAGGCACTATGCTGACACCGCAGGAAGTTTCCACCCACGCCTTTACCAAGGCGACTTTGGGCGGCTACAATATGGCCATGGTCGATGAGTTTCTGGATGAGCTGACCGACGATTACACGGCCCTTTACAAAGAAAACGCGGCGCTGAAGGCCAAGCTGAAGGTGCTGGTGGAGAAGGTGGAGGAGTACCGCTCTACCGAGGACGCTATGCGGGCGACCCTGCTGACCGCCCAGAAGATGGCGGATTCCATTGTCCACGAGGCGGAGGCCAAGCGGGACCAGATCCTGGCCCAGGCGGAAACCGGCGCCCGGGAGAAGATCGAGAACTACCGGCGGGAGCTGACCGAGGCCCAGGACCGCCTGCGGCAGGGCCAGATCGAGCTGTCCAAATTTATCGCCGCCAGCCGGGAGATCTGCAGCAAGGAGCTGAGCTTCCTGGACCAGCTTCCCGAACTGCCTGTGGCGGAGCCTGCCCCCGCGGCGGAGCCTGCTCCGGTGGAGGAGATCGAGGAAAAGGTCATGGCCGCCTTCAAGGAACAGCCTGTGGAGGAACCCGCGGCGGAGATCGCCGGGGAGCCTGTACAGGCGGAGGACCCGTATCCCGAGGGAGACCCCTTTGCCCGGACGGAAGATCTGGGCGCCACCCGCCGCATCAATCTGGACGACCTGAAATTTGGCCGGAATTATACCGGAGAATGATAAAAAGCGGCTCTTTTGAGCCGCTTTTTTCCTGGGAGGAGCACTATGGACAAACCCATCATCGCCTTTCTGTACGATTTTGACAAGACCCTCTGCACCACCGACATGGAGGACTACACCTTTATCCCCAGCCTCGGCATGACGCCCAGGGAATTCTGGGCGCTGGCCAACGGCTTCGGCCACACCAACCGCGTGGACGGTATTCTGGCCTATATGTACACCATGGTCCAGGAGGCGGAAAAACGGAACCAGCCCTTTACCCGGGAGAGCCTGCGGAATATGGGGCGGGACATCGTGCTGTTCCCAGGCGTGAAAGAGTGGTTCCGGCGTATCAACGCCTTCGGAGAGGAGCAGGGCGTTCAGGTGGAGCACTACGTCATCTCCTCCGGCCTGCGGGAGATCATCGAGGGCTCCGGCATCAGCCAGGAGTTCAAGGAGATATACGCCAGCGAGTTTTACTACGACGGGGAGGGGCGGCCGGTGTGGCCCAAGCTGACGGTCAACTTCACCGCCAAGACCCAGTTCGTCTACCGTGTCAACAAGGGCGTGCTGGACGTGTCCGACGACAAGACGCTGAATGACTCCATGCCGGACGACAGCAAGCGGGTGCCTTTCACCAACATGGTCTACATCGGGGACGGACTTTCCGACGTGCCCTGCATGAAGATGATGCGGGCCTACGGCGGCCAGGCTATCGCTGTGTATCAGGAAACAAACCGCCTGGGTGTGGAGGAACTGCTGGCAAAGGGCCGGGTGGATTTCATCTTCCCGGCGGATTACAGCGAGGGCACCGCCCTGGACCTGACGGCCAAGAATATCATCCGCAAGATGGCCATCGTGGACCGGCTGGGGGAGGAGAACAGCCGCCAGCTCCGGAGCATCGGCGGCGATGTGCTGCCCAATCAGGTGGGGCTGTTTTGAATGGAACTGCCGGGCGAAGCGCCCGGCAGTTTCACGCTTTTTCTTTACAAATGGTAACATTTCTGGTAAACTATACGATATGTATTTGATATAGAGACAAAAGGAGAGAGACAATGGCTTCCACATCTGAATTTTCACGTACCCTGTCTCTGCTGCGGAAGGAGCGGGGGGTGTCCCAGCGGACCGCCGCCGGAGACCTGGGGATTTCTCAGGCGCTGCTGAGCCACTATGAGAACGGCGTCCGGGAGCCGGGCCTCAGCTTTGTGGTGAAGGCCTGCGACTATTACAATGTGTCCGCCGACTTCATTTTGGGCCGCACCCTGTCCCGGGAGGGCAGTATGCTGAACTCCGAGGAGGTATTGAACGCCGCCGAGCCGGGGAACATCCTCCAGGGCAGCGTGCTGGCGACCCTCCAGAGCAAGCTGCTGTCCGGCGCTGTAGGCGTGCTGTTCGGGCTGCTGGGCAAGCTGGGGGACAAGGCTGCCATCAACGCTGCCGCCGACTATTTGGGCGGCGGGGTATACCAGCTTTACCGCCATTTGTACCGCTGCGCCGGGGCCAACGAGGATTACTTTGCCCTGGACAGCGGCGACTGCGCCATGGATGTGTCCGACGCGGACCGGAAGCTGGCGGAAGTGCGCTACGCCCATGCCCTGCGGGACCGGGCGGAGAAAAAAGAACCCTTCCCGGACCTGTCTCCCGCCGCCCTGGCTGCCGCCTATCCCGGACGCTGCCAGAGTATGACTCAGGTATTGAGCACCGCCGACGCCAGGATGAACGGCCTGACGGAGCGGTGAGGACTTGCCAACGGAGGTTATCTGTATATGACAAAACAAGCCAATATCCGAAATTTCTCTATCATTGCCCACATCGACCTCGTCGCCGCAAGCTCCGTATCCCTCGCTTTTGCCTGACGGCAAAAGCTCGCTCACTGTACTGCGGCTCCTCTCCCCAAAAACTGCATACAGTTTTTGGGGACCCCAGTTTTGATTTGAAGTTACGGCGCTGCGCGCCGCCCCGCTTTGCGGGGCCCCGCGTGGACTTACCTATGGAGGTTATCCGGAATATGACAAAACAGCAAAATATCCGAAATTTCAGCATTATTGCCCATATCGACCACGGCAAGTCCACGCTGGCGGACCGGCTGCTGGAAAAGTGCGAGGCCGTCAGCCAGCGTCAGATGGAGAGCCAGCTGCTGGACAACATGGACCTGGAGCGGGAACGGGGCATCACCATCAAGGCCCGGGCCGTCCGGCTGAACTACAAGGCTCAGGACGGGCAGGCCTACGAGCTGAACCTCATCGACACCCCGGGCCATGTGGACTTCAACTATGAGGTGTCCCGGTCCTTGGCAGCCTGTGAGGGCGCCGTGCTGGTGGTGGACTCCACCCAGGGCGTGGAGGCCCAGACCCTGGCCAATACCTATCTTGCCATGGAGCACGACCTGGAGATCCTGCCGGTGTTCAATAAGATCGACCTGCCTGCCGCCAATCCCCAGAAGGCCAAGCATGAGGTGGAGGACATCATCGGCCTGCCTGCTATGGACGCACCGGAGATCTCCGCCAAAATGGGCATCAACATCGACGCCGTGCTGGAGGACGTGGTGAAGAACGTGCCCGCCCCCACTGGCGACGTGAACGCGCCGCTGAAAGCCCTGATCTTCGACAGCCAGTACGACAGCTACCGGGGCGTGATCGTCTACATGCGGCTGATGGAGGGTACCATCCGCACCGGCCAGACGGTGAAGCTGATGGCCTCCGGCGCCACCTATCAGGTGGTGGAGTGCGGCCACCTGCTGCCCCTGGGCCTGGAGCCCTGCGACGGACTGGAGGCCGGTGAGGTGGGCTATTTCACCGCCAGCATCAAGAATGTGCAGGACACCCGGGTTGGCGACACTGTCACCGACGCCGCTAATCCCACGGCGGAGCCCCTGCCGGGCTACCGCCCCGTGCAGCCCATGGTCTACTGCGGTATCTACACCGAGGACGGCTCCAAGTACCCCGACCTGCGGGACGCTCTGGAGAAGCTGCGGCTCAATGACGCGTCGTTGAGCTTCGAGCCGGAGAGCTCCGTGGCTCTGGGCTTTGGTTTCCGCTGCGGCTTCCTGGGCATGCTCCACATGGAGGTCATCCAGGAGCGGCTGGAGCGGGAGTTCGACCTGGACCTGGTGACGACTTTGCCTTCCGTTATCTACAATGTCTACAAGACCGACGGGACGCTGGTCCGGGTGGACAATCCCCACAACTACCCCGACCCCGCGTCCATCGAGCGGTCGGAGGAGCCCTATGTCAAGGTGTCTATCATCAGTCCCAACGAATATGTGGGCAACATCATGCCCCTGTGTCAGACCCGCCGGGGCGAGTTCAAGGATATGCAGTATCTGGATACCAATCTCGTGGAGCTCCATTACCAGATGCCGCTGAACGAGATCATCTACGACTTCTTCGACACGCTGAAGGCCAATACCAAGGGCTACGCCTCGTTGGACTACGAGCTGTCCGACTACCGGCCCAGTGAGCTGGTGAAGGTGGACTTGCTCTTAAACGGCGACAAGGTGGACGCTTTGAGCTTCATCGCCCACAAGGACAAGGCTTACCCCCGGGCCCGAAAGCTGTGCGAGAAGCTGAAGGAGAATATTCCCCGCCAGCTGTTTGAAATCCCCATTCAGGCGGCCATCGGCGGACGGGTCATCGCCCGGGAGACCGTCAAGGCTATGCGGAAGGACGTGCTGGCAAAGTGCTACGGCGGCGACGTGACCCGGAAGAAGAAGCTGCTGGAAAAGCAGAAAGAGGGCAAAAAGAAGATGCGGAGTCTGGGGACGGTGCAGGTGCCGACGGAGGCGTTTTTGGCGGTGCTCAAGCTGGATGAGTGAATTTTGCCCTCTGCGAGCGTCAGCGAGCCGCCGCGGAAGCGGCGTCAAGCGTTTTGCGGAGCAAAACCTTGAAATCGGCGGGCTTTGCCCGGCGATTTGAGTCCTATGCGGGGTCCCCGCAAAATCGAAGATTTTGTGGGGTGCGGCAAAAAGAAGATGCGGAGTCTGGGGACGGTGCAGGTGCCGACGGAGGCGTTTTTGGCGGTGCTCAAGCTGGATGAGTGAATTTCGTGCTTTTCTGCGGAAAGCGGGAAAACGGAACACAGATACAGACGTAAAAAGATGCAGGTCCCCGGAACAAACGGGGACCTGCGCTTTTTTGAGATAATGGCCGGATCAACCCAGCTTTTCCAGCTCGGTTAGGGTATGGGCGCAATAGCCGGAAGCCCCGATAAAGGTCAGGAACGCCAGAACGCCGCTGATATAGTACAGCGCGCTGCCCTTAACAGCGCCAACTTCCTCCAGGATCGCTCCCGCCATAATGACCAGCAGCGCAGCCACAACGCCCCAGGCGCGGTGAATGATCTTTTTTTCCTTTTTCGTATCCATGTTGAATACCTCCTTGTTTTTTTCTTAACAAGTCATAGTATACTGGCAATATTGACAAAATTCTATACCGAAAATAAGGAGTTCTGCCCAAAGAACTTGACGGTTTGAAGGAAATTCGCTAGAATACATTCCGAATTTTAAGAACATTCCAAGGAGGCATCCCGATGGATACAACAGACCGCCGTATCCTGCGCGTGTTGCAGCAGGACGCACGGATCACCATGACAGCGCTGGCCGAGCAGATCTCCATGAGCGTTCCGGCCACAGCGGAACGGGTACACCGGCTGGAGGAGCAGCAGATCATCCGGGGCTACCATGCGGACATCAGCGCCGTGGCCGCGGGATATGAGATCGAGGTCATGATGCTGGTGACTGCCCACGCCGGTGCAGAGCAGAGCCTCTACCAGATGGTCGAGGAGAGGCCGGAGGTGGTGTCCGCCTGGGACCTGGCAGGCCGCACCGGATTGCTGCTGCGGGTCATCTGCAAGGATATGGCATCCTTTGAAGCCCTGGTGGAGTCCTTTCAGCAGGTTTCCACCACGGAATCCTACTTCTGCCTGCACCAGCGCAAGGGCGTTCAGCTTCCGCTGGAGGACGCTTAAAAAAACGGGGCGGCTGCCATACGCCGCCCTATTTTTTTGCCCTGCGGCAGGTGAAACGGCTCAAAGGAGGGCGGGATAGGTCTACCTTTGCGAAAATGCACAAAAAGTAATACCTATTTTTCGAGAAAGTCTACTTCCCGGCGGGCGGAGAATCATTGACGGCAGGCGGAAAAACTTGCATAATGACATAGAAACAAAAAAAGGGAAATCTCGGGCAAAAGCAGGAGGATTCTATGAAAAAGGGCTATTTAGTGCTCCAGGACGGGCAGGTTTTTGAGGGCGTCCGCTTCGGCGCCGACACTGCCGCCGTGGGCGAGCTGGTGTTCACCACCGGCATGTGCGGCTACATCGAGACCCTGACCGACCCCAGCTACGCGGGACAGATCGTCATGCAGACCTATCCCCTTATCGGCAACTACGGCATCATTCGGGAGGATTTCGAGGGCGCTTGCTGCGTGAAGGGCTATGTGGTCCGGGAGTGGTGCGAGGTGCCGTCCAACTTCCGCAAGGATTGTGACCTGGACACCTATTTGAAAGAGCAGGGGGTGCCGGGGCTGTACGGCGTGGACACCCGGCAGCTCACCCGTATCATCCGGGAGCACGGCGTGATGAACGCGACGATTTGTGACGAAGTGCCCGCCGACCTGACACCGGTGGAGACTTACGCTGTCACCGGCGTGGTGGAGGCTGTCACCTGCAGGGAGCCTGCTGTTTACCCGGCGGAGGGGGAGGAGAAATTCAAAGTCTCCCTTCTGGACTACGGCGCCAAGCGGAACATCGTCCGGGAACTCCAGAAGCGGGGCTGCACCGTCACGGTCCTGCCTGCCACCACCTCTGCGGAGGAGATTTTGGAGGGCCACCCCGACGGCGTGATGCTGTCCAACGGCCCCGGCGACCCGGCGGAGAATGTCTACCAGATCGAGCAGATCAAAAAGCTGTTGGGGAAGGTCCCCATGTTCGGCATCTGCCTGGGTCACCAGCTGACGGCTCTGGCTGTGGGCGGCAAGACCTACAAGCTGAAATACGGCCACCGGGGCGTCAACCAGCCCGTCCGGGACTTGAGCGGCGTCCGTACCTACATCACCAGCCAGAACCACGGCTATGCCGTGGACTCCGACACGGTGAAGGTGGGTCAAATCTCCTTTGCTAACGCCAACGACGGCACCTGCGAGGGTATCGATTACCCCGACCTGAAAGCCTTTACGGTGCAGTTCCACCCGGAAGCCTGCACGGGACCGAAAGATACATCCTTCCTGTTTGACAGATTTGTAGAGTTGATGAAAGGGGGCGAGCTGTAATGCCTTTGGATACTTCCATTAAGAAAGTCCTGGTCATCGGCTCCGGCCCCATCGTCATCGGCCAGGCCGCCGAGTTCGACTACGCCGGCGCTCAGGCCTGCCGCATTCTAAAGGATGCCGGGGTCAACGTGGTGCTGTGCAACTCCAACCCCGCCACCATCATGACCGACCAGGCCATGGCCGACGAAATTTACCTGGAGCCCCTGACCACCGAGACCATCAAGCGCATCATTCTCAAGGAGCGGCCCGATTCCATCCTGGCGGGCCTGGGCGGACAGACGGGCCTGACGTTGGCCATGCAGCTGGACAAGGAGGGCTTCCTGGCGGAGCAGGGCGTCCGGCTGCTGGGCACCGACGCCAAGGTCATCTCCCGGGCCGAGGACCGGGAACTCTTTAAGGAAGCCATGGCGGAGATCGGCCAGCCGGTCATCGCCTCCGATATTGCCGAGACCGTGGAGGACGCATTGGCGGTGGCCGACCGCATCGGCTATCCCGTCATCGTCCGGCCCGCCTTTACCCTGGGCGGCGCGGGCGGCGGCGCGGCAAACAACGCAAGAGAACTGCACATCATCGCCCAGACGGGCCTGGACGCGTCTCCCATCACCCAGGTTTTGATCGAAAAGGCCATTTTCGGCTGGAAGGAAATTGAGTTTGAGACCATGCGGGACAGCGTGGGCAACGTCATCGCCGTCTGCTCCATGGAGAACCTGGACCCTGTGGGCGTCCACACCGGCGACTCCATCGTGGTGGCTCCCACCCAGACTTTGGCGGACAAGGAGTTCCAGATGCTCCGCAAGGCGTCCCTGGACATCATCACCCACCTCGGCATTGTGGGCGGCTGCAACGTGCAGCTGGCCCTGAATCCCGACAGCTTTGAGTACGCCGTCATCGAGGTCAACCCCCGTGTCAGCCGCTCCTCCGCCCTGGCCTCCAAGGCCACTGGATATCCCATTGCCAAAATCACCACCAAGATCGCCCTGGGCTACACCCTGGACGAGATCAAGAACGACATCACCGGCAAGACCTGCGCCTGCTTCGAGCCCACGCTGGACTACATCGTGGTGAAGATGCCCAAGTGGCCCTTCGACAAGTTTGCCGACGCTTCCCGGAAGCTGGGCACCCAGATGAAGGCAACCGGCGAGGTCATGTCCATCGCTCCCAGCTTTGAGATGGCCCTGATGAAGGCCGTCCGGGGCGCCGAGGTGGGCCTGGACACTCTGAACCGCAAGGTGGACCCCGAGGATGGCGCTCCTATCTGGGAACGGCTCCGCCGAGTAGACGACCACCGCATTTTCACGGTGTTCGAGGCGCTGAAGTCCGGCATTTCTATCGAGGAGATTTTCAGCATCACCAAAATCGACCGCTGGTTCCTGGCAAAGCTCAAGAAGATGGCGGAGTTCGAGCTGGCGCTGGAGAAGGACGGCCTCACCGCCGAGCACTACGAGACGGGAAAGAAGCTGGGCTATCCCGACAGCGCCCTGCTGCGGCTGTCCGGGGCGGAGGCGCTGCCCTGTGAGAGCAAGACCGCCGTCTACAAGATGGTGGACACCTGCGGCGCTGAGTTCGACGCTGAGACCCCCTATTTCTACTCCTCCTTTGACAAATTCTGCGAGTCCCGGACCTTCCCCCGCAGCGGAAAGCCCGTCATCATGGTGCTGGGCTCCGGCCCCATCCGCATCGGCCAGGGCATCGAGTTCGACTACTCCTCCGTCCACTGCGTCTGGACGCTGAAGGAGCTGGGCTACGAGGTAGTCATTGTCAACAACAACCCGGAGACCGTCTCCACCGACTACGACACCGCTGACCGGCTGTACTTCGAGCCGCTGTATCCCGAGGACGTCATGCACATCATCGAGGTGGAAAAGCCCGTGGGCGTCGTGGTGGCCTTCGGCGGCCAGACGGCCATCAAGCTGACGAAATTCCTGGATGACCACGGCATCCGTATCATGGGAACCTCCGCCGAGTCCATCGACATGGCCGAGGACCGGGAGCGGTTCGACGAGCTGCTGGAGCGGTTCCACATCAAGCGGCCCCGCGGCATGGGCATCACCGGGATGCAGGGCGCTTTGGACGCCGCCCATGAGCTGGGCTATCCCGTGCTGCTGCGGCCCTCCTACGTCATCGGCGGCCAGAACATGGTCATCGCCCACAACGACGAGGACGTGCGGACCTACATGGAGGTCATCCTCTCCGGAAAAATTGAAAATCCCGTGCTGGTGGACCAATATTTGATGGGCAAGGAGCTGGAGGTGGACGTCATCTCCGACGGCAAGGATGTCCTCATCCCCGGCGTCATGCAGCACATCGAGCGCACCGGCGTCCACTCCGGCGACTCTATCGCGGTCTATCCGCCCTACTCCATCGGCGACAAGATGCTGCGGACCATTATTGACTGCTCCGAGAAGCTGGCCCTGAGCCTGGGGACAAAGGGACTTATCAATATCCAGTACCTCATTTACCAGAACGACCTGTACGTCATCGAGGTCAATCCCCGGGCCAGCCGGACTGTGCCCTACATCTCCAAAGTGACGGGCGTACCTATGGTGGACCTGGCGACGAGGGTCATGGTGGGCCAGCCGCTGGCCTCCCTGGGCTACGGCACCGGGCTCTACAAGCAGCCGCCCTATGTGGCCGTCAAGGTGCCTGTGTTCTCCTTCGAGAAGATCACCGACGCCAACGCCGCCCTGTCCCCTGAGATGAAGTCCACCGGAGAGGTGCTGGGTCTGGGCAAGGATATGCAGGAGGCGCTGTTCAAGGGTTTGGTCTCCGCCGGGTACAAGGTGGAGAAGAGCGAGCACGCGGGCGTGCTCATCTCCGTCAACCGCCGGGACCAGCCGGAGATCGTCAATATCGCCCGGAAGCTGGACGAGATGGGCTTTAAGCTGTACGCCACGGAGCGCACCGCCCAGGAAATTTCCCGCCTCGGCACCGATGTGGAGGTTGTGGGCAAGCTGGGCCAGGACAACCGGGTGTTCCAGCTATTGGAAGATGGAAAAATCGATTACGTCATCCTCACCGGCTCCACCGAGCCCAGCTATATCAAAGATTTCATCCATCTGAACCACCGCTGCGTCCAGTTGGGCATTCCGTGCCTCACTTCTCTGGACACTGCCAACGCTTTGACGGATATTCTAGCCTCCCGGTACAACCAGCACAACACGGAGCTCATCGACATCTGCCACCTGCGGACGGAGCGCCAGAAGCTGAAATTCGCCAAGATGGAGACCTGCGGCAACGACTATATCTTCCTGGAAAACTGGGACGGGGCCATCACCTGCCCCGAGTCGCTGTGCGTGACCTTCTGCGACCGGCATCACGGCATTGGCGCCGACGGTATCGTGCTCATGGAGCGGTCAGAAAAGGCCGACGCGAAGATGCGGATGTTCAACGCCGACGGTAGCGAGGGCATGATGGCAGGCAACGCCCTGCGGTGCATGGGCAAGTACCTCTACGACAATGGCATCGTGAAAAAAGAGGAGATGACCATCGAGACCGGCAGGGGCACCAAGACCGTGCAGCTCTACACCATGGGCGGCAAGGTGACTTCCGCCTGCGTGGATATGGGCTACGCCACCCTAGACACGGCGGCGCTGAAATTTGCCATCCCGGAGCAGACGGTGGTGGACTATCCCGTGGTCATCGGCGGACGGCCCTTCAACATCACCTGCGTGGATATGGGCAATCCCCACTGCGTCGTGTTCTGTCCCCGGGTGGACGCCGTGGACATTGAGTTCATCGGCCCCCGGTTCGAGCACGCGCCCTATTTCCCGGAGCGCATCAACACGGAGTTTATCCGGGTGGTGAACCCCAGCACCATCAAGATGCGGGTCTGGGAGCGGGGCAGCGGCGAGACCATGGCCTGCGGCTCCGGCGCCTGCGCAGCGGTGGTGGCGGCTGTGGCCAACGGCCTGTGTGAAAAGGGCAAGGACGTGACCGTCCGGGCCAAGGGCGGCGACCTCATCGTCAACTACACCGACGAGCGGGTGACCCTCACTGGCGACGCGAAGCTGGTCTATACCGGCGAGGCGGAATATTGAGCACACGGGGCCGTGCGCGTTTTCCGGCGCACGGCCCCCAGCTTGTCGAAAAACCTCTGTATTGAGCAGAAAGGTTCTGCCCTGCGGGGGGAGTACGAGGGGGCGGGAGCCCCTTCGTGTTGGATCGAATGTCTGCAAAAAGCCTGCCGCAGCAGGCATTTGCGCCGCAAAGCGGCAGCTTTTCTAGCCGCGATGCGGCCAGAAAAGCGAGACATTGGGCAGGCTGCCGAAAAAGTCCAACGGACTTTTTCGGCAGCTTGAGGGCCGTGCGCGTTTTCCGGCGCACGGCCCTGTTTTGCGGAAAAGAGGGGGAGAACATTGTTTCAAAACACAGAAAAGCGGTTTCAAAAATCGGAGTCTTTTCCGGTGGGGGCCCTGCTGGCGGCGGCGGGCGGCCTGCTGGACGCCTACACCTATCTCAGCCGGGGCGGTGTGTTCGCCAACGCCGAGACAGGCAACATGGTACTGTTCGGCGTCTGCCTGACCCAGGGCCAATGGCGGAAAGCCGTGGGCTATCTGTTTCCCATTCTGGCCTTTGCATTGGGCGTTCTGGCAGCGGAGTTCATCCGGGAGCATCACCGCAGCGGCCCTAAATTTCACTGGCGGCACACGGTGCTGCTGGCGGAGGCCGCCGTGGTATGCGCCGTGGCGTTCCTGCCCCGGGGAGACTGGGACCCGCTGGCAAACACCCTGGTGGCCTTTGTCTGCGCCCTGCAGGTGGAGACCTTCCGGAAGGTCCGGGGCAACCCCTTCGCCACCACCATGTGCACCGGGAACCTCCGCAGCGGCACGGAGGCCATCTACCACGGCCTGACCAAAAGGGAGCGGGCTGGGGTGGAAAAAGGGCTGTGCTATTACGGCGTCATTGCCTGTTTTATCGCCGGGGCGGCTCTGGGTGTGCTTTTGACGAAGCTGGCTCCCCAGCGGGCAGTGCTGGGCGCCGCGGTCCTCCAGCTGGCGGCTTTCGGGCTGATGTGCCGGGAGGACGGCGGAGGGAAGTAAGGCCTTCTCAAACTGCCTGCCTTTGTGCAAATTCCAAAACAAATTCCCTGTAAATTCTACGCAAAATTTACAGGGAATTTGCGCAACGGACTTCTCATCCCTCTCCATCTATGATAGAATTTTAACGGAATCTAAACTCGCACGGAAGAAACGGAGAGAGAAACGCCATGGATACCACCAAAGAGACAGAACAGAAGAAGATCCAATGGCCGAGGGTCGGAATGCGGAACATCAAGACCGCCATCGCCGCCACCCTCTGCGCATTGGTCTATTATTTTTTTGACCGCAGCCCGGCTTTCGCCTGTATCGGCACCATTTTCGGCATGGGCAGCGACTACGACATGAGCAAGCTCCACGGCGGCAACCGCTTTTTCGGCACGCTGGTGGGCGGCTTTATCGGCATGGGCCTGTTCGCGTTCTATATGTTCCTGTTCCCGGACGGCAGCAACCGCTGGTTCCTCATCCCGCTGACCTTCGTGGGCGTGGTGGTATTGATCGTGGCCTGCCAGTATATCTGGGTGGGCGGCATCCAGCCCGGCGGCGTGGTGCTGTGCATCCTTCTGTTCAACACCCCTACCGAGACGTACATTTCTTACGCCCTGAACCGTATTCTGGACACCGGCATCGGCGTGCTGGCGGCGCTGTTCGTCAACGCCATGCTGCCCGGAGGATTTACGTTCCGGTTCATGCGCCGCTTCTATGCATGGCTGGGCATTCAGAGCGATGTTGGTCACACGGGGCCGGAGGTTCCGCTTATCAACAGAAAGAACAAAAAATAAAACGGGCGGCAGGGAGGTTTTGTCTATTTAAAAAAAGATGAAAATGCCACCTTGACAAAACAGCGGGGCTCGCGTATAGTAGGCCCAACACCAATCATCCAAAATACGATGACGGGGAAAAAGTCCTACCACAGACGCTTCAGAGAGTTGCCGGCCGCTGCGAGGCAATGCAGAGTGGGGAGACGTCACTGGCCCCTGAGTAGTTTCGCTGAGACTGCGGTTTAGGCGAAAACGGGTTTCCTCACCGTTACCAAAGAGGCGGGATTCGTCCGGGCAGCACCGGGCCGATGCCGAAAGCGGGCATTTTTTATGCCAACAAGAGTGGTACCGCGGAAGTTTACAGCTTTCGTCTCTTCATTTGGAGAGACGAAGGCTTTTTTATTGCCTGAAAAACATTTTGCAGATAGAAAGCAGGAGGAACAAGACCATGAAGCGCATCAAGATTTTTGACACCACCCTGAGAGACGGTGAGCAGTCCCCCGGCTGCAGCATGAACCTCTCTGAGAAGATCGAAATGGCGAGACAGCTGGAAAAGCTGGGCGTGGACATCATCGAGGCGGGCTTTGCCATTGCCTCCCCCATGGACCACAAGAGCGTCCAGGCCATCGCCGGAGCGGTGACCAACTGCACCGTGGCCTCCCTGGCCCGCTGCACGAAGGGCGATATCGACGCCGCCTGGGACGCGGTGAAGGAGGCCAAGCACCCCCGCATCCATGTGTTCCTGGCTACCAGTGATATCCACATGGAGTACAAGCTGCAGATGACCCGGGAGCAGGTGCTTCAGCGTATCAGCGATATGGTGGCTTACGCCAAGGGCTTCTGCGAGGACATCGAGTTCTCTGCCGAGGACGCCTCCCGCTCTGACTGGGCGTTCCTGGCCCAGTGCTACTCCAACGCCGTAGCCGCCGGAGCCACCACCCTGAACGTCCCCGACACCGTGGGCTACTCCACGCCCATGGAGATGGCGGAGCTTATCACCTACCTGCGGCAGAATGTCTCCGGCATTGAGAACGTGGACATCTCCGTCCACTGCCACAACGACCTGGGTATGGCCGTTGCCAACTCCCTGGCCTGCGTGAAGGCGGGGGCCACCCAGGTGGAGTGCACCGTCAACGGCATCGGCGAGCGGGCGGGCAACGCCAGCCTGGAAGAGCTGGTGATGGCCATCCACACCCGCCGGGATTTCTACGAAGCCGAGACCGGCATCAATACGAAGCAGATCTACCGCTCCAGCAAGCTCCTCAGCAACATCACCGGCGTGCCTATCCCGCCCAGCAAGGCCATCGTGGGCGCCAACGCCTTTGCCCATGAGTCCGGCATCCACCAGCACGGCGTCATCGCCAATGCCCAGACCTACGAGATCATGAACTCCGTGGATGTGGGCATCCCCCAGAACACCATGGTCCTGGGCAAGCACTCCGGCAAGCACGCCTTGCGGGAGAAGCTCATCTCCATGGGCTACGAGCTCACCGACGAGGAGCTGGAGAGCGTGTTCACCCGGTTCAAGGTGCTGGCAGACAAGAAAAAGAACATCACCGGCTCCGACATCGAGGCCCTGGTGCTCCACCGCCGCAATACTACCATCGGCTCCTGCCGCCTCATCAGCCATGTGGTCAACGCCGGAGATGGCATGCCCAACACCTCCTGCATCAAGCTCCAGCGGGAGAACGACGTGCTGGAGGAAGTCGCCATCGGCTCCGGCCCCCTGGACGCCTCCTTCAAGGCCATTAACCGGATGCTGGGGCTGGACATCAAGCTGGAGAGCTTCAGCCTGAACGCCGTCACCGACGGCGAGGACGCCATCGGCGAAGCCGTGGTGAAGCTGGAGGACGCCAACGGCGAATCCTACACCGGCACCGGACTTTCCACCGACATCATCGAGTCCTCCATCCGGGCCTACGTCAACGGCATCAACAAGATGATGGAAGCGACCGCTTAAAAGGAGAACAGACATGGGAATGACAATGACACAGAAAATCCTGGCGAAGCACGCGGGTCTGGACAGCGTGCGGGCCGGACAGCTCATCCAGGCGAAACTGGACCTGGTGCTGGGCAACGACATCACCACCCCGGTTGCCATCAACGAGTTTGAGGCGGCGGGCTTTGACAAGGTGTTCGACAAGAGCCGCATCGCCCTGGTGATGGACCACTTCGCCCCCAACAAGGACATCAAGGCCGCCACCCAGTGCAAGCAGTGCCGGACCTTTGCCCGGAAGTTCGATATCGACCACTACTACGATGTGGGTACTATGGGTATCGAGCATGCGCTCCTGCCGGAGCAGGGCCTGGTGGCTCCCGGCGAGGCCGTCATCGGCGCCGACTCCCACACCTGCACCTACGGCGCCCTGGGCGCTTTCTCCACCGGCGTGGGGTCTACGGATATGGGCGCCGCCATGGCGGCGGGAGAGACCTGGTTCAAGGTGCCCTCCGCCATCAGGGTAAATCTGATCGGGAAGCTGAAGCCCTATGTCTCCGGCAAGGATGTGATCCTGACCCTCATCGGCATGATCGGCGTGGACGGCGCCCGGTATCAGTCCCTGGAATTCACCGGACCCGGCGTGGCGGAATTGAGCATCTATGACCGGTTGACCATCTCCAACATGGCTATTGAGGCCGGGGCCAAGAACGGTATTTTCCCCGTGGATGACGTGACCCGTGCCTATGTGGAGGGCCGGGTAAATCGCCCCTGGACCGCCTACGAGGCGGACGGCGACGCGGAGTACGAGCGCACCGTGGAAATTGACCTGAGCCAGGTGGACTGCACCGTGGCATACCCCCATCTGCCGGAAAACGCCCATCCTGCCCGGGAGGGCAGGGACATCGCCATCGACCAGATCGTCATCGGCTCCTGCACCAACGGCCAGCTGCCCGACATGGCTGCCGCCGCTGCGATTCTGAAGGGCCGCCGTCTGGCTCCCGGCGTCCGGGGCATCATCATCCCCGCCACCCAGAGCGTCTACCGGGAGTGCATGCACAGGGGCTATACCGATATCTTCCTGGACGCGGGCTGCATCGTTTCCACCCCCACCTGCGGGCCGTGCCTGGGTGGCTACATGGGCATTCTGGCCGCCGGAGAGCGGTGCGTCTCCACCACCAACCGCAACTTCGTGGGCCGCATGGGCCATGTGGACAGCGAGGTCTATCTGGCCTCTCCTGCCGTGGCCGCCGCTTCCGGCATCGCCGGACATATCGCACATCCAGAGGAGGTCGTGAATAAATGAACGCGCACGGAATCGTACATAAATACGGGGACCACGTCGATACCGACGTCATCATCCCCGCCCGGTATCTGAATACCCAGAGCCATCAGGAGCTGGCCGCCCACTGCATGGAGGACATCGACAAGACCTTCATCACCAAGGTCAAGGAGGGTGACATCATGGCGGCCGGGGCCAACTTCGGCTGCGGCTCCTCCCGGGA
>JAGBDS010000075.1 GCA_017937405.1 Oscillibacter sp.
AAGGTGCGCCGCGAGCGCATGGGCCACATCGAGCTGGCCACCCCCGTCTCCCACATCTGGTATTTCAAGGGCATCCCCTCCCGGATGGGCCTGCTGCTGGACATCAGCCCCCGTATTCTGGAGAAGGTGCTGTACTTTGCCAACTATATCGTCACCGACCCCGGCGAGACCCCGCTGACCAAGAATCAGATCCTCTCCGAGAAGGAGTACCGCGACTACCGCGAGAAGTATGAGGACGATTTCCAGGCCGGCATGGGCGCCGAGGCCGTGAAGAAGCTGCTGCAGGACGTAGACCTGGAGGCCCTGTCCGCTCAGCTCCACGCCGAGCTGAAGGACGCTTCCGGCCAGAAGAAGGCCCGTATCGTCAAGCGCCTGGAGGTGGTGGACGCCTTCCGCATCTCCGGCAACAAGCCTGAGTGGATGGTCATCGATATCCTGCCCGTCATCCCCCCCGAGCTGCGCCCCATGGTGCAGCTGGACGGCGGCCGGTTCGCCACCTCTGACCTGAACGACCTGTACCGCCGGGTCATCAACCGCAACAACCGCCTCAAGCGGCTCATCCAGCTCAACGCCCCCGACATCATCGTCCGCAACGAGAAGCGGATGCTGCAGGAGGCGGTGGACGCCCTGATCGACAACGGCCGCCGCGGCCGTGCCGTCACCGGCGCCAACAACCGCGCCCTCAAGTCCCTCAGCGACCTGCTGAAGGGCAAGCAGGGCCGTTTCCGCCAGAACCTGCTGGGCAAGCGTGTCGACTACTCCGGCCGCAGCGTTATCGTCGTCGGCCCCGAGCTGAAGATCTACCAGTGCGGCGTGCCCAAGGAGATGGCCGTGGAGCTGTTCCGCCCCTTCATTATGAAGAAGCTGGTGGAGGACGGCACCGCCAACAACATCAAGTCCGCCAAGAAGATGGTGGATAAGGGCGTCACCGAGGTCTGGGACGCGCTGGATGTCATCATCAAGGACCACCCCGTCATGCTGAACCGTGCCCCGACCCTGCACCGCCTGGGCATCCAGGCCTTCGAGCCCGTGCTGGTGGACGGCCGCGCCCTGAAGCTGCATCCCCTGACCTGTACCGCCTTCAACGCCGACTTCGACGGCGACCAGATGGCTATCCATGTGCCCCTGAGCGCCGAGGCCCAGGCCGAGGCCCGTATCCTCATGCTCTCCGCCAACAACCTGCTGCGTCCCCAGGACGGCGGCCCCGTCACCGTTCCCACCCAGGATATGGTGCTGGGCTCCTACTACCTGACCATGGACCGCATGGGCAAGGCGGAGAAGGGCGCCGAGACCATCTGGTGCGAGACGGCCGGCGATACCGGCCTGCCCGCCCAGTCCGTGGTGGACGCCGACGAGTTCCTGGCCGCCAACGAGGCGCTGTCCAAGGAGCAGAAGAAGGCCACCTACAAGCCCCTGCACTTCTACGCCAACGAGGAAGAGGCTCTGATGGCCTATAACGAGCGGGCCATCGGCCCCCACTGCCCCATCCTAGTGCGCCGCACCCTGACTGTGGACGGTGTGGACTACACCCGTGTGGTGGAGGCCACCCCCGGCCGCATCATCTTCAACCACAACATTCCCCAGGACCTGGGCTTCGTGGACCGCTCCGATCCCGCCCGCGTCTGCGACTACGAGATCACCTTCACCTGCGGCAAGAAGCAGCTGGGCCAGATCGTGGACCGCGCCATCAACAAGCACGGCTTCACCGTGGCCGCCGAGGTGCTGGACGCCATCAAGGCCACCGGCTACCATAACTCCACCCTGGCCGCCATCACCGTCTCCATCGCGGATATGACCATTCCTCCCAAGAAGTACGAGATGGTCGCTGCCTCTGAGCAGGCGGTGCTGGATATCGAAAACCAGTACAAGATGGGCTTCATGACCGACCACGAGCGTTACAAGCAGGTGGTGCAGGTCTGGGAGAAGACCACCAACGATGTGTCCGACGCCCTGCAGAAGAACCTGGACCGCTACAACCCCATCTTCATGATGGCGGACTCCGGCGCCCGTGGCTCCATGAAGCAGAT
>JAGBDS010000076.1 GCA_017937405.1 Oscillibacter sp.
TCGACAAGCTGCTGCAAGTTTTTCTAAACTTGAAAAGTTCAGAAAAACTTATGATTGAAAACGAAAGACACCCTTCCTGGGTTTCTTTCGTAACTATCTTCCTTCCCGTCGCACAAGGTTTCCGGGTTTATCGACAGTCTGCAACGGGACTGCCTTGTGGCAGTCCCGTTGCTTATCATTCCGGCAGTTCCATCTCCATGGGCATATGGACAAAGCCCATGGACTCGTACAGAGGCATCCCCATGGCGGTGGCGTCCAGAGAGATGGCGGTGACATCCTGTTTCCGGGCTTCCTCCACCAGCAGCTCCACCATCCGCCGCCCCAGTCCCCGGCGGCGGTAGTCCGGGTGGGTGTAGATGTTCATCAGATATGCCTTCCGCCCGGAGGGGTTGTGGTAGGTGGGCATGACCCGGTAGAAGCTGACGCCGCCCGCACCGATCCAGGTGTCTCCGTCAAACACCAGCCAGGCGGCGTGGTTTCCGTCAGCCAGGGCGGCGGCGTAGTAGTCCCGGCTGGCCTGCTCCACGGCGGACATGTCCGTGTCCTCCGGCAGGCGGTTGGCGGCCAGCAATACCTGGATCCGGGTCCGCACCAGCAGGTCCAGGTCCTCCAGGGTAGCTTTATGAAATCGCGGTTCCATAGGCCCTCCTTCGTGTTTTTTCTTCATCATAATACTAATCTCCAATTAAAATGCAACATATTGCATTTTGGCGGGATCAGTATTGAATGGCTTTGCCGACACCGCTTTTTAAGCGGTGTCCCGCCAGCATAGCTGGCGGAATTAAAATCATGTCTGATTTTAATTGGTAAATAGTATAAGGCGGAGAAGCAAAAAGTCAAAAATTTTGAAAAAACCTCTTGACTATGACGTTACGTCATGGCTTACACTCCAAAGTGAGGTGAGGCACATGAGATTGTCCATCAGCGAAATGGCGAAGCTGACCGGGGTGAGCATCCGCACCCTGCATCATTACGACCACATCGGCCTGCTCTGCCCGGAAACAGCGGTAGATTCCGGCTACCGCTGGTACGGAGCGGCGGATGTGGAGAAAATGCAGCAGATTTTGTTTTACCGGGAGCTGGATTTTCCTCTGAAGGACATCCGGGACATCCTGGCCGACCCTCAGTACGACAAACAGGAGGCCCTGCGGCGCCAGCGCCAACTGCTCCTGCTGAAGCGGGAGCGGCTGGACGGCCTGCTGGAGCTGCTGGACGCCAATTTGAAAGGAGAACGTACCATGGAATTTCAGGGATTTAACGCCAGTGAACTGGAGCAGGCCCGGCGGCAGTACGCCGACGAGGCCAAGGCCCGTTGGGGCCATACCGACACCTGGAAGGAGAGCCAGGAAAAGAACACCGATGCGACCACTCAGGCAGAGGGCATGAATGACATTTTCCGCCGTGCCGCCGCCCTGAGGCAGGGAGATCCCGCGTCTCCCGAGGCCCAGGCTCTGGTAAAGGAGTGGCAGGACTTCGTCAGCGCCAACTACTACCAGTGCACGGATGAAATTCTGGCGGGCCTGGGGGAGATGTACACCGCCGACGAGCGGTTCCAGAAGAACCTGGACCGCTTCGGGGAGGGCACGGCAGCCTTCCTCTCCGCCGCCATCAAGGTCTACTGCGGGAAATGAGCATAAAAAACCGCTGGCAAACTGCCAGCGGTTTTTGCTCATACTAAAATCTAATTAAATGCTTTAATAATCCAATTGCGACCAGTGATGCTGGAAATGGTATCAGCGGTAAGAGCACAAATCGTATCACAGAGGCGATCAACGACCTTCTCCAATGTGGCAAAGACCTCGTTTCGGAA
>JAGBDS010000077.1 GCA_017937405.1 Oscillibacter sp.
ATATTCCAGACGATCTGCGAAAAATCACACCAGAGCAATGGGAGGCGATGCGGAAGGTCGATATCAGAACCGTAGATAAATCTCAACTTGTTGATATCCGGTCGATCAAGATCGATGAGAAACTTCCACCCATTGAGAGATTGTTTAGCTATCTGCGTCAAGTCAAAAACCCATATTGTGTCAGAGTAGGGGGACATAGAGATAAAGCTCAACTTTCCTGACGAGCATTGATTTAACCGTGCACCCTATTCATAGGTAACATGTGTCAATCGGGAGTGAATATGATTGTTTAGTCCAAACAGTATCCCGATGCAAAGGCGGCCCACTGAAAAGTGGGCTGCCGTAATTTCTCGGAGAAAAGTGTATGTCTAACTTGACACAACCAGAGGGCTTCGTCACCGGCATGGCGGCCAAGATGTTCACCGTGGCCGGGCCGGTCATCGTATTCGGCACGCTGGCGTCGGTGATCTATGGCGTGATTTTGATGCTGTTCGGACTGGCATGAAAAGAGGAGAGACGCACCGCGTCTCTCCCTTTTCATGTATCCAGAGGTGTCCAGCTGGTGCTGCCCTGGGAAAAGTTCAGGTCCCTTGCCACCGCCACATTGCGGCTGCCCGCACCGTCGCTGACAGAGACCGTGACGGTATAGCCCATCCATCCGCCGCTAAGCCTTGCGGTCCCGGCGCAGGCGCCGCCGCTGCAGGGTGCGTCGAAAGTGGATGACTGGCCGTCTGGATCCGCGAAGGTGATTTGATAGGCGTAACCCTCGCCTGAGACGCTGGGGGTGAACTGGTAGGCCACCTCGTAGTCGGAGTTTCCGGAAAATCCCACGCCGGAGACAGTGAACGTATCCGGCAGCGTGCTCGCCGCCTGGGCTGCTTCCGCCGGGACTACATTCCGCTGGCTCCAGACCCACAGGCCGCCCGCCAGCAAACACGCCGCCAGAAAGCCACACAGAGCGGGCAGCAGCCAGTGGCATCGCTTGGGCGGGGTACTGGCCTCCGGGGACGGCGGTGCTTCTGCTGCCGCTTCCGCCGGACTTTCCCGCCCGCACAGGGCGTCCAGGCTTAGCCCCAGGGTGTCCGCCAGGGCCAGGAGTTTTCCGAGGTCCGGCAGGGCGTCACCGGTCTCCCATTTGCTTACCGCCTGCCGGGACACCTGCACTTTCGATGCCAGCTCCTCCTGGCTCCAGCCCCGCTTCTTCCGTTCTTGAACCAGGATATCCTTCAGCTCCATATGACCGCTCCTCTCTTTGCTCTCATCATACCAGACCGTGAAGCCCTCCGCAACCAGTCCGGACTGGCAGTTCCGCAACCGTGGGTTGCGGCGGGGAGCACCGCAGTGGCGGGCGGCGAAAAGGGGGTATTTTTCGGAGAATTACAGAGTTGACATAACGGTGTGGAAAACTCTGTGGAGAATGTGAAAAACTCTGGATTATGAATGGTTTGTGAAGGTGACGGCAGGGTTATGGGAAACGTTACGCAACAACATTTCCTCGAAAAACCGGGTCGGGAGGAGAGAAATAGCGGGAAAAGGACCTTTCCCACCCCGGCACTTGAACCTGTGGGGCGGGTGTGATACAATACCAGATATTGATTTTCGGGCAAGGTTTGCCTTTTTGGAGGAACTATGGCAGCAAAGAAGCAGGATTACGGCAATGATAGTATTTCGTCCTTGAAGGGCGCGGACCGGGTCCGCAAGCGGCCCGGCGTCATTTTTGGCTCCGACGGACTGGACGGCTGCGAGCACGCGGTATTTGAAATTCTCTCCAACTCCATCGACGAGGCCCGGGAGGGCCACGGCAAGATCATCACCGTCACCCGGTTTCTGGACCGCTCCATCCAGGTGGAGGACATGGGCCGGGGCTGCCCCGTGGACTGGAACGAGAAGGAGCAGCGGTACAACTGGGAGCTGGTGTACTGCGAGCTGTACGCCGGCGGCAAGTACGACAACGTCTCCGGCGAAAACTACGAGTATTCCCTGGGCCTCAACGGCCTGGGCGCCTGCGCCACCCAGTACGCCTCCCGGTACATGGACGTCACCGTTTGGCGGGACGGCCAGGAGTACACGCTCCACTTCGAGCGGGGCGAGATCGTGGGGAAGCTGGAACAGCACCTTCTGCCTAAGAACCAGAGCAGGAAGACCGGCACCCGCACCCGCTGGCTGCCGGATTTGGACGTGTTCACGGACATCGCTATCCCGGCGGACTACTTCGCCGACGTGATGAAGCGGCAGGCGGTGGTAAACGCGGGCATTACCTTCAAATTCCGCAACGAGACGGAGCCGGGGAAGTTCGAGGAGACGGAATTCCTCTACGAAAACGGCATCACTGACTATGTCTCGGAGCTGGCCGGGGAGGGGAGTTTGACTTCTCCCGTGTTCTGGCAGGCGGAGAAGAAGGGCCGGGACCGGGCGGACAAGCCGGAGTATAAGGTGAAATTGTCTGTCGCCTGCTGCTTCTCCAACAAGGTCCAGGTCATCGAACACTACCACAACTCCTCCTGGCTGGAGCACGGCGGCAGCCCGGAAAAGGCCACCAAGTCCGCCTTTGTCTCCGCTGTGGACAAATACCTGCGGGACCAGAACAAGTACCAGAAGAATGAGAGCAAGATCACCTGGGCGGACATCGAGGACTGCATCGTGCTGGTCAGCAACAACTTCTCCACCCAGACCAGCTACGAGAACCAGACGAAGAAGGCCATCACCAACAAGTTTGTTCAGGAGGCCATGACGGAGTTCCTTCGCACGAACCTGGAGATTTACTTCATTGAGAATCACTTCGACGCGGAGAAGATCGCGGAGCAGGTGCTCATCAACAAGCGCAGCCGGGAGAGCGCCGAAAAGCAGCGGCTGAACATCAAGAAGAAGCTCTCGGGCAGCATCGACATCGCCAACCGGGTGCAGAAGTTCGTGGACTGCCGTACCAAGGACGTTTCCAAGCGGGAAATCTATATCGTGGAGGGCGACTCCGCTCTGGGCAGCGTGAAGTTAGCGAGGGACTCGGAGTATCAGGGCATCATGCCCGTCCGGGGCAAAATTCTCAACTGCCTGAAGGCGGACTACGCCCGCATCTTCAAGAGCGAGATCATCACGGACCTCATCAAGGTCCTGGGCTGCGGCGTGGAGGTCCAGAACAAGCACGTCAAGGACATGGCGGCCTTTGACCTTGGGAACCTGCGGTGGAATAAGGTGGTCATCTGCACCGATGGCGACGTGGACGGCTTCCAGATCCGGACGCTGATTTTGACCATGCTGTACCGCCTGACCCCGACGCTCATCAAAGAGGGCTACGTCTACATCGCGGAGACGCCGCTTTTTGAGATCAACTGCGGCGACAAGACGTGGTTCGCCTACTCCGACAAGGAGAAGAACGACATTGTGAAGGACCTGGAGGGGAAGAAGTATAAGATCGACCGCTCCAAGGGCCTGGGCGAGAACGACCCGGACATGATGTGGCTGACCACCATGAACCCGGAGACCCGCCGCCTCATCCGGGTGATGCCGGAGGATGTGGAGCGGACGGCCCAGATGTTCGACCTGCTGCTGGGTGATAATCTCCAAGGGCGGAAGGACCATATTGCGGAAAACGGCTATAAATACCTGGAAATGGCTGATATTTCGTAAAGAGGATCAAAAAGAGCACCGGAAATTTTCCGGTGCTCTTTTTATATTGGTATGTCAGTCGGCGATAACTTCGCCCATCTCCTGGGCGGAGATGCGGTAGACCGCGCCGTCGATGCCGTGGGCTTTCAGGGCCTCCAACACGGCAGAGCGCTCATAGCGGCAGCCCACCAGAGCGCCGCAGATGGTTTCGGCGTCCAGGGTGGAGAAGAAGTCGCCGTAGACGGCGGCGTGCTGAATGACGCCCCTCTGCACGTCGATCTTGAACTGCATCTTGCCGCCGGCCAGCCGGCCGGTACGCTCGATGTTGAACTTGGGGTCGGCGCCGTAGATGCACTCCCAGCGGCGGAACCGCTCGTCCGCCAGCTCCCGGATGCGCTTGTCGTCCTCCGGTGTCACCTGGTAGACCTGGCCGTTGCCGCCCATGATGTGCCGCACCATGCACTCCTTGAAGGTTTCCGCATCCATGGGGGCGGGGAGGTGCTCGGCGATGTTGGTGACCCGGTCCCGGACGGATTTGATGCTCTTGGAGAGAATCTTGTAGCTGTCCACGGTGGTGGACTCCACCATCTGGCGGATGTCCGTGTCGAACAGCAGCGAGCCGTGGTGAACGACGCAGTCCCCCAGGCGGTACTGGGCGTTACCGGAAAACTTTTTCCCCTCAATGGTCAGGTCGTTGCGGCCGTTGAACTCCGCGTGGACCCCCAGCTCCCCCAGGGCGTCAATGACCGGAGCGATGTACTGCTGGAACTCGATCTCCCCGGCCTCCTTGTGCTGGATGAAGGAGAACTGCCAGCCGCCAAGGTCGGTGTAGATGGTGCCGCCGCCGCTCATGCGCCGGACGATGTGGATGCCGTGCGCATCGGCGTAGGGCTTGTTGATCTCTTCCAGCACGTTCTGGTACTTGCCCACCATGAGGGTCGGAGTGGTCCGCCAGAAGAGAAACACGGTGTCGGGCATCCGCTTTTCCACGGTGAAGTAGTTTTCCAGGCCGAAGTTGTAGTAAACGTCGGAGGAGCCGGTCTCAATATAGATCATGCACGTCCTCCAACACTTCCCACGCCTTGTAGGAGCTGCGGGCCAGGGGCGCGGAGGCCACATGGCGGAAGCCCTTGGCCAGGGCCATCTCCTTGTAGCGGGCGAAATCCTCCGGCGTGGCGTACCGGGCCAGGGGATAGTGCTGGGGAGAGGGCTGCAGGTACTGGCCGATGGTGAGGATGTCGCAGCCGGTGTCCAGAATGTCGTCCATCAAGGCGCTGATTTGCTCCTCTGCTTCGCCCAGGCCCACCATGAAGCCGGTCTTGGTGAGAAGGGTGGGGGCCTTCTGCTTGCAGTACCGCAGCACGTCCAGGGACCGCTGATACCGGGCCTGGGGCCGCACGGCGGACTGGAGCTCCTTCACCGTCTCCACGTTGTGGTTCAGCACCTCCGGGTGGGCGGCGATGACAATGTCCAGGGCGTCGGTATTGCCCTTCATGTCGGAGATCAGCGTCTCCACGGTGGTGCCAGGGCAGACCTCCCGGATGGCCCGGACGCACTTGGCAAATTGCTCCGCGCCGCCGTCAGGCAGGTCGTCCCGGGTGGAGCAGGTGAGCACCACATGGCGCAGGCCCAGCTTCTTGGCGGCCTTCGCCACGTTCATGGGCTCGTCAGGGTCCGGGGGCAGGGGATGGCCGGTGGTGACGTTGCAGAACCGGCAGTTCCGGGTGCAGATGCTGCCTAAAATCATAAAGGTAGAGGTGTGCTTGCGGTAGCACTCCCCCAGGTTGGGGCAGTTGGCCTCCTTGCAGACGGTGTTCAGCTTCAGGTCCCGCATCAGCTCCGCCACTTCATTGACGGCGTCCTGATTGTAGCGGACCTTCAGCCATTCAGGCTTCTTTTCCATGGGGCTGCCTCACTTGGTCTCCAGAATGGCCACCGGGGTCTCAACGTTCACCGTGTCGCCCTCCTCGAAGAGCTGCTTTTTCAGCACGCCGCTCTCCGTGGCCTCGATCTGGTTGACCACCTTGTCGGTCTCGATCTCAAACAGGGGCTCACCAGCGGCCACGGTGTCGCCCTCCTCCTTCAGCCAGGCGCACAGCACGCCGTTTTCCATCTCGGGGCGCAGCTTGGGCATCGTCAGTTCTTTTTCCATGGTGTATCATCCCTTCTCCGCGCGCAGCGCGGTCTTCTTGACACTGCTATATGAATGGGCTTTACAGCAGCCAGTCCATCAGTTCCTCCGCCCGGTTTCCCGCAAGGGCCCGGCAGATTGTGTCAAAGCCCTCCGGGTCCAGACGCTGACCGTTCAAAAGCCGGGCGGCTTCGTCTCCGTCCACGGCATCGCAGTCAATTTCGGCGTTGGACACGATGCCCTTCTTCGCCTGATAGGCCACCCGGATGGGGATCCCGGCAAAGGTGCCGGACTTTTCGTAGGTAAAGGCGGGCGTCCTGCCCCAAGTCCACTCCCAGGAGAGGTATTTTTCATCCCGCAGGCGGCAGACCTCCGATTCCTGCTCCGCCGTCAGCGTCAGCCGGGGGCAGCCGGGTGGCACCATCCGGTCCAGCAGCCGCTCTTTGAATTCCTCCAGGGTCATGGGTGCGGCCAGATGATCGGCAATGTTGGTGACAGGGCAGATGGCCGAGACCGTTCCCTTGGACTGGAAGCAGTCGTTTTTATGGTGGGTGGTGATCTGGTCCAGCACCGTCAGGTCGGCCTCAAACAGCAGCGTCCCGTGGTGGAGGACCCGGCCCCCGGCGGAGCGCTGGGCGCTGCCGGAGATTTTTCCCTCTCCGATGGCGATGTCACAGGTCCGGTTCTTCCGGGCCGGGACGCCGATATCGTTTAAAGCCTCAATGACGGGCTGGAGACAGCGGTCGTAGTCCAGCGGTCCGTCCTGGCGGGTGATGTAGGTATAATTCACATTGCCCAGGTCATGATAGACTGTGCCGCCGCCGCTCATGCGGCGCACCACGGGGATGCCCAGCCGCCGCAATGTCTCCACATGGACCTCCCGGCAGATGTTCTGGAAGCTGCCGACGATGACGGTGGGGCTGTTCTGCCAGAGGAGGAACACGTCGTCGTCCTGAAAGGACTGGAAGACAAATTCCTCGAAGGCCTGGTTGTAAAAGGGGTCGTGGGAATGGGCCAGCACGGTCAGCATATGGTCCCCATCTCCTTTCCACGACGGTCAAATTTTGATTTATTATAGTTTTTGTGAAAAGAGTGTCAATAGAAAGGCAGGCTTTGGTTGCCTTTTTAAGGGAAAAATGATATGATATCCTCATCAAACTATGTAATGAAAAAGGGCGGCCGTGAAGGGTATCCCGGCCGCTGTTTTTGAGGTACCGACATGAAGAAAAACGACAAGACCCCCTCCAAGAAACCGGGCGTGTCGCCCAACGTTCTGGGCCTCCATGCGGCGGTGGTGGAGCAGCCCATCACCGCCACCCTGGAGACCAACTACATGCCCTACGCCATGAGCGTCATCGTCTCCCGGGCCATCCCGGAGATCGACGGCTTCAAGCCCTCCCACCGCAAGCTCCTGTACACCATGTACAAGATGGGCCTGCTGACTGGCGCCCGGACGAAATCCGCCAACATCGTGGGCCAGACCATGCGGTTGAATCCCCACGGCGACGCCGCCATCTACGACACCATGGTGCGCCTGTCCCGTGGCTACGGCGCCCTGCTGACGCCCTTCGTGGACTCCAAGGGCAACTTCGGCAAGAGCTACTCCCGGGATATGTCCTGCGCCGCCCCCCGGTACACCGAGGCCAAGCTGACCCCCATCTGCGCGGAGCTGTTCCGGGACATCGACAGCGACACCGTGGACTTCGTGGACAACTACGACAACACCATAAAGGAGCCGGCCCTGCTGCCCACCACCTTCCCCAACATTCTGGTGTCCGCCAACAGCGGCATCGCCGTGGGCATGGCCTCCCAGTTCTGCGGCTTCAACCTGAAAGAGGTCTGTGATACCACCATCGCCTACCTGAAAAACCCGGACTGTGACCTGACGGAAACGCTGCTGGCCCCGGATTTCCCCACCGGCGGCGAGCTGATCTGCGACCCCGCCGTCCTGCGGGACATTTACGACACCGGGCGGGGCAGCGTCCGGGTGCGGGCCAAGTACCGCTATGTGAAGGCCGAAAATCTCATTGAGATTTACGAAATTCCCTACTCCACCACCGTGGAGGCCATCCTGGACAAGGTGGCGGAACTCATCAAGGCGGGCAAGGCCAAAGAAATCGCCGACATGCGGGACGAGACGGACCTCTCCGGCCTGAAGCTGACCATCGACCTCAAGCGGGGCACGGACCCCGACAAGCTGATGGCGAAGCTCTACAAGCAGACGCCGCTGGAGGACTCTTTTGCCTGCAACTTCAATGTGCTTATCGCCGGCAGTCCCCAGGTGCTGGGCGTCCGGCAGATTTTGGAGGAGTGGACCGCCTGGCGGACAGAGTCCGTCCGGCGCCGCGTCTACTTTGTGCTGAAAAAGAAGCAGGATAAGCTGCACCTCCTGAAGGGCCTGAAGCGCATCCTGCTGGACATCGACAAGGCCATCAAGATCATCCGGGAGACGGAGGAGGAGGCCGAGGTCATCCCCAACCTGATGATCGGCTTCGGCATCGACCAGGTCCAGGCGGAGTTCGTGGCGGAGATCAAGCTGCGGAACATCAACAAGGAGTATATCCTCAAGCGCACCCGGGAGACCGACGCCCTGCGGGACGAGATCGACGACCTGGAGGATGTGCTGAACAGCCCCAAGCGGCTGAAAAAGATCATCGTGGAGGAGCTGGAGCAGGCGGCGAAGAAGTACGGCGAGCCCCGCCGCACCTCCATCGTCTACGGCCATGAGATCACGGCCTATGAGGAGGACGAGACCCCGGAGGAGTATCCGGTCAACGTGTTCCTGTCCCGGGAGGGCTACTTCAAGAAGATCACGCCCCTCAGCCTCCGCATGAGCGGCGAGCAGAAGTACAAGGAGGGCGATGGCCCCCGCCAGAGCTTTGAGACCACCTCCGCCGCGGAGATCATGTTCTTCACCGACAAGTGCCAGGTCTACAAGACCCGGCTCACCGAGTTCGACGACACCAAGGCCAGCGTCCTGGGCGACTACCTGCCTGCCAAGCTGGGCATGGACGCCGGGGAGAATGTGGTGTACGCCGTCCTGCCGGGGGACTATTCCGGCGCGCTGCTGTTCTTCTTTGAAAACGGCAAGGCGGCCCGGGTGGACCTGGCGGCCTACAAGACCACCTCCAACCGCCGGAAGCTCACCGGGGCCTATTCCGACAAGTCGCCTCTGGCGGCCATCCTGCGCATCGATGAGGACCGGGAGCTGGCGGTGTACTCCACCGAGCCCCGCTGCCTGATCTTCCACACCGCCCTGCTTGCCCCCAAGACCACCCGTTCCACCCAGGGCGTGGCGGTGATGACCATGAAGCCCAAGTACCATCTGGACACCGTGAAGCCCCTGGAGGAGACCTCCATCGTGAGCCAGAGCCGCTACCGGGTGCGGGCAGTCCCCGCCGCCGGCGCGCTGCTGCGGCAGGAGGATTCCGAGGAGCGGCAGATGGACCTGCTGGAGCAATAAAAGGAGGAACGCATCATGGCATTTGAGACTGTAAAAAAGAACCTGGAAGCCCGGGGCTTCTCCGTGAAGACCTTTGCTACCGCCGCCGAGGCCGCCGCATATCTGGACGGCGCCATCGACGGTGTGTCCGTCGGCATCGGCGGCTCCCTGACGGTGCAGGCGATGGGCCTCCATGAAAAGCTGGCGGCCCACAACACCGTCCACTGGCACTGGACCGACGGCCAGGAGGCCCGGGCGAAGTCCGCCGGGGCGGATGTGTACATCACCTCCGCCAATGGCCTGGCGGAGACTGGCGAGGTCATCAACATCGACGGCTTTGGCAACCGGGTAGCCTCCACGCTGTATGGCCACAAAAAGCTCTATTTCATCATCGGCCGCAACAAGCTGGCACCCACCTATGACGAGGCCCTGTGGCGGGCCCGGAACATCGCTGCCCCGAAAAATGCCCAGCGGCTGGGGAAGAAGACCCCCTGCGCCGTGAACGGCGACCGCTGCTACGACTGCAAGAGCCCCGACCGCATCTGCCGGGGTCTGGTGGTGCTGTGGGAGCCCAGCATGGGCATGGAGACGGAAATCGTCCTGGTGGACGAGGACCTAGGCCTGTGAGGGCCCGCAGAGCGGCGCTGCTGCTAGCCCTGCTACTTCTGACGGGCTGTACCCCGCTGCTGGAGCGGGAGTACAGCACCACGGAGCCCCACAGCAGCAAATTCTGGGAGAGCGAGGCCGCCGGCACCCTGCGGGCGGAGAACTACCAGGACATCGTCAATGACATCCTGCTGCTCATCGCCCAGCATACGGATGCTGCCACGGTCCGCCTGTATGACTTTGAGGACGATGTGTCCGTGGCGGATACGCTGGAGCGGGCGGCGGTGGAGATTCAGGAGCAGACGCCTCTGGGCGCCTACGCTGTGTCCTATATCACCACCTCCAGCCAGGCCCAGCGGGGCTACTATGAGATCGCGGTCCAGATCGGCTACCGCCGGTCGGCGGAGCAGATCCAGTCAGTGGTGAACGCCACCCGGCCGGAGGCGGTCTCCAGCCTTCTGGAAGCCGCCCTGAACGACGGCAGGACGGAACTGGCGGTGCGCATCGGCTACTGGGGCCAGGACGGCCAGAGCGGCATTGAGAGCGCCGTGGTCCAGGTCCGGGAGGAGCGGGGACTGACGGAGGAGACGCCGTGGCTGGTGAATTACTATCCGGCGGAGGGCCCCGTGGGCCTGGTGGAGTTCCTGCTGGACCCGACGGAGGAGGAACTGGCGGCGTTCGCTGCGGCCCACCCGGAGAAGCCGGACGGGGAGGAAGCGGACCAGCTGGACGAGGCCTTGGAGGAAGGTGCTGCCGAGACCTCCGAAAAAGAAAGTGGAGAAAATTGAGGAAAATGCTTGACAAGGTGTGATTTGTTTGTTAAAATACACCTTGTTCCGCGGGCATAGCTCATCTGGTAGAGCGCCACCTTGCCAAGGTGGAGGTAGCGAGTTCGAGCCTCGTTGCCCGCTCCAGAGTGAAACAGGACATCCGATTTGGATGTCCTGTTTTTTGTTAGAAAGAGAGAACTCGCTACCTCCACCTACGCGCAAAGCGCGTTTTGAATCCGAGGTCGGGCAGGGTTCCCGCGAATCGACGGAGGCGGTTCGTGGGATGCCGGGAAGCGAGTTCGAGCCTCGTTGCCCGCTCCAGAGTGAAACAGGACATCCGATTTGGATGTCCTGTTTTTTTGTTAGAAAGAGAGAACTCGCTACCTCCACCTACGCGCGAAGCGCGTTTTGAATCCGAGGTCGGGCAGGGTTCCCGCGAATCGCCGGAGGCGGTTCGTGGGACGCCGGGAAGCGAGTTCGAGCCTCGTTGCCCGCTCCAGAGTGAAACAGGACATCCGATTTGGATGTCCTGTTTTTCCGTTAGAAGGAAAGAACTCGCAGCCTCCACCCATGCGCGAAGCGCATTTAAATCAGAGGTGAGGTAGGGTTCCCACGAATGACGGAGACTGACGGAGAAACAATCATCACGCCCTCCCGTGCCGTTCAGCACGGGAGGGCGTCCGGTTATTCCATGATCCTCCGCACCATTTCCTCCGCCGGGTCGATCAGCGGCAGGCTTGTCTGCTTTGCCAGGGCCTCCTTGAAGTAAGGGAAGTGTGTACAGCCCAGCACCAGGGCCTCCATGCCGCACAGGCGGAACCATTCTGCCAGCTCCGGCAGGTGATGCTGCTCCACCAGCTCCTCCGGTGGCTGCCCTGACTCGATGGACAGCACCGCCGGCAGCATACAGGCCCCCAGCAGGTCCAGTTCCGGGTTCGCGGCGAACAGCGTCCGCTCGATGCCTGCCAGCCCCTGGGCGTTGGCGGCGATGAGCCCCAGACGGCGGTACCGGGGTGCCAGCTCACGGTAAATGTCCAGCGGCGTCACGATGGGGATGTCCATTTCCTCGGCCAGAGGCCTGAAATCCACGGCCCCGGACAGGGAGTTGCAGTAGACAAAGACCTTTTCGCAGCCCCGGCTCCGGGCCTTCTCCAGCACGGCCCGTACCGCCGCCGTTTTCTCCTCCTGGGAGGAGAGCTGAAAGGCGGTCTGCCGCCGGGGGTCAGAGGCCAGGGGAAAGGCCAGCCCGGTCAGGCCTGCCTTTGCCAGACAGTCTACACCCATTTTGGTATCCACTGGCGTACCGGCCAGCACTGCGACCTGTTCCGCTGTCATAAGGGATCACTCCAGTTTCTTTCGGAAATTGCCGTAGACACGCACGCCCTCCTGCACCGTCAAAAACGCCTGGGGATCGATGGAACGGACGGCGTGGAGCAGTTCTTCAATCTCATACTTGGAAAGGCTGACGCACAGCACATGGACGTCCTTCCCAGTGTAAGCGCCGGTGCCGTTCCAGTAGGTCACGCCCCGGCCCAGATTGTCGATGATGAACTGGCCCAGGATGTGCTCGTCGGCATGGGTAAAGATCATGGCCATGACGTTGACGTTCTGCTGATGCATCCGGTCCAGCACCATGGAGGTGAAGAAGTTGTAGATGACGGAGTAGATGGCCACCTCCGGGCTGAATAAGATCAGGCAGGCGGTGTACAGGAACACGTTGAAAGTCAGGGAGAATTTTCCTACGGTGAAGCCGCTGCCCCGCTTGCTCAAGCACAGGCCGATGACGTCCAGGCCGCCGCTGCTGCACCCGCAGGTCAGCACGATACCGCTGCCTACGCCGGTGAGGATGCCGCCCAGAAGACAGGCAGTGAGGTAATCGTCCACGATGGGGGCGGAGGGGATGGGGATGAGGCTGTAAAACAGGGAATAGGACACCGTGCAGATAATGGTCTTGACCACCAGCCCCCGGCCCAAATCCTTGTAGCCGATCAGCAGAATGGGGATGTTCACCAGGAAATACAGGATGCCGGCGATGTCGTAGGGGCCGAAGTCCAGTCCCATGTGGGTCTGCAAAAGGGTTCGGATGAGCTGGCAGACGCCCATGGCGCCGCCTGTGTATAGATGCAGCGGCACGATGAACAGGTTCAGCGCGGAGGCGGCGATCAGCTCGCCCGCTACGGCGGCGACGATCCGCAGCCAACGGTTGTGCAGGGTGTTGTAAAGCATGGAGGTACCTCCCGTCTGTGTTTTAGGATGCCCTTCTCACATTAATTATACGGCTTTCCTCCCAAAACCACAAGAGGGATTTACAATGCATACTGGAGACAGCGCCGCAGCCGGTTCTGGGCCCGGCGAAGGGTCCGGGAGACGGTTGAGCGGTTCAGTCCCAACTCCCGGGCGATCTCTGCACCGCTCATATTCTGCTCAAAGCGCATCTCCAGCATTTGCTGCTGCCGGGGCGTCAGCTCCTGGATGCGGGCCTTCCGGAGATTACGCAGGAGCCGCTCGATCTGTTCCTGATTGTCGTTGGCATTTTCCCGGAGCCAGACGGTCATGTCGCCGGCCCATTCACTGCTTCTGGTATCAAAGGGTGTAGCGTTCATGTTTGTGATAACTCCTGTCGTAATATCGTGCGGTCAGGACCGCCAGCTCCCGGCATTCCCGCAGCAGGGGCGTCAGCTCGTCAATACGGCGGCGCAGCCCCCGTGCGGCCTCCGGGTTTTCCTGCTGCCGTTCCTCTGCCCGCAGCTCCCGGATGCGGGCGCGGATCAGCGCCGCGCTGTCCGCGTATTGAACAGACATTTCCAAAAGTGTCATAAGGATGCCTCCTTTCCCCGTATTTCGTGGCAGCAAGACAGCTCCTGCCGGGCGAAGTCCGGCAGGCAGGCCCGGCAGACGCGGCTGCCGTTGCAGGCCCAGTATTCCTCTCCCAAAGTGATCTCCCGGCCGCACAGGGTGCAGCGCAGGATGTTCCGCCTCCGGCGGCTTTCAGCGTACAGCAAAAAAGGACCTCCTCAAAAAAAGAAATGAAAAATAAAAAAAGTTATTGACAAACTGCAAGCCTTCTGGTAATATAAATCCTGCTGTTGGAACTGCAACTTCGCTGGTGTAGCTCAGCTGGTAGAGCAGCTGATTTGTAATCAGCAGGTCGGGGGTTCGAATCCGTCCACCAGCTCCAATTCAATATGGGGGAATTCCAGAGCGGTCAAATGGGGCAGACTGTAAATCTGTTGTCACTGACTTCGGTGGTTCGAATCCACCTTCCCCCACCAAATCATCCAGTCGAAAGGCTGGATGATTTTTTTGAAACGGGCAAACATTAAACTTGATTACCTTTCTAAATTTAACAAGAATCTTGTTTACAATGGAAATAATAGCACATATGTTCTATTATGTCAAGAACTTTAACAAGATTCTTGTTAAAATAATTTGACACGACCAAATATATAAGGTATGATGAAAAAAACAACTGAGAGGAGTCTGCGTATGAGCCTGGGAAAGCGTATTCAGGAATGCCGGGAGAGTCTGGGACTTTCCCAGGCGGCGCTGGCGAAGCGGCTGGGGGTCTCCCAGTCCACCGTGGGCAACTATGAGGCCGGTATCAGCTTCCCCCGGGAGGAGGTCCTGCTCCGCCTGTTTGACAGTTTGGAGACCGACCCCAATACGTTGTTCCGCGACAGCTTTCGGGAGGGCGGAGCGGCCCTGAGCCGCAGCGAGCGGGAGTTGGTAGACCAGTATCGGGGCCTGTCCCACATGGGGAGGGAGACGGTGCGGTCAGTGGTGGACGCCCTGTGCGCCTATCGGGACGACCTGGAGGCCGGGAGGACGGACCGGGAGCCCCGGCTCATCCCTCTGTACCGTAGCCCCGCGGCGGCGGGCTATGCCGCCCCGGTGTTCGGCGAGGACTTCGACTACATCCCCGTGGAGGACGACGTGCCCCAGGCGGCGGAGTTCGCCGTGCGCATCCAGGGCGACTCCATGGTCCCCTTCATCAGGGACGGCTCGGTGGTCTATGTGAACCGGGACCCGCTACAGGCGGGAGACGTGGGCATCTTCTGCGTGGACGGAGACATGTTCTGCAAGCAGTATTACAAGGACCCAGCGGGGGTGGTGTACCTGTTCTCCCTGAACCGGGCCCGGGCGGACGCCGACCAGGTGCTGCTGCCCGGCGGCGGACGGACGCTGGTCTGCTTCGGCCGGGTCATCCTGCACAACCTGCCCCTGCCCGGAAAGGAATGAAAAAAGCCCCGCTGCAAACCGCAGCGGGGCTTCTCTACCTTATACGATGAATCCGCCGTCGGCGGTCAGCACCTGCCCGGTGAGGAAGGAGGAGCCCTCCTCCGCGAAGAAGGCCACGGCGTGGGCGATGTCCTCCGGCGTTCCCAGACGGCCTAGGGGCGTCTCCTCCACCAGCATTTCCCGGGTCTCCGGGCCCAACACCTTCACCATGTCGGTGTCGATGCAGCCGGGGGCCACGCAGTTCACCCGGATGCCGGAGGGGGCCAGCTCCAAGGCCAGGGAGCGGGTCAGGCCGATGATGGCGGCCTTGGAGCAGGCGTAGGCCACCTCGCAGCTTGCTCCCCGCAGTCCCCAGATGGAGGAGATGTTAACGATGCACCCCCGCTTTTCAGAGAGCATATGGGGCAACACCGCTTGGATGGCGTTCCGGGTGCCGGTGAGGTTCACCGCCAGGGTACGGTCCCAGACGTAGTCCCCGGTGTCCTGAAACAGGCCGTGGGGAGAGATGCCGGCGTTGTTCACCAGCAGGGAAATGGGCCCCAGTCCGGCCCGGGCGTTCCGGACCATGGCCTCCACAGCCTGACGGTCCGCCACATCCGCCTGGATTGCCAGGGCGTGGCGGCCTTCTTCCTCGATTTGCGCCGCCACTGCCAGAGCGGCGTCCCGCTGCTCCAGATAATTGACGCAGACGTTCCAGCCCCTCCGGGCCAGCTCCAGGGCCACGGCTCGGCCGATGCCCCGGGAGGCGCCGGTGACCAGTGCGGTACGTTCCATCCAAGCATCCCTCCTGTCCTTTGACGGCAGTATAACAAAAAAAATAAAAAAATGCAAGAAAGGTGTTGACAAAACCGACTCAATCGTGTATCCTATGCTTGTTCCGCTTCGGACGATTAGCTCAGCTGGCTAGAGCACCTGCTTGACGTGCAGGGGGTCACAGGTTCGAGTCCTGTATCGTCCACCAGATAACCTCCTAGAGCCGCAAGGCTTTGGGAGGTTTTTTGCTGCCTGTTTTGCTTTTCTCCCTTATTTTCTCCCTTATTTCAATTATCCAGCCGAAACACTCTTGATGACTTGTTCCATACGGTCAGCACTGTCCCTTCGCATTGAGCAGTCACATGTCCATAGACATCGAGTGTGAAAGCAGCGGTAGCATGGCCCAAATTCTCTTGAACAGTCTTGATGTCATCTCCGCTTTTGATTGCCAGAACAGCGTAGGTATGGCGTAAATCGTGAAATCGGGTAGAGGGAGAGCCGATCTTGTCCACAATTCGCTTAAAGCAATCATAGACAGTGCGGTAGGAAAGAAAGCCTCCGGTCTGGTTAGAGAAAATCAGGTTGTTTTCCTCCCAGCTGTTCCCGGCTTCTAGGCGCATCCCATTCTGCTTTAGCTTCTGCAAGCGAAACAACTGAGCAACAGATGGGGCCAGGGAGAGAACCCGGCTTTTATTGTTTTTGGGCGGTGAGAAATAGTACTTGCCGCCCTTTTGCTGTTCCCGGCGAAGTTGCTGCTTGATAAGGAGCGTTCCATGCTCTAGGTCTACACAGTCCTATGTGAGGCCAAGTACTTCCCCTTCACGCATCCCCGAAAACAACGTGATTTTATACAGATATTCGTGGGGATGGCCTTGAATGGCTTTTAGAAATTCGGAAACCTGAGTTTCATCAAGTGGCTGAATTTCCTTTTTTACTACACGGGGTGGCTTGCAGGCGTCTGTTGGGTTCACTCGAATATATCCATTCAGTACTGCCTGCTGTAGCGCTTTGTGAAGCACTCCGTGGAGGCTTCGGATAGTCTTGGCTGATAGCGGCTTGACATCCTTTTTGTCAGGTTTGTGCAGACGGTTATAGAGAGCCTGAACCATGGGGGAGGTCAGAGCGTCCAGCTTGACAGACCCTAAGTTAGGGATGATGTACATTTCCACATTGATCCTTTTCGTTTTCTCCCTTATTTTCTCCCTTAAGTACCTAATACTACCCGGTACTACATGGTACAAGATAAAACATGGAAAATCCGCAGACCGTTGCAAATAAAGGACTTTGGTACTAGAAGGGACTACTTAACACGGCGTTTTTGCATTCCGAATCAGAAGATATTTTTACACTAAAGATCTCCCGTCTCCGACTGTGGGGCAGAAACCTCCGCCCTCAGTGCGGCATCGTAAGTGATGCCGCCTTTGCTGTTTTCCACCGTGGCCTTTTTGAAATAATGCCCCAGTACATATCCACTGGCCGCCTGCAGGGCGCCGATCAGCGTGGTCAGATACGGCAGAGCGCCGGAGTAGTCCCGCAGGATGGCCAGATAGCACAGGTACAGCACGGTAAATGTGGCGGAGCCGTCCACCGCCAGCACGCACAGGGCAATGAGCTTGGAGGCGGACATCCGTGCCTTCGAGCCACTCTGTCGCCCCCGGCGCCGGGGCTTCCGGTATGCGGCCTTTGTTTCCAGAAAGATGCCGCACATACAGCCTGTCAGCAGCGCGGCAAAAAAAACCGTGAGAGAAGGTCCGGTCATTTTTGCGCCTCCTCCAAATCGGAGATGCGGTGATTGATGACCTTGATCTGTTCCTCCACCACCGGCATTCTGCGGGCGAAATTGTTGTGCTCCCGGACCTCCCGGGTCAGCTCCTCCAGCTTTGTCTCCGTAACGGCCTGGGTCCGTTGGTTGCTCAGCAGCACGCCTGCCAGCGTAATGCCGCCGGTAATGAGTGCTACGATGATCTGTTCCATGATAAGTCCTCCTGCATACGCTGAATATTCGCGGGGCGCGCCTTCATCTTTTTCATCCCACCAGAAGGACTGCTCCGGCGTATGCGGAAGAAGCGTGAAGCGTGATGTCCCGGCTGGTCCCGTCGATCGTGGCGTAGGTCGCCAGTGCTGCCCAGGTGCCTTCCACATAGCTCGTACCGGACAGTACCGCTGCCTTGCACAGTACATCGGAACCGGAGATACCGTGGGTGGCCGCCGGGATGGTCAGGGTCATCTCCGAGGTGCCCGACCAGTCTGACGCGGCAAAGAGATGGCGGTAGGTTTTGGTACCTCCGCCATCCTGAGCCACGGCATTGCCGCTGGCGTCAAAGCCGACGACCTGGCCGCTGGCGCCGGTCAGCTTGTCCTGTTTTCCGGCAAACTGGACCTTCAGCTTTTCCCAAAGGTATGCCAGGCCGGTATGATCCAAATACGCCATATCCCGTGCCTCCTATCAGGCGGACAGGACGGTGTCGATCTCCGCGTTGGTGATGTTGTCGATGCTGAAGATCTGACCCAGGGGGTCCCAGGCGGTGCCGGTCCAGGCGTAATTCATGTTGCTGGATTCCACATTCCACACGTCGCCGGCGGTGTTGCCGGAGGCGGGGAGGTCGGAAACGGCGGCGACGCTGCCCTTGTACTTATAGACGTTGGTCAGGTCGGACTTCTTGACGTAGTTGGCCGCTTCGGTCAGCGACAGCGCACCGACTTCCGCGGCGGTATAGGTGGGCTTGACCGCCGCCTTGGCCCAGGCGGGCACGGTGGGGTCGGTTTCCGTGAAACTTTGAAGGGCGGTGTTGGCCTTGCCCAGGGAAGCCTGCACATCGGCGTCCAGGTCGCCCTTTGCCACGGTGGACTTGAAGGCCAGGGAGCCGAAGTCCGCCATGTACTTTGCGATCTTGCCCATCAGGATGGACAGCGTCTCGCCACTGGCAATGGCCGCACGGGTGGTCGCGGCGGTGAACGTGACGGTGGTATTCTTCGCGTCGCCGGTGGCCGACAGGCGGGAAGTGTCAGTGGGGTGGATATGATCGCCTCTGGCGAAGGCGGTCTCGGTGCCTGCGGCGGCGGTACCGTCCATTTTGGGGACGGTGCTGGATGCCGCGGCGCCCTCGGGTACATCACCGGCGGTGATGAAGCCGCTGTCGTTGGTCAGCTGGCTGGTCTTGGTAGGGAGGGCGGAGCTGTCCGCCTTTGCTGCCAGCTTCTCTTTGATCTTTGCCCAAAAATACGCAAGGCCGGTTTCGTCAAGATACTTTGCCATGTCTTATTCCTCCATCATTTTGATAATGTCCAGCGCCGTAATGGTGCTGCTGACGGTGAGCCTGCTGTTCAGCTCGTTTGAAAGCTGGGTGATGGCGCCGATGGGGTGCTGGTTATCCGCGTCCCGCCCTGTAAGGCGGCTGTGGTCACTGACCTCGCCCACCGACGGTTGGCCGCTGTCCCGGTAGGTTTCGGTGTCGGGGTCCCAGACCCACCAGGTCTCCGTTTCCCTGCTGGGGTATGGCTGGCGAACGGCGGAGCGTTCGGCCCGCTCCGCCGCCCGGACTGCCTGAGCGCCGGATTCCAGCACCTGGTCCATCCAGCTTTGCTGAGCTTCCGGCGGCGTTTCCCCGGCAGGGCCCATAGCGGGCTCTGTCCAGGTCTTCCACACTCTGGATTTGGCCACGACCTCTCCTACGAGATACCGCAGCTCGCACTGGCCGCAGCCTCCGGTCATGGCCGTGTCTCCGGCGGTAACGTCCCACAGAACGAGGTACCCATTCCGCTTGACAGCCACAGGATACGGTACGGCGTCCCCGGGGCGCTGGCAGATCAACTCAGCGGTGCCAGGGCCATACAGAGATTCCCAGTCCCGGATGTCGAACACGATCTGTCGGGCCAGGTTTTCCCCCTGATGGCCCAGAGGGAGTTCGGTCAGACCGTTTGCCTGAATCTTTTTCATCTTTTCACCTCCACACGGTGTGCCCCGCCCCTGAATGTTGCATGGGAGCGTGCCTAGGCCCCGGCCAGGACAGATACCGGATAAAAGAGCACCGGGCGGCCGCTTCAACAGCGGTCACCCGGCGTCTTCGTATTTCGTGGAACTTTAACGTTGCAGCATTCCGCTGTAAGGAGCCATCTCCAGGCGGATGAACCAGCCCTGGTCATGGCTGCAGACGGGGCACTGCTTGGGAGCCTCCAGGCTTTCCAGAACGTGGCCGCAGTTCAGGCACATCCAGCCGCACTTCACGTCGGACACGAACAGCTTTCCGCCCTCCAGCAGGTCCGCCAGACGGCCGAAGCGGTCACCGTGGGTCTGCTCGATCTTGGCGATCTGCTCAAAGGACGCGGCGACCTCCGGGAAGCCCTCCGACCGGGCGGCCTCGCCGAAGGAGGGATACACCGGATCAAATTCCTCGTACTCGTTGTGCTGGGCATCCCGCAGCAGCCGGAGAACGTCGTTGGTTACGCCCACCGGATAGCCGCCGTCGATGTGGACGGTGGAGCCGGATACCGCCTTCATGTGGTTGTAGAAAATTTCGGCGTGCTCTTTTTCCTGGCCTGCGGTAAACAGAAACGCGGCCTCCAGAACATGGAGCTTCTGCTGCTTGCACAGCCCGGCGGCAAAGGTGTAGCGGTTCCGGGCCTGGCTCTCCCCGGCAAAGGCCCGCATCAGGTTTTTCAGAGTCTCACTGTTTTTCAGTTCGGCAGACATGGTCATTTCCTCCGTTTCGGTAGTCAACAGGGGTATTTTCTGCGGCTGCTGCCCATACTATACCCCGTAAGGAGGAACTGCGGATGTATGATGTGGTGATCGTAGGCGGAGGGCCCGCGGGCTGCGCCGCCGGGCTATACGCCGCCCGGGCGGGACTGCGGACGCTGGTGCTCACCGGGGGAGAGCCGGGCGGGCAGCTGGGCATTGCCGAAACAGTGGAAAATTATCCCGGCACAGGGGCCCTCAGCGGCCCGGAGCTGGCGGCGGATATGCGCCAGGACGCGGAAAAGGCCGGGGCGGAGTTCCGGGATGAGCGGGCGGCGGAGGTCTGCCTGCGGGAGCGGAGGGCCGAAACCGGGAGAGGGGCCTGCCGGGGCAGGACGCTCATTTTCGCTGCCGGGGCCGCGCCCCGCAGACTGGGTATCCCGGGGGAGGAATCCCTGCGGGGTCGTGGCGTAAGCTGGTGCGCTGCCTGTGATGGCGCGTTTTTCAAGGGGAAGGACGTGGTGGTGGTGGGCGGCGGCAGCTCTGCCGCGGCGGAGGCCCTGACGCTGTCCCGCTTGTGCCGCCGGGTGTATTTGGTCCACCGGAGGGATTCCCTCCGGGCGGAGCGGCGGCTGACGGAGGAGCTGGAAAGGACCGAAAACGTGACCTTTCTCTGGAACGCCCAGGCGGAAGCCATCCTGGGCACCGAAATGGTGACGGGGCTTGCTTACCGGGAACTGTCCTCTGACCAGCGGCGGGAGCTGCCCTGTGCCGGCGTGTTCATCGCCGCCGGACGGGAACCCAGCACGGAGCTGGTACGGGGGCAGCTGGAGCTGGATGCCGGAGGCTATATTCCGGCGGACGAGACTACCCGGACAGCTATCCCGGGGGTGTTTGCCGCCGGGGATGTCCGGGCAAAGGCGGTGCGGCAGGTGGTGACCGCCGTGGCTGACGGCGCCGTGGCCGCCCTGATGGCGGCAAAATATCTGGAGGCATAAGAAAACGTCCCGCATAGCGGGATGTTTTCTTATGCCTGGGGCAGGCGGTATTTTGCCATATCCCGGTCCAACCCGGCGGCAAAGCTCTGGTCCGTCTTGAGACCGCTGATATAAGCGTGGGGGTCCAGGTCGTCCTCCTGGCTCTCGATGACGCAGACGGCGATGTTGGAGCAGTGGTCGGAGACACGCTCGAAGTTGGTCAGCAGGTCGCTGAGAACGAAGCCCAGCTGGATGGTGCACTCTCCGGTCTGAAGCCGGTGGATGTGGCGCATCCGAATTTCTTCGATGAGCTGGTCGATGGTCTCCTCCAGAGGTTCGACGTCCCTGGCGGCCACGGGGTCGTTGGCGGCGAAGCTGTCAAAGGCCAGGGCCATGATGTCGTTCAGGGCGGTGAGCAGTACTTCCAGCTCCTCTCTGGCGGCATCGGAGAAGTGGAGATCCTTCTCGTGCAGCTCCCGGGCGGATTCCTGGAGGTTCAGGGCGTGGTCGCCGATGCGCTCGAAGTCGCCGATGGCGTGGAGCAGCCGGGAGACAGTGCGGATGTCGCTCATGGACACGCCGTGCTGGGAAATTTTCACCAGATAGTCCCCCAGGCGGTCCTCGTAAATGTCCAGCTTGTCCTCATTTTCGGTAATGAGGGTCTCACGGGATTCCTGATAGTCCGACAGCTGGCGGACGGCGTCCAGCAGGTTCTCATGGGCCACAGCGCCCATGCGGTTGGTCATGGAGACACACTCGCTGATGGCAACGCCGGGAGTCCGCAGCAGCAGGGGATCCAGGAAGGCGAACTGCTCGGACTTGTCCTCTGCCTTGATCGCCCTCCGCGCCAGCTTTTCCAGCTGGCGGGAGAAGGGCAGGAGCAGCGCCGTGGTGAATACGTTGAAAATGGTATGGCAGAAGGCGATGCCCACGGCGCCCACGGCAGCGTTCATAAAGGGGAAGTGGAACAGCATATTGCCGCCATAGAACAGGATGAGGCCCACCACGGTGCCGATAACGTTGAAGGAGATGTGGATGACGGAGACCCGCTTGGCGTTTCGGTTGACGCCGATGGAGGAGATGAGGGCGGTGACGCAGGTGCCGATGTTCTGGCCCATGATGATGGGGACGGCCATGCCGTAGGTGATGGAGCCAGTCATGGCCAGGGCCTGCAGAATGCCCACTGACGCGGCGGAGGACTGGATGACGCCGGTGAACACGGCACCCACCAGCACGCCCAGCAGGGGGTTGTTGAAGGCGGTCAGCAGGCTGGAGAACTCCGGCATATCCGCCAGGGGGCTGACGGAATTTTTCATCAGCTCCATGCCATACATCAGGATGGAGAAGCCCACCATAATGCGGCCGATATCCCGCCGTTTCTGCTTCTTGGAGCCCATGATGAGGATGATGCCCACCAGGGCGATAACGGGGGAGAAGTTCTCCGGCTTGAGGAGGTTGACGAACACGCTCTCGCTCTCAATGCCCGCCAGGGACAGGATCCACGCCGTCAGGGTCGTGCCGATGTTGGAGCCCATAATGACACCGATGGTCTGGCCCAGCTCCATGACGCCGGAGTTTACCAGGCCCACCAGCATCACCGTCATGGCGGAGGAGGACTGAATGGCGATGGTGATGCCCGCGCCCAGCAGCAGGCTCTTGAAGGGGTTGGAGGTCATGCGCTTGAGCAGCCGCTCCAGCTTGCCGCCGGCCATTTTCTCCAGGCTCTTGGACATGGTGGTCATGCCGTAGAGGAAAAAGGCCAGGCCGCCGCAAAGAGTAAATAAGGAAAAGATATCCATGACGATACTCCTTTATCGGTGTTTGCGCCGAGAAAATGGCGCGGTTCAATCTATGTGACACACTTATTATATATGTAAGAGTTGACGGTAGAAATGGGCGGAATCAACAAATGCAAAATTTACGAAATATTTTGTGCGATAAGTCAAAATTACATTAATTCTTTGTGTAATCATTATAAACTGAAAGCGTTTGCCTGCAAGAAAAACGGCGCCTGTTTCGGCGCCGCTTTTGGGAAATGTGAGTTTATTCGTTTGTCCAGAATGACTGAATCTCCCCGGCACGGCGGGTCCCGGCGAAGTAGCCGGACTGCCACAGGGCCCGCAGAATTTCCAGGTCCTTTTCCGTGCGGCTGCAGCCCAGGGTGTCTTCCGGGGCGATGACTAGCACCTTCCCCTGAGCCTCCAGGTCGAACAATTCCTCCCGATCGGCGTTGTACCGCTCATACCGGGTGCGCATGGTCTCCACGAAGTTGGGGTATTTGCGGAAGAGCCGCTGGATCATGCGGAGGGAACCGTCACTCTCCTTGCGGTAATCCCGCTCCCAGGTCAGAATGACCACTACCCGGTCACAGCCCACCTCAAAGCAGCGGCGCCAGGGAATGGCGTCGGCACAGCCGCCGTCCAGATAGGGCTGGCCGTCCAGCTCGATGATGGGAAACATCAGGGGGATGGCGCAGGTAGCCTGGAGCAGCAGGTTGTGGGCGTCCCGCCGGGGGACGGGCAGGTATTCGGCCTTTCCCGTGTTCAGGTTGGTGACCACCGCTTCCACCGTGCCGGGATAGGCTTCAAAGGTGTCATAGTCGAAGGGCAGAAGCTGGTTGGGAATGGTCTCATAGGCGAATTTCAATCCGAAATAGGAGCGGTTCTTGCGGTCGGCCATGTTCCGCCAGCCCATGTAGCGGCGGTCGTTGGCGTAGGTCGTCACCAGCTTCAGGTTCCGGCGGCTCTGCCGGGAGAGGTAGCTGACGCCGTAGGCGATGCCGGCGGAGACGCCCACCGTATAGTCCGGTAAGGGCAGCTCCTTGTCCAGCAAGGCGTCGCACACGCCGGAGGAGAAAATGGTCCGCAGGGCGCCGCCCTCCAGGACCAGACCGGTTTTCATGGGAGGTCACTTCCTTCATGCTGTTTTCCTTATTTTAGCACGGAGGCCGGGAAAATCAACGGGAGGACGCGGAAATATTCCGCCTCTTTTTTAACGGCGGGGAGGGTTTCAGATTGGCAGAGACTGCGAAGGCGAGGTTTGACTTCCCTGGTGGGGATGATATAATGAAGCAATCATTGAAGGAATTATTGCGGCGTATTCTTACCGCTGGAGGGAACTATGGGCAAACACGTGACTTATTTGGAGACCGGGTCTCAGGACCCCTGCTATAATCTGGCCTTTGAGGAGTATGTCCTGACCAACCGGCTGGATGGAGACTATCTGCTGCTTTGGCAGAACGATAACACCATCGTGATCGGCCAGAATCAGAATGCGGAGGCGGAGATCAACCGGGCGTTTGTGGAGGAGCACGGCATTCATGTGGTGCGCCGTACCACAGGCGGAGGAGCGGTTTATCACGACCTGGGAAATCTGAACTATTCGTTTATCACCGACGCCGGCGATGCGGAGCGGCTGACCATGGAGCGCTTCACCGTGCCGGTGGTCAATGCACTGCGGGGGCTTGGATTGCAGGCGGAGGCTTCTGGACGGAACGACATCCTTGTGGAGGGGAAAAAGGTCTCCGGCACGGCGCAGCGGCTCTTCAGAAACCGCATCCTGCATCACGGGACCTTACTTTTTGACGCAAATCCCAGCATGGTGGCGGGGGCGCTGCAGGTGGACCCTGAAAAATTCCGATCCAAAAGTGCAAAGTCCGTGCGGAGCCGAATCGGGAACATCCGGGAGTTTCTTGGTACGGACATGGAACTTCCGGCCTTCTGGGAGTATCTGAAAACCGCTCTGGCCGGAGACGGCCTGACGGCGGGGACGCTGTCCGCCGGGGAGCTGGAGCATGTCAGCGACCTCAAGCGGAGCAAGTACGACACCTGGGCGTGGAACTTCGGCCGCTCTCCCAAATACGATATGGTCAATAAGCGGTATTGGGACGGCGGATGTCTGGAGGTCCATGCCGCTGTGGAGAAAGGACTTCTGACGGATATTGCCTTTTACGGGGACTTCCTCTCCCGCTGCCCGCTGGACGGGCTGACAGCAGCCCTCCGCGGCTGCGCGTTCCGCAGAGAGGATGTGGCTACTGTGCTGGAACGGTATCCGCTGCAGGACTATTTTGGCGGAATTACGGAGAATGAGGTTCTGGAGACCATGTTCCATGTCCATGAATAAACGGCCCTGTTTCCCGGATAAGCATTGATAATTACCCCAATGCGTTGTAAAGCCGCTACCTTTAGACATGGGGACTTGTTGATGTATGGCGGAAGGTGCGCCACCGGCCCGCAGACCCGATGGAGCAGTTCATCCAGAAAGTATCCGGGTGAACTGCTCCTCAAAAATCGTTAAAAACCCGTAAGGGTCAAGAAATATGAAAAAATCCCGGAACCGTTGCGGTTCCGGGATTTTTCTTTGGCGGAGAAGGAGGGATTCGAACTGGTATATACTGGATTTTACCATCTGCCGGGGCATCTCTCCATGTGCCGCTAAGTACTGCAATTCCAAGCTTTTTTGAGAAATATATTTTATGTGATGTCAGTGCGTGCCGACCGGTTTTACCGTGGTAAGGGTCAAATCTATAGTAAGCAGAGGCATAAAGTCAGCGGGAGTAATTGTTATGTGACCTCCTGCGTGTGAAGATACGTCGCGTCGTCAAAGCCCTGCTATTGGGTGCTTTTCGGCACTTTTGGCCCCGGTTTCTGCGGGTACAAAGCGCTGCTTTGTCCACTGTGTCCACCCGCTGATTTTCTGATATTGGTCAGCGTATTGGTCAAAGCCCCGGCTCCGCCGAATCAAGCGGAGCCGGGACTTTTTCTCGAGAGTAAACCTTGTTTCCGTGATAGTAGCTTGAAACAAAACGATTGTCAAGAGACTCTTTCCGACTCAGGCAACTTGCCCTGTACTACCCCGCCCCATCAGATGGTGGGGAAGTAAATTAACAAGACGAATGATAACAATGAAAGAGTCTGCGGTCACATAAAAGAAAATCCCAATTTCTATAAACTATCTGCGTGATATAGCAAACAGACCCAACACAAGAAAACATTGACAAAAATTTAGCACCCTTGTACAATGTAACATGGATAAATCTAAAAAATGCGAGTGCTTTGACGCGTTATTTAAAGAGGTGATTCCCCTTGAAAATCAGAGTGCCATCCTGGGCAAGACTGGCGATTCTGTGTGTAATCGTCGGCGGTATGCTGGGCTTTGTGAACCATGTCACGGAAGGCCCTATCGCGCAACGGGCGGCAGAAGCCGCAGATGCCGCGCGGCGGTCTGTTTTCGCAGCGGCGGATTCTTTTGAGATGCTGGAGTTGTCCGCCGACAGCGGCGTGGACAATTGCTATGCAGCCATGAAGGACGGCCAGATGATCGGCTATGTGGTGCAGACCACGGTCTCCGGCTTCGGCGGCCCCATCGAGGTGCAGACGGGCCTCGATCTGGACTGTGTTGTTACCGGCATCAGCGTGGGCGGCTCCAAATTCTCGGAGACCCCCGGCGTGGGCGCCCGGACCAAGAATCCGGAGTTTCAGGCGCAGTTTGCCGGTGTCAGCATCCCGGTGCAGCCCGGCAATAATGTGGACGCCATCACCGGCGCTACGGTCAGCTCCGGCGCGGTGTGCAGCGCTGTGAACAAGGGCGGCTATTTCGTCCGGGACCTTATCAACCCGCCTGTGGATGACGGACGGCCTGAGGACCTGCAGTTCGGCGGCGTCCTGCCCGGCGCCACTACGAAGCAGCAGGAGACCGCGCCCGAAGGCATCGACGAGCTGTATACCTCCGATGCCGGTGTGGTGGTTTACGTCACCGGCCAGGGACGCAACGGTCCCATGCAGGTGCAGGTGGGCGTGGGACACAGCGGCCAGGTGGCCGGCGTGTACATCGACCCTGCCAAGCACAAGGAGACAGAAGGCCTTGGCGACATGGTGGAGGAGCAGTATTTCTGGGGCCAGTTCATCGGCTATCCCGGCACCTTTACCATCGGTGAGAATGTGGATGCCGTGACCGGCGCCACCATCACCTCCAAAACGGTGGCGGATTGCGTGAACCGGGCGGTGGAAGCGGCGCAGCCCTTCCTGGACCCCTCCAAGGCGACGGACATCCCGCCTCTGGGCCAGAGTGCTGCACCCTCCGGCGGCTCCGGCAGCTCCGGCGTCAAGCGCCGTGCCCAGGTGGTCAAGACAGGCTCCGGCGTCACCGTGATGACCGCCCAGGACTGGGCTTCCAAGTATCCTGAGATTTACGCCTCCTATCTGGCAAACGGCGAAAACAGGGAGGTCCACGACTATACCAAGGACTATCCCATGATCGGCACCATTTACGAGGGCATGGCCTTCTCCAAGTTCTACGGCAGCGCCCGGGGCCATGTCTATACCGTGGAGGATGTGACCGCCACCGGACGGCCTCACGCCCTTGCCAACTGCTTCAGCTGCAAGACCCCGGACTTCACCGCCATGGTGAATGAGTTGGGCGACGCGGCCTACCGGCTACCCTTTGAGGATGTGCTGGCGGAGATCAACGAGCCCATCAGCTGCTATAACTGCCACGCCAACACCGGCGACGAGCTGGTTGTGACTCATACATACCTGTCGGATGCCATGGGGGAGGAACTGAAGGGCGTGGAGGCGGCGACGCTGTCCTGCGGCCAGTGCCATGTGGAGTATTACTTCCATCCCACCACCAAGGCCACCACATTGCCCTACACAAGCCTTGCCACCATGACGCCGGACAACATTCTGGCCTATTACAATCACACCAAGGTGGACGGCCAGGTATTCGCCGACTACGTGAATCCCCGGACTGGTGTGCGGCAGATCAAGGTGCAGCATCCCGAATTTGAGACCTTCATGGGTGAGGGTAGCGTCCACGCGGGCACCTTCACCTGTGCCGACTGCCACATGGGCGAAGCCACAGCGGCGGACGGTACCACCTACATCAGCCACACCTGGATCAGCCCCCTGGAGAACAAGAGTTTGTTGGAAGGCACCTGCGCCGAATGTCACACGGACCTCGTCAAGGAAGTGGCGGACATCCAGGCCGAGACAGAGCGGCGAACCTACGCCGTGGGCTATGAGCTGGAGGGCCTGACGGAGAAGCTGGTCAAGGCCGTGGAGAGCGGCCGGTACACCGAGGAGGAGCTGGACGCCATCCGTTCTCTGGCCCGTGACGCGCAGTTCTATTGGGATTTCGTATTCGTGGAAAACAGCGAGGGTGCCCACAACTCCGCTCTGGCGAAGGAGTGCCTGAACAAGTCTGAGGCGCTGCTGAATCAGGCCATGGGCCTATTCAAACCACAGGAGGGATAAGATGAAAAAGTTTTGGATGCTGCTTCTGACCGCGCTGATGGTGCTGAGCCTCTGCGCCTGTCAGAAGAAGGCCGAAGAACCGGCCCCGGAGACCCCTGCCCCTTCGGAAACAGCGGAACAGAGTGAGGAGACGGGCTTCCGCACAGCCCAGGTGGTGCAGACCGGCTCCGGCGTGACCGTCAAGACCGCCCAGGACTGGGCGGCGGAGTACCCGGAGATCTACGCCTCCTACATGGCGAATGAGGAGAACACCGAGGTCCATGATTATACCAAGGACTATCCTATGATCCCCATCATCTATGAGGGCATGGCGTTCTCCAAGTTCTACGGCAGCGCCCGTGGCCATGTCTACACCGTGGAGGATGTGACCTCCACCGGACGGCCTCACGCCCTTGCCAACTGCTTCAGCTGCAAGACCCCGGACTTTACCGCCATGGTGAACGAACTGGGCGACGCGGCCTATCAGATCCCCTTTGAGGATGCCTTGAAGGAGATCAACGAGCCCATCAGCTGCTACAACTGCCACGCCAACACCGGCGATGAGCTGGTGGTGACCCACACCTACCTGTCCGACGCCATGGGCGCGGACCTGGATAAGGTGGATGCCCGGACGCTGTCCTGCGGCCAGTGCCATGTGGAGTATTACTTTGCCCCCGGCACCAAGGCCACCACGCTGCCTTATCAGAATCTGGACACCATGACGCCCGACGCCATTCTGGACTACTACAACCGCACCATCGTGGACGGCCAGCCCTTCGCGGATTACACGAATCCCCGGACGGGCGTGCGGCAGATCAAGGTCCAGCACCCGGAGTTTGAGACGTACATGGGCGCCGGTAGCGTCCATGCCGATACCTTCACCTGCGCCGACTGCCACATGGGCGAGGCCACGGCGGCGGACGGCACCACCTACATCAGCCACACCTGGATCAGCCCCCTGGAGAACGACGCCCTGATGGAGAACACCTGCGCCCAGTGCCACACCGATCTGAAGGGTCAGGTGCGGGCCATCCAGGAGGAGACCGAGCGGCGGACCTACGCCGTGGGCTATGAGCTGGAGGCTTTGACGGAGAAGCTGGTGGACGCCATCGAGAGCGGCAATTACACCGAGGAGGAGCTGGACGCCATCCGTGCCGTGGCCCGTGACGCGCAGTTCTACTGGGACTTCGTCTTCGTAGAGAACAGCGAGGGCGCCCACAACTCCGCGCTGGACAAGGACTGCCTGAACAAGGCGGAAGCGCTGGCCAACCAGGCCATGGGTATGTTCAAGCGGTGATTCTGTGCAAAAAGCGCCGTCCGCTCCTTGGCGGACGGCACTTTTTTGAAGCGAGGCGAGAAATTTGCTGAAAAAAGTTCTGAAATTCCTGCGCTCCATGGCCTTCGGCATGGTGCTGCTGGTGCTGATCCTGATCTGCAGTCTGGCAGGCTCCCTGATCGCGCAGGGAAATGACCCGTCGTGGTACGTGCAGACCTATCCCGGCTGGCACGGCCCGCTGTTGGCGCTGGGACTGGACGATGTGTTCAATAGCTGGTATTTCATCACGCTGCTGGTGCTGCTGTGCCTGAATCTGGTGTTGTGCTCTCTGGTGCGCATCCGGCGGGTGGTGAAGGCGGCGAAAAACGCTCCGGCCAACGCCGCCAAGCTGGAGACGCAGGTACATCTGACGCCTGCGGGCGCGGAGCAGTTGCGGATCCACCTGGAGGGTCGGCATTACAAAAAAACAGAGTGCGGTGAAGCCACCATCTATACGAAAAACTCCCTTGGGTGGTACGGTTCCTTCCTGACCCATCTGGCCATCCTGCTGACGGTGCTGTTCGGAGCGGCGGCCATCTATTTGCCCACGGTGACGGACCAGACCTGTATGCCCGGTCAGGCGCTGACCATGGCGGACGGCACCGCCATCGGCGTGGAGTCCTTCCATATTGAAAATGAGACCGGGGAGCTGGACTATGCCAGCGTCATCACCGTTACCCTGCCGGACGGCCGCACGGGAGGTCCGGAGCGCATCAGCGTCAACCACCCCTATGCCTTCGGCGGCTATAAGATCTACCAGCAGACCTACGGCACCGCCGGAGCAGTGACCGTCCGCAATACCGCCACCGGCGGCGAGGACAGCTTTACCTTGGATTCCATGTGCTTTTTGTCCCTGGATGGCACCAACGGCGTCTGGTTTGAGGCGCTGTACCCCGGCTACATCCGGGATGAGAACGGGAACTTCACCCTCATCACCCAGACCTCCGGCGCCTATGAGGACCCGGTGTACCAGATCCTGCTGGCCTCTGACGGCGTGTACACCCCAGTGATGGTATTCCCCGGGGAGACGGTGTCCGTAGCGGGGGTGGACTTCACCTTTGATGACCCCGTGGAGTATCCGGGCCTGCGCATCAAGCGGACGCCCACGCTGGTCAACGCCCTGCTGTGCGCCGCCTTTGTGCTGATGATCGCGGGACTGTGGTTCTGTTTCTTCCAGACGCCGGTCATCGTGACGGTGCGGGAGGACGGCTATGCTGTGGGCGGCCCCAAGCCCCAGGGACTGGAGCTGGAGTTGTCAGCCCTGCTGGAAACTGAGATCAGAAAAGAGGATGAACAATGCTGAACATTTTGTTTTTTGCGGGGCTTGCCCTGTATCTCGCTGCCGTTGTGTTGGAGTTCGGCGGCATGGTGTTCAAAAAAGAGGCGGTGACCAAGGCCGCTTGGTGGCTTTTCGTGGCAGGCGCGGTTTGCAACACCGCCTATCTGGTGGCCCGGGGCATCGCCGCCGGACGGCTGCCGCTGTCCAACCAGTTTGAGTTTGCCACGGCCTTCGCCTGGGGCATCGCGGTGATGCTCATTGTCCTGCGGATGAAGTTCCGGGCGGAGTGGGTCTCCGCCGTGGCCATGCCCATGGTGTTCCTGGTGCTGTCCTATGCGGCCCTCCAGCCCAAGGAAATCACGGAGCTGATGCCCGCCCTGCGTAGTGCCTGGTTCGGCCTGCATATCGGCTCCGCCGTGTTCTCCTATGCCGCCTTCGTGCTGGCGGGCTGCGGCGGAGTGCGGTATCTGCTGCTGGAAAAGCGGGAGTGTGAAAGTGCGCGGCTCTCCCAGATGGACTATCTGTGCTACCGGTTGGTGGCGCTGGGCTTCCTGCTGCTGACAGTGGTCATCCTCTCCGGCGCCATCTGGGCGGAGCAGGCGTGGTCCGCCTTCTGGACATGGGATCCCAAGGAGACCTGGGCGCTTATCACGTGGATTCTGTATGCTATCTATCTGCATCTGCGGATGCGGAAGAAGCGGAGCGGCAAGGTCATGGCCTGGTTCACTGTCATCGCCGTCCCGGTGGTGCTGTTCACTTTCATCGGCGTCAATACCCTGCTGCCGGGCCTCCATTCCTACGGCTGAGGAGAGATGCAGATGAATTTCAACGGTATTTTGGTGGGAGTGGTCACATTCCTGCTGATCGGCCTGTTCCATCCCATCGTCATCAAGGCGGAGTATTATTTTACCAAGCGCTGCTGGCCGGTGTTCCTGGTGGCAGGGTTGGCGCTGCTGCTGGGGTCGTTGTGGATCTCTGACGCCATCGTCAGCATCCTGGTGGCCATTTTGGGCATCAGTTGCCTGTGGAGCATCAAGGAACTGTTTGAGCAGGAGGAACGGGTGAAAAAAGGCTGGTTTCCAGCCAATCCAAAGCGCAAATGAGGTGCTGTGATTGAAAAAGCAGGTTTTACTGATCAATGATCTGGCCGGGTATGGAAATGTGGCCTTGTCCGCCATGATTCCGGTGCTGACGTACATGGGCTGCCATGTCTGCAATCTTCCTACGGCATTGGTTTCCAATACGCTGGACTACGGGAAATTCCGCATCCTGGAAACGACGGACTATATGCGGGACACGCTGGCGGTGTGGCAGGAGTTGGACTTTCAGTTCGACGCCATATCAACGGGGTTTGTGGTGTCGGAGCAGCAGGCAAAGCTGATCGCTGACTTCTGCAAGCAGCGCTCTGCCGACGGGACGATGATCTTTGTGGATCCCATCATGGGCGACGAGGGAAGCCTCTATAACGGTGTGACGGAGCAGACGGCGGCCCATTTGCGGGAGCTGACCACTGTTGCTGATTATGTGGTCCCCAATTATACGGAGGCCGCCTATCTTGCCAATGTGCCGTATCAGAAAGACGGAATGTCCAGGGAGGAGGCCAAGGCGCTGGTTATGAAGCTACGGGAGATCGGCGCCAAGTCCGTGGTCATCACCAGCGCGCTGGTAGACGGCGAACACGCGGTGGTGGGCTACGACCACCGGCGGGACGAGTATTTCCTCCTGCCCTTTGAGGAGATTCCAGTCCGCTTCCCCGGTACCGGCGACGTGTTCTCTGCGGTGCTGATGGGAAAGGTGCTGGCGGGGGAGCCGCTGGCCCAGAGCACCCAAAAGGCCATGGACGCCGTGAAAAACATGATCGAGCTGAACCGGAATGCCCCGGACAAGTACAGGGGGCTTCCTATCAGCAGTTGTCTGGGGGTCATTGACGGATGAGCAGACCGAAAATCAGAATTACGCTGGTGGAGAGGAAAGGCCCTGTGGGCTGCCACCGGGGACACCGCGTGGGCGACAGCTATGATTTTGACACAGAGCGGGGCCAGCTCTGCCCCATGGCCATGCATGTGGCCTTTCCCTATGTGGACATCCTTCGATATGGCGGCGAGATCCCCGGCCAGGAGAAAGGGACGGCTGTGTTTTGCTGCCCGGATGTGGATACGCTGAACATCTTTCGCATCGAGCGGCTGGACGGCGACGAGCCCTGACCGGAGCAGGGCCGCTTGCATAAAACGCGTTAAAAAAGGAACGGCAGTCTGCCGTTCCTTTTTGCTTACCAGGGTCAGGATTTCTTCTCTCCAAAGAACAGCGCCAGATCGTCTTCCACGGTGCCGATACCGGCGATGCCGAAGCGCTTCACCAGCACCTTGGACACATTGGGACTGAGGAAGGCCGGCAGGGTGGGGCCCAGGTGAATGTTCTTCACTCCCAGATACAGCAGAGACAGCAGCACGATGACCGCCTTCTGCTCGTACCAGGCGATGTTGTAGACGATGGGCAGGTCGTTGATGTCCTCCAGGCCGAAGACCTCCTTCAGCTTCAGGGCGATGACCGCCAGAGAGTAGGAGTCGTTGCACTGGCCCGCGTCCAGCACCCGGGGGATGCCGCCGATCTCGCCCAGGTCCAGCTTGTTGTACTTGTACTTGGCGCAGCCGGCAGTGAGAATGACGGCGTCCTTGGGCAGAGCCTTGGCGAACTCCGTGTAGTAGTCTCGGCTCTTGGCACGGCCGTCGCAGCCTGCCATGACCACGAATTTGCGGATAGCGCCGCTCTTGACGGCCTCCACAACCTTGTCCGCCAGAGCCATCACCTGGGCATGGGCAAAGCCGCCGATGATTTCGCCCCGCTCCAGCTCCGTGGGAGGCGCGCAGCGCTTGGCGAGCTCGATGAGGGCGGAGAAGTCCTTCTCCTCGCCGATGTGCGTGCAGCCGGGATAGCCTGCTGCCCCGGTGGTGTACAGCCGGTCCTTGTAGCTGTCCTTCGGCGGCACGATGCAGTTGGTGGTCATGAGGATGGGGCCGTTGAACTGCTGGAACTCCTCCTTTTGCTTCCACCAGGCGTTGCCGTAGTTGCCCACGAAGTTGGGATACTTTTTGAAGACCGGGTAGTAGTGGGCCGGGAGCATCTCGGAGTGGGTGTACACGTCCACACCGGTACCCTGGGTCTGCTCCAGCAGCAGCTCCAGGTCCCGCAGATCGTGGCCGGAGACCAGGATACCGGGATTTTTACCCACGCCGATATTCACTCTCGTGATTTCCGGATTTCCGTAGGCCTCGGTGTTGGCCTTGTCCAGTAGCGCCATGCCGCTGACACCATACTTGCCGGTCTCCAGCGCCAGGGCTACCAGATCATCCGCTGTCAGACTGTCATCCAGTGTGGCAGCCAGAGCCCGCTGCAGGAAGGCGTCCACTTCGCCGTCCTCCCGCAGCAGGGCGTTGGCGTGCTTGGAGTAAGCGGACAGGCCCTTCAAGCCGTAGGTGATGAGCTCCCGCAGGGAGCGGATGTCCTCATCCTCCGTGGACAGCACGCTCGCCTGTGCGGCCTTAGCTTCAAACGCAGACTCCTCCGCCGTCCAGTGGGCAGCTTCGGGCAGGGCAGAGCTGTCCATGACCAGGGTCAACAGTTCCTGCTTTACATCCAGTGTCTCCCGGATACGAGACACGATGGCTTCCTTGTCGAAGTTCGCGTTGGTGATGGTGACGAACAGGTTCCAGGTGACCAGGTAGTTCACTTGGGCGTCCACCGCTGTCCCCTCGGCCCGCAGTTGGGTGGTCACGGCGGCAAGACCCCGGGTCACGTAGACCAGCAGGTCCTGCATGGCCGCCACGTCCGGCGTTTTTCCGCAGACACCAACCCGGGTGCAACCGGCGCAGCCGGCGGTCTCCTGGCACTGATAGCAAAACATGTTGTGTTCCATGAATATACCTCCATATGTTCCGTGGGCGGGGCGTTGCGCCTCCGCCGATGGTTCCTTGATGTGACGGACACAGTATACGATGTGCACCGAAGTAAATCTGTTGGAAAAACAACAAAACAGAGCGGAAATACATGGATATTATGGAGGTTTGGATATTTAAAGGTATTCTTTCACTGGCTATTCCCAGAACAAAGCAAGGACCGTGATATCGCCATGGTGTTCCAGAGCTACGCTCTGTACCCCCACATGACGGTCTATGAGAACATGGCCTTCTCCCTGAAGCTGCGGAAGTTCCCAAAGGACGAGATCGACAAGCGGGTGCGGGAGGCTGCCGAGGCTCTGGACATCACCCAGTATCTGGACCGGAAGCCCAAGGCCCTGTCCGGCGGTCAGCGGCAACGCGTGGCCATCGGCCGTGCCATCGTCCGGGAGCCCAAGGTGCTGCTGATGGACGAGCCCCTGTCTAACCTGGACGCCAAGCTGCGCAACCAGATGCGTGCGGAGATCATCAAGCTGCGGCAGAAGATCGACACGACGTTCATGTACGTGACTCATGACCAGACCGAGGCCATGACCCTGGGTGACCGCATCGTCATTATGAAGGACGGCGTTATCCAGCAGGTAGGAACCCCCCAGGAGGTCTTTGACCACCCTGCCAACCTGTTCGTGGCCGGCTTCATCGGCGTGCCCCAGATGAACTTCTTCGACGCCGAGCTGGTGAAGGCAGAGGGCAAGTACGCCGTGACCGTGGGCGGCATCCAGGTGGAACTGAGTGAGGAGAAGCAGGCCGCTCTGACGAAGAACGGTGTGGCGTCCCAGACCATCACCCTGGGCGTGCGGCCCGAGCACATCGCCCTTATGGGTGACGGAGCCCAGATGCTCCACGGCACCGTGGATGTCAGCGAGATGATGGGCAGTGCGGTGCACCTGCATGTGAACGTGCTGGGCAAGGACGCTAGTGCCGAGATGTCCGGGGGACATCATCACAGAAGGAAAAAGTCTCCACCACTGTGTGGGAGGATAACCTCGCTCTGGCCCAGGCCGAAGCGTGGCCCGGAAGCGTCACTGTGGAGCGCGTCCCGGAGGACGAGCGGCCGCCGGCAGCGCCGCCCAGCAATGAGGAGCTGGCGGCGGAGAACAAGCTTCTGAAGGAGCAGGTATCCGCTCTCAGCGACCAGAACGAATTCCAGGAAGAGCTGATCGTAGAGCTGGCAAACATCGTCTATGCGTAAGTTCTGCGCCACGGTGGCGCTGTACTTATATTTCTGGTTGGAAGGAGGTACGGAGATGATGGCAATGCTGTTTGCGCAGCGTGTGATCCTGGGCAAGACTGAGTTTGCGGCGGTTCCCGCAAAGCTCAAGCCCCAGGTGGCAGACATCCTTGTCAACGAGTGCGGCCTGCCGGAGTTGGTCCCCACCGAATTCGGCGGCACCGCTGACGCCGAGTAACTGACAGGCCCCTGTCCTCCGGGGCGGGGGCTTTTTCTGCACGACACCAAGTCGGAATTTGTAAAACTGATATACGCGGAGGAATCATCCTATGTACATCGACATCGAGACCATCAACTCCCTTGCAAAGCTCATTGGTTCCCTGGCAGTGATCGGCGGCGCTCTGGTTGCCCTCTACAAGTTCGTTGAGCGGGACAAAAGGCAGAGCAAGCTCATCAAGGATATCCAGACGGAGCAGACGCTTTTGTGCTACGGAATCAAGGCCTGTTTGCAGGGGCTGGCGGAGCAGGGCTGTGACGGCCCGGTGCATGATGCGCTGGATAAGTTAGACAAGCACCTCAACCAGAAAGCTCACGGGGAGGTGCCGGGATGAGCGGCAAGCGTCTGGACAAGCCCCATGGCCCGGCCACCAGCAAGGTGATCGCCCTGGGCGTCCTGCTGATGGACGCGGTGGCAACTTTGGCCGTGCTGGCTCTCTGCGGCCTCGCTATCGTGCGTCAGTTCCAGGGGGCGCTCCCATACCTAACCACCCTTATCGGGGCCTTACAGGCCGTCACAGGCGTTGTGCTGGGGGCATATTTCAACAAGAGCAAGGCGGAAAACACAAAAGGCGGCATCGTCTATGACGCCGCCCTGGGTGTGTCAGCCGCGGAACAGTGGAATGGTCCCGCGGTAGGCACAGCGGGAGATGCTGTGTCCGATTCGGACACGGATTTGTGAAAGGAGTACATATGAACATCGTAACAATTCTGATGGTGCTGCCGCTGCTGGTGGCATTGACCAACATGATCACCAACGTCATCAAGGGCCTGTGCGAGGCATTTGCTACCCACGCCAAGCTCATTGCTCCGGTGGTGGCGGTGTCTCTGACGCTGCTGGCCACTGCAGCCTATTTGCAGGTGTTTTCTGTGGCGGCAACCTGGTATTGGTACGCTGGCGGCGCGGTCGCTGGCCTTGTGGTAGCATATGTGGCAATGAACGGATACGACGGCCTGTATGAGGATTTGATCAAGCATATGAAAGGTCTGGCAGGTGGCGGAAATGGCAACAGCTAAGGATATTTTATCAGTTGCCCGCTCTGAGCTGGGGTGCAAGGAATCCCCGGCGGGCTCCAACCGAACCAAATACGGCGCCTGGTACGGTCTGGATGGACAGCCCTGGTGCATGATGTTCATCCAGTGGGTGTTTGCCCAGGCCGGGGCGGCTCTGCCTGTCAAAACGGCGTCCTGCGGGACCTTCATGCGGGCAGCCCAGGCCGCCGGGCGGTGGGTGACATCCAATTACCAGCCGGGGGATGTTGTGATTTACGATTTCCCAGGCGGCGGGGCCACGGACCACTGCGGCATCGTGGAGCAGCTTGCAGGCGGCGGGATCATGGCTATTGAAGGAAACACCGGGGCTGGAAACGATGCAGACGGCGGCCAAGTGCAGCGCCGTCCCCGCAGCAATAAGGTGATCGTCGGCGCGTTCAGGCCATCATATGACGTGGAAGAAACGGAGGACAATGTGATGAGATATACATACCTGAAAGACATCCCGGAGAAGTTCCGTCCCATCATCAACGACCTGATGACTGCCGGCATCATCCAGGGCGACGGCAGTGACCCTGCGGGCAACGGCGACATCATCAACCTGACCCATGAGCAGGTGCGTACCCTGGTGTTTGTCTACCGGGGCGGCGGGTTTGACGCCAAGCTGATGGCTGTGGGGCTGGAGCCGGCAATCCAGCAATGACCTGACTACATATTGACTACTTTTTATCAACAATTCTCACCGATTTGGAACGTTTGTTTGTATCTCAAAAACCCGAAAAATAGTAGCTATTTTCGGGAATAAAAACAAGAAAAAATCCTGCAATCTCAATGATTGCAGGATTTTCTTGTGGCGGAGAAGGAGGGATTCGAACCCTCGAGACCCTTTAGGGGCCTACATGATTTCCAATCATGCGCCCTCGACCAACTAGGCGACTTCTCCATAGCTGTCAAGCATTCAAGGTGGATTCATTTGTAACTGCTGTTCAGAGACAGCGTTATCATTATAGCAGACAAAGCGGTAAAGTCAAGCCCTA